>JAKLFF010000009.1 GCA_022711335.1 Patescibacteria group bacterium | reverse complement strand
TGACAATTAAGTACAAACTTATTTTTATATAATGGCTTATTCCAGATAAGGAATGAGAATTAATTAAAATCAGTTAAAAGCGTTTTGAAGATAAAAAAGCCGTCTTCCGAAAGGGCGGCTTTTGTGTTTCCAAATTGAACCGACCAAAATAAAATCCAAATTCATCCTCTCCCCTCGGGAGAGGATGTCATGTACTCATGACAGGAGAGGGAGCTCGGTTAGATTCAGAAAAACATAAATTTCACGAAAAACCCTCTCTATCCCCGCCTGGACGGGGACATCTCTCCCAAAGGGAGAGAAGGAAACCTTTTACTGAATTTTTTCTAAGGTTTAGTCTCGGAAATTTCTTTTAAAATATTTTCTAACACTTTTTCTATTTTATCCAATTCTTCCTCTGAAAATTTCTGAAGGACGAAATCGGACGGATCGATTTGGGCGCGCAGTTTTTCGTTAGCGGCGCCGATCCTTATTCTTTTGAAATTCTGGGTGCCCAGCTTTTCGATTATATCGGCGACGCCGTTGTGGCCAGCCGATCCGGAATCAGAAGAAATTTTATGCTTTCCGATTTCAATGTCGATGTCGTCGTGGATGACAACCAAATCTTCAGGCGCCAGCTTATAAAAATCCAAAATGGCTTTCACGGCTTCACCGGAACGGTTCATAAAAGTTTGGGGCTTGGCCAGGATAGTTTTTTGGCTGTCGCTGGCGCCTCCCTCTCCTGTCCTTCGGACACCCGCTTCGACTCGATAAGATGTCTCGTCGAATCGAGGCGAGTCCTCTCCCGAGGGGAGAGGAGGAAAATTAGAAATTGAAATTTCGGCGTTGAATTTTTTTTCAAATTTAAAATCGGGGAAATTATAATTTTCCCTGATCTTATCAATCATTATAAACCCGGCGTTGTGGCGGGTTTTTTCGTATTCTTTTCCGGGATTGCCGAGACCGACTATTAACTTCATAATTTTCAATTATCAATTTACAATTTACAATAAATTTTCAATTATGCAATTTTCAATTAGCTTTATTCATTTGTAAATTGAAAATTGTAGATTTATTGAAAATTGATCATTGTAAATTGATAACTTTTATTTACTGTCTATTATCTCCATATAATCATTGGCATCATTAAAGTTCCTGTATTCCTCCACGCTGTCTTCTTCCATATTATACTTGGAAACGATGTCTTTTCCAAGGACGATGACAATGTCGGCGCTGATATTTTTTATCGCGTTTTTATAGCTCTCGGGAAGTTCATAGGAAGCGGCGGCTGGCAGTTTTCCGACTATTTCATCCAGAGTAAAGGGCTTGGCGCCGCCGGTCAGGTCGTAGGCGAAGGTTTTTTCTTCGGCTGTTTTCCGATTGTCGGATACGACGACGACATTTTTATAGCCGAAATTTTCGCTGAGAAGCTTTTTGATTTTACCCGCCAGCGCGGAATCTTCGCTTTTATTCATTATTGCCACAGTCGCATTTTCCTTCGCTATTTCTTCTTTTCTCCGCTTTATCTTGTTGAGATCAAAAGCATTCTGAGCCATCTCATGGATTTCGCTCATATTTCCAACGCGCGGGATAAGAACGAAGGCGCGGGTGCTTCCAAAAAAAACGTGGGAAACTTTGAGCAAACTTTCTTTGTTCCAGGCGTCGACGACGACATTATTGATATTCCTCGTATCGAGCTTTTTTGAAAGTTCGAAAAAACTTTCCATTTCTGCCGCCGAGATATCGGTTCTGACGTTTTCTCCCAGCGCGTCGAGAAGTTTGGAAAGCGCGGGAAAATTAAAAAGCGTGCCGGTGGAAAAAATTTTGTTTTTGGCGGCTTGCATAACCTGCTGCTGCCTTTTGGCTCGGCCGAAATCCCCCTCGGGATCATCGTGCCGTTCGCGCGCGTATTTCAAAGCCGTGGCTCCGTCGAGATTGTGGAAGCCCTTTTTGAGTTCGAAGGTTTCATAGGAATAATTCGGGCCGGGATAGCGGGAATCATAAATGTCTCTTTCATTGGTAATATTTATGCCTCCGATTGCATTAATGGCTTTTTCAAATCCGTCGAAATTAAGTATGACGTAATAATCAATCGGCAGGGAAGTCATCTCGCTTACGATATTCCCAACCATTTTAGCTGCCCGATTAGCGTCCTTGCTATATTTGTTGAGTCCGTACTGCAGGACGGAATTTATTTTCATCCTGGCTTTATCCTCCGGTATTTCCGCGTAAAAATCCCGCGGAATGGAAATGAGCGCCACCTGGTTGGTTTGGACATTGAGGCTCGCGATCATGATAGTGTCAGTGAGGTTGGTTCCGGCTTTTCCTTTTCCGGCGATTCCCAAAAGCAAAATGTTTATCCGCCCGCTGCGTTCTCCTTTGAGTTCGGGAAAATTTTTATCCGCAACGATGGAATTCAATTTTTCCATGAAGCTCTGATTGCTTTTTGGAACGATGGTTATTTTTTCTCCGGTGGAATAAATTTTCCAGGCAAAAAAAGCGGCATAAGCGATGGCGCAGGATAGAAGTGCGGCGAATGCGTAAAATAGTATCTTTGCTGGTAGTTTCATTATTTCTTAAATTTAGAACTTACGCGTTTGAAAGTTTTCCGGGGCTCAAGGTTTAACCTTTGGCTAGCCAAAGGTTAAACCTTGGGAACAGTGATTAAAATATTGGCAAACGCATATTGGAAATTTATTTAATCATATCGTTTCGCTTTGCCGGAGTCAAACTAACGAGGGAATATTTTGGCTAAAAAAGGCGGTAAATCGCTCTTGCCAAAGAGGCAAAATAGTGATAAAATAAGGCAGTATCCTCCTAAAAATATGGAAAAATACACGGAAAAAGATCTTGAAAAAGAAGGCTACGTCGGAGTCGGCAGTTTTGTTTTGGAAATAGCCAAGATTGTCGCGCTAGCTTTCGTGATTATCGTTCCCATTCGGGTTTTTTTGTTTCAGCCGTTTTTTGTGCAGGGAGCTTCCATGGAGCCGAATTTCGAAGACAGCCAATATCTTATTATAAATGAATTCGGCTATAAGGGAACGGATTTCGAAATTGGAGGAAAAAACTTTTTTTCGGTTGAACCGTTCAAAGAGATAGAGAGGCAGACAGTCGTGGTTTTCCGGTTTCCCCTCGATACTTCCAAATATTTCATAAAAAGAGCCATCGGGCTTCCCGGAGAGAAAATCGAAGTTAGAAACGGACAGGTGAAAATATACAACGAAGAAAATCCGAATGGATTCGTGCTGGACGAAAAAGAATATCTGGGCAGTTCGGCGAAGACCGGCGGAGAAATTTCTATGACTTTGGACGAGGATGAATATTTCGTAATGGGCGACAACCGGATGTACAGTTCCGATTCGCGCGTCTGGGGGCCGGTTTCAAAAAAAGATATAATGGGAAAGGTGCTTTTGCGGGCGTGGCCACTGGATAAGATATCGGTTTATTGAATTTTAGAAAGAGGGTTTAATGATGTTAAATAATGGAAGCCAAATTAATCCGACTTTAATTACCAATTTACAATTTTCAATGATCAAAACATACCAGGATTAATTGAAGATTGATACTTGAAAATTTATTGTAAATTGTAAATTGGTAATTGTAAATTATTTATATATATGCCTAAGCCCAAGAAAATTCAAAAAACTCCAAAAAAGCTTGTGAAAAAAACTAGGCTCGTTAGGCCTGCTTTGGAGCCTTTGGTTCTCAGGACTCTTCGCGGAATGAAAGACATTCTTCCGGAAGACCAGCCTTATTGGGATCAAATAAGGAGGACTTCAGAACGGCTTTCAAGAGACTGGGGATTTTTTCGGATTGATACTCCGCTTTTGGAATTTTCCAATCTTTTCGCAAGAAGCATCGGAGAAGGGACGGATATTGTGGAAAAGGAGATGTATACTTTTACCACGCGCGGAGGAGACAAAGTGGCGCTTCGTCCGGAACTGACAGCCGGAAATTGCCGGGCCTACATCCAGCACGGGATGAACATTCTTCCAAAGCCGGTGAAACTTTTTTCCTCGGGGCCGGTTTATCGATATGATCGTCCGCAGGAAGGAAGATATCGCGAACATTATCAAATAAACTTTGACGCTTTCGGAGAGCTGGATCCTATTTTGGACGCGCAAGTTATCCAGGTTGCCCACCGGCTGATTCAGAGCCTGGGGATAAAAACTTTTCAGATACAAGTTAATTCCATCGGATGTGCGGATTGCCGCAAAGACTATCGCGATCTTCTTATAAGCTATCTTGAATCCAAAAAAAACAAGCTTTGCCAGGACTGCCGGTCGCGCATGGAAAACAACCCGCTTCGGGTTCTTGACTGCAAGGAAGACAAGTGCGCCCAGGCGGTGGCGGGAGCGCCGCAGTCGATTGATCACTTATGCGAAGAATGCCGGACTCATTTTAGAAATCTTTTGGAATATCTCGACGAACTCGACCTTCCTTATATAATCAATCCCCGGCTGGTGCGCGGGCTGGATTATTATACCAAAACTGTTTTTGAAATTTGGTCCGGATCCGAAGAGGGGAAAAAGAACGCTCTTGGGGGAGGCGGACGCTATGACAAGCTCATAAAAAATATGGGCGGTGAAGATACTCCGGCTATCGGTTTCGCGCTGGGAGTAGAAAGGCTGATTTTGGAAATGAAACGCGTTCAGGCCAAACCCTACCGCGCGCCAAAACCCCGGGTATTTTTGGCGCAGCTCGGAAGCCTGGCTAAGAAAAAAAGCCTGCGTCTTTTTTCCGAGCTTGAAAAAAATGGGATAATGGCGGCGGAAAGTTTCGGCCGGGGCAGCTTAAAATCCCAGCTTAAATCCGCGAGCCGCCTGGGCGTGGAAATCACCTTGATTTTGGGGCAGAAAGAAACGCTTGACGGAACAGTAATAGTAAAGAACATGATTACCGGCGTCCAGGAGACAGTGAGTGTTGAAAAACTGGTCGACATCATCAAAAAGAAATTAAAGACGGACAGCGTCGTGGTTCATCATATAACGCAAGGCATGTAACATGAAGCATGAAACATATAACATGAAACATGTAACATGAGAAATAAGTAAAATTAAAAATACATAGAGCGTAAAATAAATTTTGTTATATGTTTTATGCTATATGTTTTATGCCTATGAAATGCGTTTTTTGCAAAATCGTAAAAAAAGAAATTCCAGCCGCGATCGTTCTTGAGGACGATGAAATAATGGCGTTTAAGGATGTGCGTCCGCTGGCTCCGGTGCACATTCTTATCATTCCCAAAAAACACATTGAGAGCGTGAATGATTTTAGAAAGGACGATGTGCAGATGATCGGAAGAATGATCATCGCGGCCAAGATGCTGGCGTCCGATCTTGACATTTCTGAAAAA
Organism: Patescibacteria group bacterium; assembly: GCA_022711335.1. Classification (GTDB taxonomy): domain Bacteria; phylum Patescibacteriota; class Minisyncoccia; order Moranbacterales; family UBA2206; genus JAKLFF01. The sequence goes on along the minus strand of JAKLFF010000009.1, from coordinate 5,446 downwards.
GGATATAAGCTTCTATTTCGGGTAGGCGAGTGGGGAGGCCAGGAAGTTCCGCACGTCCATCTCCATCTTATCGGCGGCGCGCCGCTTCATGAGAATATACACGCGGCAACTTAGAAAACTCGAAATAAGAAATTAGAAATTCGAAACAAATTCGAATGGAAAAAAATAAAAATACAAAACAATTTGATCTTGAAGAAAGAACTTTTTTATTTGCTAAAAGCGTAAGATTATTTGTAAAGAAAATTCCAGGAACGATAGCTAATATTGAAGATGGAAAACAAGTAATCAGATCATCAGGATCAATAGGCGCAAATTATATTGAAGCAAACGAAGCTCTTAGCAAGAAAGACTTTGTGATGAGAATTAAGATGTCCAGAAAAGAATCAAAAGAAACGAGATACTGGCTGATGCTTATAGATGTGAAGAATGATATGGGTCTAGACAAAGAGCGCCAGGCGCTGGCGAAGGAGGCGACAGAGCTCATGATGATTTTTAGTTCTATCATGAGAAAGGCCTGTTGAATTTAATTTAGAAATATTTAGTATTTAAATATTGTTTCGAATTTCGATATTCGAATTTCGGATTTAAAAGTAGAGGGGAGGTTTCTATGATTGAAGTAAAAAAGAAAGACCGCGAGTCATCAGAAAGCTTGATTAGAAGATTCAGCCGCCGGGTCCAGCAAAGCGGGGTTCTAGTCCAAGCGCGCCGTTCAAGATTTCGAAAAGATGAAAAGAGCAAGCGCGAGATGAGAGCGGGAGCGATGTACAAAGCGAAAGTGAAAAAACTGGTTTCCCGTCTCAAGAAGATGGGGAGGTTTGACGATGAAAATTTCAAAAATGTGAAAAAGAAACTGATCAAGTAACCAATGAATTTTGAATTGAGAATGGGAATATCGAATATAGAATTTTGAAAATTATTGCGGCTCGTATTTGTAATTTAAATTTAAAAAGAGCATACAATTTCTATGGGAATAAAAAATAAAATAATTTCCGATCTCAAGCAGGCGATGAAAGAAGGCAACGCGATGAAGCGCGACACTCTCCGCATGCTGGACGCAATGATCAAAAATTGGGAGATTGAAAAAAAGAAAAAAGAAGACGGATTGACGGACAGTGAAATTTTGGAAGTGATCGCGCGAGCGGTGAAACAAAGAAGAGATGCGGCGCAGCAATATGCCGAAGGGGGAAGGCCGGAACTTTCGGAAAAAGAAAAAAAAGAAATGGAGATTCTTATGGGCTATATGCCGAAGCAAATGGAGGAGGGAGAGGCGAGAAAAATTGTGAAGGAAATTATTGCCGAAACCGGAGCAATTTCCAAATCGGAAATCGGAAAAGTTATGGGAGCGGCTATGGGAAAACTCAAGGGAAAAATTGACGGGCAATTGGTTAAAAAAATCGTCGAAGAAGAACTTGCATAGTCAAAGAAAAAATACTCAAATCAAAGAAGCGGGCAACCGCTTTTTTTGATTCTCTCTTTGTTGTCTTTTATATGTATATATAAGAACTTACGCGCTTAAAAGTTTTCTGAAGCCTAAGGTTAAACCTTTGGCTAGCCAAAGGTTTAACCTTAGGCGCGTAAGTCCTAATATGTCAAAATAAGCCAAAAAATAGAATATTTGATATATATTTGATATATATTTGATATTAAAAAAGCATAAATAAGCCATCGAGTCATAAAACATATAACACGCAACATAGAACACCGAAAGCGGATATAAATGTTTTTTTGTCTGCCTTTAAATGACAGTTTGAAATTTGAATTTTATTATTCCCGCTTTAAATTAAGCGCGGGATAAACTTCAGGAGAGATCTGGATTTATAGGCCGCTAAACTCCTAATTAAGCCCGGAGCGGCAGTTATTTATAGTTCTTATTACATATGCGCATAATTTGCATATAATATGCTGATATTTTTTATGCAATCAGCAGGCAAAAGGATAGCAAATTCCGCCGCTTAAACCTTTTTATTTTAAAGAGCGGATTCTTAACAAAAGTTGATTGTAAATTCGATAAAATATTTTCAAAAAAACAGCTGTGGATAACTGTTGATTTTTAGATTGTTGACAGTCAAAAAAAATAGTATAATAAAGGCATGATTCGGCTGAATATTTGATAAATATTCGAAATGATTTTTGAAAGAAAGAATGAATAAAAAACAAGATAAAAAATTAAACAAAAAAAAGTTAAAATATATAACCCTTTCTGACGCAGCCAGGGAAACCGGATATACTCCGGAGCATTTGAATTTGCTTTGCCGGAAAGGAAAACTCCAGGGAGAGAAAATCGGGCGCAACTGGTTCACAAAAAGAGAATGGCTGGATGATTTTATTTTAGAGAACAAAACTAACAACAAAGGCGGAGGAGTGCGGGTTGCCAAAGTCCAGGAGAAAATCAAAGAAGTCGTCCTCAAGAAAGAAAACCCGGGGCTCATTGAAATGCAAAAGGAGGATTTGGAAAAAACATTGGCGCTTTCGGGCAGGATCCAAAAAAGTTCCGGATATGCTCCTAAAGAAAAATCCGGCGGACGAAATTTCGCGTTCAGTTTTTCTTCTCTGGCGGTGGTGGCTGCTCTGGCGATATTTTTTTCAACCGGGCTTCTTGATCGAGTTTATGAAAATTATGGAGCGCCGGCGGAAAAGATAAAAAATAAAGTTTCCGGAATTTTTTCCGAAAAAGAAAACAGCCGAAAAAATTCTCTTGATATAAAATCTTCCGACGGGATAAAATTGGCGGAAGGAAATTTGAATTCAAAAGTTCTTGGCGAGGAGATAAAAAAAATAACTCCGGGGATAGACGTGCTTGCGCAAGTGAGCGAACCGGATGGAGAAGAACTTCCTGAAGGAGATTATGAAGTCCGCTTCGCGCTCTACAACATGGACCGCCATGAAGCTGATCCGTATCCTTCCGATTCCGATCAATCAGTTTGGAATGAAACGCAGACGGTCCACATCAAAAGCGGAGTGATGAACACGAGGATCGGAATTTCAAATCCGATGCCGCGCGTTCTTGATCCGGGGAACAACGAATTCTATCTTGGCGTGCGAGTCGGAGAAAATACGGAAATGGTTCCGAGAAAAAAAATCGCCGTCGAACCGCTGGCGCTTTACGCATACTCAGCCGCCAATGCCCAGTCTGCCGATACCGCGAAAAATTTGAACGGCGCGACCACCGGAACCGGAGCAGGAAACATTCCGCTGATTTCCGCCGGAGGAAAAATTGATATCAGCATCCTTCCCACCGGAACGAGCGGAAAAAAATTAGTGCTGGCGAACGATCCAAGATTGGACGACGAAACAGAAATTACCATTGCCGGAAGCTACGACTATATTTCGGTTTCCGATTCCGAACTTACTCTTGAACAAATCAATCTTCTGACTGATGTTTCCGGAATCCTTCCGGTGATAAACGGCGGAACGGGAAACAGCGCGATCGGATCAGCCGGATCGGTTGTTTATTCCGATGGAACAAAATATGATTTCACTCTTCAGGGAGTTGCCGGACAAGTTCTTCTTTCAGACGGAGCGGGAAAACCATATTGGGGAGCAGTCGGCGGAGCGATTGTTCCGGACTCGATTGATTTTATGGAGCTGAAAGACGACATGACGCTCGACAATGATCTGACCATCAGTGCTTCCGCTTCAAACTATTCAATTAATTTCGACAGCGGAACTTTATTTTTAGACACTGCTAACAATCGAGTCGGAATCGGAACGACCGCTCCCGGACAAAAATTATCTATTGCCGGAACGCTGGGAATTTTGGAAGGTGGAGCTTCTCCTGAATATTACACAACTCTCCAAGGCGGAGATCAATCGCAAAATGTCACTTACACTCTGCCGACAAATTATCCGGCTGACAACGGATACATTCTGACTTCGACAACCGGAGGCGTTTTCACCTGGACTCCGCCGGGCGCATCCACGATTGCCTTGGGAGGATCTATCGCCGGCGGAGCGACGCCCGGATCTGTTTTGTTTATTGACACTAACAGCAAGCTGGCCCAGGACGGGCAATATTTCTACTACAACGAAATTAGTCATCGCATGGGAATCGGAAACAGCAATCCTCAGGAATTATTTTCCGTCGGATCTTCATCGCAATTTCAAATTAATTCATCCGGCAATGTAGTTGCCGGTTCCTGGAACGCATCCAGAATTGATATTTCCGGTTACACCAACCTCGCAGTCGGCGGAACCATGCTGCAGTTGGTTGGTGATACTCTTTCTTTGAAAGAAGGAACGCTTACCGATGGAAGGCTTTGCACCTATGTTGAAGGTACCGGACTGGTTTGTACTCAAGATCCCGCCACTGTCGGCCACACGGCGGTAACTCTCGCCGGACAAAACTATCTTTCAATCGACGGTTCCCAAGTCATCACCGCCGGACAAATCGGATTAGGAACCACCAATGTGACCGGAATTTTAGGACTAGCCAATGGCGGCACCGGGATCGGAACCACCAATCCCGGAAACGGAACCTTGCTTATTGGAAACGGAACCGGATACAGCCTGGCCAATCTCACAGCCGGATCCGGAATATCTGTAAGCAATTCTTCCGGATCGATCACGATTAGCGCTGATACGGCTAATATCATTCACAATTCTCTTTCCGGACTCCAAGGCGGAATAGCCAGCGAATATTATCATCTGACCTCTGCTCAATATTCAGCTTTACACTCCGCAGTAACCCTCGAAACTTCCGCCCACGATTATCTTTCCCTGGCCACCCAGCAAATCACTTTGGGAACAATCGATATTTCCGATGACACTAATCTTGCAGTCGGAGGAACTTTCCTGCAGCGTTCCGGTGATATCCTCTCACTTCGAGAAGGCACTATGACAGTCGGAAGACTGTGCACATTCAACGCTTCCGGACAACTGGAGTGCGATACATCCAGCGCCACTGTCGGCCACACGGCGGTAACTCTCGCCGGACAAAACTATCTTTCAATCGACGGTTCCCAAGTCATCACCGCCGGACAAATCGGATTAGGAACCACCAATGTGACCGGAATTTTAGGACTAGCCAATGGCGGCACCGGGATCGGAACCACCAATCCCGGAAACGGAACCTTGCTTATTGGAAACGGAACCGGATACAGCCTGGCGACTCTTACTCAAGGATCGGGAATTTCCATCACTAACGCATCCGGAGAGATAACTATTGCTTCTACTCTTGGAACTTCCATCGATATCTCCAGCGAAACCAACCTTTCAGTGGGCGGGACAATGATGCAGCAAAATGGAGATGTCATATCGCTTAAAGAAGGAACACTTACCAACGGAAAAGTCTGCAAGTACGTGGAAGGGACCGGACTGGTCTGCACTACGGATGAATCAGCATTGGGAACCAACTATTGGCAGAGGAACGGTACGCTGGTTTCACCGTTAAACATTGGAGATTATGTCGGAATCGGGACGACCAGTCCCGGACAGACTTTGTCAGTGA
>JAKLFF010000008.1 GCA_022711335.1 Patescibacteria group bacterium | reverse complement strand
GTTTTTGGCATATTGATACTCATTTTCCAGAATATCGCTATTCTGGAAAAACCGCCAAATGTGTGTGGACATTACCATAGACACTTGACAAAAAGGGAAAAAGGGTTTAGAATAACCGGTTAAACTTTTTGTGTGTTTATTTGGTGAAAAAAGCAAAATTAACCTAAAAAAGAAGGGAAAAACACATGAAGTTTAAAGTTATTTTTTTGAATCGTAAAATTTTTTGAATATAATGAAAAAAAACAATTCAAACCGCAATTTTATAATATTCTGGATTATAGCTATCCTGTTTCTGACGGGTTGGTATTTTTTTTGGCAGGCAAGAACAAAAGGAATCAGTTCTGTCGTATCCGGGGGATTTTTGGATATGCTTCCTATGGATGCGGAAAAAAGGGAAAAACTGAAAACCATCGGGTATTTTGCCGATTATCTCATGACCGAAGACGACCAGGAAAAAACATTTATGATTCTTTTTCAGAATAACATGGAGCTTCGCCCCGGCGGTGGATATATCGGGTCCTTTGGAGTTGTGAAAATAAAAGACGGAAAGATAACCTTGCTTCAGGCGCACGACCTTTCCAATTTCGACGGGCGCATTCCGGATGGAGTGGAACCGCCCTATCCGATAAAAGAAACTTTAAATGTAAATTCCTGGAAGTTACGGGATTCTAACTGGTCTCCGGATTTTTCGGAAAATGCCAAAAAAGCCGAGGAATTTTATTATCTTGGCAAAGGAGAGGAAAGTTTTGATGGAATAATCGCCATAAATACCGGTGTGCTTTCTTCGTTTTTGGAAATAACTGGTCCGGTGGAAGTGGAAGGATACCCGGGAACATACGACAGTGAAAATGCTATTCTCAATCTTGAATATCAGGTAGAACAGGGCGCTTACAAGCAAGGCGAAAAAAGGGGAGACCGGAAATCGATCATGGCTCCTCTTGCTGATGCTATAATCAAAAAAGCCACGGACCTTGATAATTCGAAAAAGATAGATCTGGCCGAGATGCTTCTGGATGATTTGAATTCCAAGGATATCCAATTATATTTTAAGAATTCGGAACTTGAAAGGCGCGCGGAGCTGGCCGGCTGGTCTGGGGAAGTAAAAAGAAACTGGAACGAAGATTATCTTATGCTGGTCGATGCCAATCTCGGTTCGCTCAAAAGCGATTATTTCATGAAAAGATCCTTCGAATACAAGGTTGATTTTTCTGGAGATATTCCAAAAGCCCAGCTTAAAATAACCTACGATCACACTGGGAAAACAAAAGACTGGATGACGAGCGATTATCTAACATATCTTCGAGTTTATACTCAAAACGGCAGCTGGCTCCAAGACAAAAAAAATGTCGGGGACGTGAAATTTGTCGAAGATCTTGGGAAAAAATATTTCGGTAGCATCGTTACCGTAAAACTGGGACAGAGCAAAAGCATTGAATTTAATTATGACCTTCCTAAGAATATAAATTCTGAAAACTATAATCTTCTGATTCAGAAACAATCAGGCGTGTCTGATGTTCCCGGAAAAATAACGATTATTGACAAAAATGGCAAAGAAAAAATTTTCGATATAACATTGGCAGGGGATTGGAAGATGGAATAACATTTTTTCAAGGAGGTTAAAATGAAGCCGGTAGAGCAAGTGTTTCCAAAAATGGAAATGGTAGTAGAAGGAATCAAGAAAGGGAGTGTTGTTCCGGTGCTTAGGTGGGAACAAAAATTCCAGCACGGCTATCCAGAGCTTGAGCTTGGCATTTTCGATTATTATTTCAAGCCTTGGGGAACCCTGATTCCGGTTCTCAATCCTTTTCCGGTTGAGTTCAATGTTCGAGTGATTGGCTCCGATGGAAAAGAGATCTTTATCCCGGAAGGCAGCCTTCTTTCTGTTTTTTCGGCTGATACGGGAGAAATGAAGCATGCTTGCGTTTCTGAATTTATGGAACAGTGGAAAGAGAAAGTAAAAGAAGAAGAGGAAGCTTTCGAAGGATGGATTCCTCTTAGGTTCTACGATAACAATACCTTGAGGCCAGCATCCTATCATGGAGGAGTATTTGTAAGGTATAGCTATAAAATCCTCTATTACATGCCATCGCTGGCGAAAATTATGTTCGTCTAGCAAAGAAAGGAGGAACCAGTCGGGCAGATATATGCCCGACTTTTGATTTTGTTCATTTTTTGTAGTAGTATTTAAACTATGGAATTCATCAAAACCACTCTCAAAGACGCTACTCTCATAAAACCCCGAATTTTTCAAGATAACCGGGGATTTTTTATGGAATCGTATTCTAAAAAATTATTTGAAGCTAATGGCATAACGGCTAACTTTGTCCAGGACAATCATTCGCTTTCGGCAGAAAAAGGAGTTCTTCGGGGACTGCATTTTCAAGCGCCGCCTTTTGCTCAAGCCAAATTGGTGCGCGTAACTCGTGGAAAGGTTTATGATGTGATAATCGACCTCCACAAAAATAGCGAGACTTTTGGAAAATGGGAAGGATTTGAGCTCTCTGCTCAAAATTTCCAAATGCTTTTTGTGCCGAAAGGCTTTGCACATGGATTTATCACGCTTGAAGACAACACAGAATTCCAATACAAATGCGATGAGTATTATAGCAAGGAAAGCGAAGGAGGAATCATCTGGAATGACCCGGATTTGAATATTAATTGGAATTTTGAAAATCCGATTCTTTCAGACAAAGATAAATTATTGCCGAAATTTAAGGATTTTGAATCACCATTTTAGTGTTGTCATTCCCGCGGAAGCGGGAATCTAGTCAAAAAATTATGTTAACTGACTGGGTCCCGCATCAAGTGCGGGATGACACAGAAAAAATATGAATATCTTAATCACCGGCGGAGCCGGCTTCATTGGATCAAATTTCATACTTTATATGCTGAAAAAATATCCCGCCTCAACGGCGGGCAAGCCGGATTATAAAATCATTAATCTGGATCTTTTGACTTATGCCGGAAATCTGGAAAATTTGGAAGAGGTCGAGGATAATCCGAATTATAAATTTGTGAAAGGGAACATAACTGACGAAAAGCTGGTTACGGAAATTATTAAAGATAATAAAATTGATTTAATTGTCAATTTTGCTGCAGAATCTCATGTCGATCGGTCAATTTTAGGTCCGGATGCATTCATAAACACCAATATTTTAGGAACTTATAATCTTCTAAAATGCGCCAAAAACAGCGGGGATATCCGCTTCCATCATATCTCGACAGACGAAGTTTTTGGCTCTCTGGGGCCTGATGATCCGGGTTTCGATGAAATGACCAGCTACAGCCCGAGAAGCCCGTATAGCGCCTCCAAAGCCGCTTCAGACCATCTGGTAAGTTCTTTTTTCCACACTTACGGGCTGCCAACTACGATCTCCAATTGTTCCAATAATTATGGCCCCTATCATTTTCCGGAAAAAGTCATTCCGCTTTTTATCACCAATTTGCTGGAAAATAAAAAAATTCCGCTTTATGGCGACGGGATGAATGTGCGCGACTGGCTTTATGTGGAGGACCATTGCCGCGCAATTGATCTCATAATCCACAGAGGAAAAATAGGAGAAACGTACTGCATTGGCGGAAACTGCGAAAAGACAAACAAGGAACTGACTTATGCAATTTTGGAGCTTATGGGAAAAGGCGAAGAAATGATTGAATTTGTAAAAGACCGCGCGGGGCATGACAGAAGATATGCCATAGATTTTTCAAAAATAAAAAACGAATTAGGGTGGAAGCCGGAAGTTTCTTTTGAAGACGGACTGAAAATGACAATCGAATGGTATAAAAATAACGAGAGCTGGTGGAAAAAGATAAAATCGGGGGAATACCAGAAATATTACAAAGAAAATTATGAGAAACGGTAGCTTATAGCGATATATAAAAAGGAATTCTCGCTGCCAGAATTCCTTTATTTGTCGTTTTTCATTTTGAGATTTTATTTTTGATTTTAATTTTAGCCTCCGATTCCAAGAATCGGTGTTGGCTCAGGAAAATCTATGGAGTATATGATCGTAGAATCATCTTTTGCGTCTACAAAATACATTTTTTCCAGGTAGTTATTGTAAATGATAAAAGGATTTTCAACCGTGGTTGTCAACAAGTCCATGCAGGTTCTGTGGTCTCGGGGATCAAGCTCAATTATTTTCACGTATTTTCCGGTACTGAAAATAATATGCTCATAATCCTTGAACCACTGGACGTTTTTTATTTCGTCAGAGTAGCGGGTAACATTAGTAAGATCATTTTCAGATCGTATCGGCTGGACATCCCAGTCCTGGGTAAAATAAACAGAAATCTCGTTTTTAGTCCAAAAAAGCAGCTTTTTTCCGTCGTCGGAAAAATGAACGCCTTTTACGCCCTCTCCTAATTTTTTAAAATAAGTGTCGTATTCTCCTTTATTATAAACAAAAAGATCTTCGTGCCGGCTAATAAACGCAATTCGATCATCGTCATAAGTAATGATCCGATGGATTTCTGGATTATTTTCATCTGGAAAACCGCTGGTTATTTGCTGGAATTCTGATTTTCCATCAGTTGCAGTTTTATAAGCCAGATTATTCGGGCTTTTTATAAAATACAAATCGGTTTTTGAAAGATCAAAACTTAAAACATCATCCGATATTTTGACAATGTCGAGATTATCCCTAGCATTTAGCCGATAAAGAGAGCTCCCGCTTCGAAAAAATAAATAACCTTTTTCTTTGGGATCCCACCGAACGCCGCTTAACTCTTTTAAATTAGAAAATTCACCCAGATTAAAAGAAGTTTCTCCGTCAACATCAACAATAAAATAATTGTATTCTTCCAAGCCGTTATCCGCCTTTTTTTCAACTGGAACAGAAATATATGCCTGATCGGGAGACCATTCGATATTTTCTTTTCTGGCGTCTTCTATGAAATTCCAATCGGGAAAATTATAGCTGGAATCGTTTTTTTCGCTGCTGATATTGAACAAATTTATTTCGAGGCCCGAGTCGGTTTTTTTCTCATAGGCGGCATAATCGCTTTTTGGAGAGATATAGAATTTTTCGGCGCCACTTGTGTCATATTCAGTTTTTTCATAATTGCCTCTTACAAGAAGAATATTCCAAAATTCGCTGGCCACGCCGGAATGAACAACCGTTTTCTTGCTCCAACTTTGAAAGCCGTCTTTTTCCAAGCCTATTTCATAATCTCCCGGAAGAAGCCCCTGGACATTAAACGAGCTATTGATGCGGTTGAGCTGCTGGGAATTGCTAGGTTTGCCATTGATTTTTACATTAAAGTTTTGCGGATTGGCTTTAAACGTGATGGTTCCGCTGTGGACAAAAATACCTTTTCGAAAATCAAAGCGATATCCCTGGGAATATAAAATAACTGCCGGACCTGCTATAAAAAACAGGATTGCCAGCAGCCAGAAAAATAACGACCTTTTTATCTTTTCCATATAGACATAATATATCTCCAAAAATGAGAAAAGGCAACTTTCGTTTGACATTTTGGCTCAAATACTATATATTGTCCTGGTAACTACTTATGGAATATTTTATGCTAGCTATAATAAAAACCGGCGGAAAACAATATAAAGTCAAAGTCGGAGACAAAATTAAGATAGAAAAATTAGAAGGCGATGAGGGGAGCAAGATAGTTTTCTCTGAAGTGCTGTTTTTGGGCGATGAAAAAAAAGTCAGCACCGGAACTCCTTTTTTGAAAGGCGCGAAAGTGGAAGGAAGAATCTTGAAAACCGCCAAGCAGAAAAAAGTGGTTGGAATCAAATTTAAAGCAAAAAAGAGATATAAGGTGAAATTCGGGCACAGACAGACGATGACGGAAGTGGAAATAACGAAGATATAATACAAGAAGAAAGAATTAAGAAGGATGAAGCAAGAAAAAATTCCCTCCACGGGAATTTTTTATATTTTAAATCTCTTTCTTCTTTCTTCTTACTTCCTATTAATTATCGCCGATCCCAAAGTTATTTCATCCGCGTATTCAATGTCTCCGCCAGTAGAAAGCCCACGAGCTAGCCGGGTTATCTTTATTTCTAGCGGCTTTAAGAGTCTTGCTATATAAAGAGCTGTGGCATCGCCTTCGGTTGTAGGATTCATCGCCAAAATTACTTCTCCGATATTCTCTTTCTTAATCCTGTTTTCCAGTTCGCCAAATTTTAGATTGCTGCCCCCATTTTTCCCAGGTTCGATTACTCCTCCCAAAACATGATAAAGGCCGGCATATTTTTTGGTTCTCTCGATCGCGATAATGTCCAGAGGCTCTTCTACAACGCAGACGGTTTTTTGATCGCGTTTTTTATCCAGGCAGATTTCGCATAAATCTCTCTCGCTGATATTAAAACATTTTTTGCAGAAACTCAGGTTAACTTTCAGATTTTTCAAGGTTTCCGCAAAATCAGCGATTTTATCCTTGTCTTGCTTGAACAAATACAAAACCAGCCGCTCGGCATGCTTGGGGCCGATGGAAGGCAGAGAGGCGAAATGGTCTATTAGTTTTTTGAATGATTTGGGAAACATAATTTTAAGAAGTAAGAAGTAAGAAGTAAGAAGTAAGAATAAAGAAGGAGGAACAAAGAATAAAGTAAAAAAATTGCTCACTTCTTTCTTCTTACTTCATAATTCTTATTCCGTGTGTACTCTTTCCAACGATTTGAATGTCGTCGAATTTTCATTAAAATAAAGCGATAGCTTTCCGACCGGCCCGTTTCTGTGCTTGGCGATATGGACTTCGACGATATTTTTGTTCGGCGTGTCCGGTTTTTCACGATCCTCGCGATAGAGAAACATTACTACATCGGCATCTTGCTCGATTGATCCGGATTCGCGGAGATCCGATAATTTAGGTATCTGCGGACTTCGAGATTCCACTGCACGAGACAACTGGGATAGGGCGATAACCGGGATATTCAATTCGCGCGCCAGCTGTTTTAGAGCGCGGGAAATTTCAGAAATTTCATTGACGCGATTGTCTCCACCGCTTCGCCCTTCCATAAGCTGAAGATAGTCCACGATTATCACTCCTACATTATGTTCCGATTGCAAGCGCCTGGCCATAGTCCGCATTTCCATCACATTGGCCGATCCGGCGTCATCGATATAAATCGGCGCTTCCGAAAGAACGCCCATAGCTTCGCCGATGCGCTGAAAATCATCATCGCCATCTCCGGATTTAAGCCGTCCCGTGCGCAGCCGCCAGAGATCCACCCCGGACTGGGCCGCCAGCATCCTGTCAATCAGCTGATCGGATGACATTTCCAAAGAAAATATTCCTACTGAAATTTTTTCTTTCACTGCGATTTGTCTGGCAAAATCCAAAGCGAGGGTTGTTTTTCCAATCGAAGGCCGGGCAGCCAGAATAACCAGATCTGATTTTTGAAAACCGGCCAAAATATTATCCATGTCCGGAAAGCCGGTTGGAATCCCGCGCAGTTTGTGGTCGCCTTTATGCAGTTCGTCGATCCGATTGAAAGCCGCTTCCAAAATTGATCGGATGGGAATGAAGTCCTGCTTCAAATACTTCTGGGAAACCTGGAAAAGCTTCTGCTCCGCTTTGTCCAAAACTTTTTCCACATCCTCATCTTCCTTGTACCCCAGCTCCAAAATTTCGCTGGCTGCGACAATCAATTTTCGAAGAGTCGACTTTTTCTGGACTACTTTGGCATAGTGGACAATATTGGCGCTGGATGGAACAGCATTGACCAGATTAGTGAGATAGCTCGATCCGCCTATTTTTTCGATCTGCCCTTTTTCCTCCAGTCGATTGGAAAGAGAAAGGACATCAATCGGTTCGTTCTTTTCATAAAGCTCGATCATCGCCTCAAAAATCAGATTGTGATCGTCTTTATAAAAATCGCCCTGGCGGATAAGGTTGGCCACGTTGATAATCGCATCTTTATTCAGCATCAAAGCGCCTAAAACCGATTTTTCAGCTTCGATATTTTGGGGCGGTACGCGCAAATTTTCATTGGAAGTTGTGGCCATAGTCATATAATTATACCAGCCATAGTATATAAATCAACTTGCGAATTCGCACTGCTTATGAAGAGATTATGCACATATTTGCTTTTTTTAAAAATATACGTTATATAAGATTTAATACACTGTCGGATAAACGGATAATATCATTTCTCATAAACTGTTTTGGCTGCTCCTTTTCGTGGTGAGACGTGTGTTTTTCTGTTTTTCCGGCGTTGGAATAAGGTGTATTGGTTGTTCACGAAGGAGCAGTCGTTCTTTTAAGGCAAGGAGTGACCTGATGGGAAAAAGAATAATTAAAAACTTGGAAGAAGTGCTGTGTGGGATAAAAGATCATCCCATTTGGGAACTCAAGCCTCTTTTCCCGGAAATTCATTTTCCCAAAAGAAAAGGGGTGTACTCGTTAAATTATTTTATTCTTTGTCCCTTTCTTAAGGAAAAACATCCATCTTTCTGTTTTGATGTCAGGACCCAACTATTCAGTTGTTTTAGCTGCGGTCTTCACGGAGATATAATAGACTTCTACGTGCGCCTGAAAGACAAAACGTTCTTTGCGTCTGTTATACGACTGGCGAAGTTTTTCAAGATTAAGCTGGTTTGGGACAAGGAAGATAACACGAATACAAAACAAAGGTGAAAGGAGATTTGCAATGAAAACAAAGCAGGACGGCAATGAAAAAGCCGCTAAGTGCGAAGAATGCGGCAAGACATGCTGGCACATGAAATGCGGAGACCACTGGGAGTGCGAGAAATGTGGCTCCACAAATGAAGTGGAAGAATAATTGTTCCCAAGGAAAAGGCAGGCGAAACCGCTTGCCTTGTTTTATTTCAAAATTTTTCTAATTTCTCCCACGCTTTTAGCTAAAACCAATTTTTTTCGAAGTTCAGCCGCTCCTGGAAAGCCTTTTATATACCAGCATAAGTGTTTTCTGATTTCAAACATACCTAGTTCTTTTTTGTCTTTATAGATCAGTTTGGCATGTTCGATCATGATTTTTTTGATTTTTGATTTTGTCATCCCGAATTTATTTCGGGATCTGTCTTGTATTTTTTGAGATCCTGAAACCTGCCTATCGGACAGACAGGCAAGTTCAGGATGACAAGCTAGTAGTTGCTTAATTTGTTTAAATATCCACGGCCTTCCCCAAGCGCCACGGGCTATTCCTAAACCATCCAGTAGGGGATAAGTTTTCAAAATTTTAACTGCGTCCTCTGGATCATATATTCCACCATTTGCCAAAACAATTTTATCAGGAATTATTTTCTTCACTTGTTCGCAAAGAGAAAAATCTACAGTTCCCGAAAAACTGCTTTCATATGTTCGGCCGTGAACCATAACGGCCGAGTAGGGGAGGTCCTTAGTTTTTTCAATGAATTTCAAAGCCGAAATATTTTTTAGTCCGGCACGAATTTTTATGGAAACTGGCAAATTGGTATTTTCGCAAACAGCTTTTATTATTTCTCTTGATAATTTAATATTATTCATCAACGCGCAGCCACTTCCATGAGAGAAAACTTTTTTGGCCGGGCAGCCGAAATTAATATCAATTCCATCCGGTTTTATTTCTTTTGTAATAATTTTTGCCGCTTTTTCAAAATGTTCCGGCTTATTCCCAAAAAGCTGGACTACGTATGGCCTTTCGGACTTATTAAATCCTACCAACTTCAAAGTTTTTGCCGGTTTATGAAACAATGCGGTTACGCTGGCCATTTCAGAATATGTCACATCGGCGCCGTATTTTTTTGAGATTTGGCGGCATGCGCTGTCGGTTATTCCCGCCATGGGCGCTAGGGCTAAGATTGGTTTTTCAAATTTTTGCCAAAAATTATTCATGTTTAAATTATGATAAGTCATTATTTAGTTGTTATTCCCGCGAAAGCGGGAATCTAGTTCGACATCTCTGTTTAATTTACTGGATTCCCGATCCCTCCAGAGGCGGGCAGGCAAGTCGGGAATGACAATGTTTGTTAATTATATATAAATTTATTTATTTAATAAAATCAGCCCGCGGAATGCGTTACGCGATTCGCGGGCTGGATTGTGCTAAGAACGAGATCAAACTGCTCGCTTTCCCCTGAAATTCTGTTTGAGGAACTCCGGCATTTCCCTAAGCGTTTTCATGGTCCAGGGAAGACCGTTTTTGGCCAAAGCTTTGAGAAATACTTTGGCAGGACGGGATTCAGGCACGTGCACGCCCGGTTCATGTGGCCATGTTCCATTGAGAATCAGTTCGGCGGCTGTAACTGTCGGCACTGCTGTCGTATAGCCGATCGCATTCCCGTTTGTTTCGGCAAAAGCTTTTTCGTGGTCGCAGACCTGGTAAATGTATTTCACCAGTTCTTTTCCATTTTTACGACCATGAATGATGCAGCCAATGCAGGTTTTACCCTTATAACTCGAATTGAAATCCTCGCCTTTAGGCAGCATGCTTTTTAGGAACTGAATAGGTTGAATTTTCTGACTTTGAAAATCAACTGGTTCGATGCCGGTAAAACCAAGATTGTGGAGCACCCGAAGATACCAGAGATATTCTTCCGAAAATGTCATCCAAAATCTCATCCTCTTGATGAACGGGAAGCTCCGGTGAAGAGATTCCAGCTCCTCATGATACATAAGGTAAGTGTCAGCAGTGCCTGCTTGCGGGTACTTGAAATCGAAATGGATAGCATCCCTATCGATAAGTTGTCCGTGTTTGGTCCACTTGCCATCATGAATGGCGTGGATTTCCAAAATAAGTTCCCGTAAATTGATTTCTGGGTCAAAGTTCGGGGCCCAAACGGCATTCTTTTTTCCGGCGTTGCAGTCCAGGATGTCGACTGATTCAATTTCATCAAAAATCTTTTCCTGCAGGCAGTATGCCACCATAACATTGGTGACGCCTGGATCAAAACCGATTTGGAGTTGAGCCATCAAGCCTTTTTCTTTAAACTTATTGTGCATGGCCAACTGCTCACGATTTGTAAATCCAAGCTTATCCGGATATTCGTGGCAGGCGGTGTCCAGATAATTCACTCCACACGCCAGGCAAGCTCGCATGATATTCAAATTCCAGAAAGGCGGGCCAAGGTTTATTACAATCATTGGTTTTACGATGTCAAGCAAATGCGTGATAGGCTTATATTCGCTGACATCTACAAAGCAAGAACGGAAATGACAAGTCGCAAGCCCTTTTTTTGAAATTGATTCAATGATTCTGTTTCTTGCATGCCTTGTTCGGCTTGCTAGATTAATTACTTCAAATACATCAGGCATCATAGCCATTTTGTGAAGCGCCACGCCTCCGACATTTCCCGCACCAATAACCAATACTTTGTTCATCTTCTTCTCCTTTTTCTGACATAAAGTGATATTACAAACAAGGGTTTTAAGGCCACTAAATTATCAAACAACAATTCCTCCTTTTGGCCTACTTTACGGCAAAAAAAACCGCTCGTCAAGCGATTTTTATATGAAGACCGTCATCCTAGAGGACGGCGTTAAGCCGGACGAAAGATCTATTTTGTCACTTTAATCTCTCCGTCTTCCGTTTCTTCAAGCTTATATCCAAGTTTTTTCAAAGCATCTTTCAAATCTTCCACCTTGTCTTCCGGAAGCTTGCCGCCGTGGCCACATCCGCAATCACAATTGCACTTTTTTTTGTCATCGCCCATAATTATTTGCGCTTAATTGTATATTTATTATCCTTCAAATCTTCGATCGTATAACCTAATTTTTCAAGTTTTTCCCGAAGTTCATCCGAAGCCTTAAAATCCTTGTTTTCCCGCGCGGTTTTCCTAGCTTCTGCAATTTTTGAAATTTTTTCCGGTATCTTTTCTTCTTTTGTGATAATCAACCCGAAAACTTTGTTCATTTTTTCCCAAAAGGACAGAATATTTTTAGATTCTTCTTTTCCAAGCTTTTTTTCAGCTATTAGCTTATTAGTTTCGGTTATAAGTTCAAATAAAATTGAAAGGGCAAGGGGAGTATTAAGATCATCGTCCATCGCTTCTTCGAACTTTTTCTTATACCTTTTAAGATCCACAAGGTTGCTTTTCTTTTCATCGTTGATTTTATCTAGGTTACTGATCCAATCAGAAATTCTTTGAAAGTTTGTCTTAGCTTGATCAAGTGATTTCCAAGTAAAGTTTAGCTGGGATCGGTGATGTCCGGAGAGAAATAATAATCTAAGTGCCATAGGGCTATATTGTTTTTCCTTCATATCTTCCAATGTGAAAAAATTTCCTTTTGATTAGCTCATTTTTTTTCCATCTATAAGAAGAAAACGGGTATGAACCCAGAAATTGACGAATTTTTTTCCGCTGTAAGCTTCGCTTTGGGCGATTTCCGCTTCATGATGGGGGAAAATATTATCTTCGCCTCCGGTGTGAATATCAAAAGTATCACCCAGATATTCACTGCTCATAGCGCTGCACTCGATGTGCCAACCTGGATAACCAAGTGACCAAGGCGATTCGAATTTCATGAGATGTTCCTTCGGAGCCTTGAGCCAAAGAGCAAAATCCCAGGGATTTTTTTTATCCGGATGTTCTTCCAATCTTGCTCCGACTTTCAGATTTTCCAAAGTATTTCCGGAAAGTTTTCCATAATCAGTAAATTTGGTTACATCAAAAAACACATTACCGTTAATTTCGTAGGCGTAGCCTTTTTCAATAAGTCTGAAAATTATCTTTATCATCTGGGGGATGTGAGCTGTAGCGCGAGGAAAATAGTGGGCCTTTTCGATATTTATTTTTTCTTCCGCTTTGTGAAAATAATCTTCAAAAAACTCGGCGATTTCTTTGGGTGTCTTTTTTTCCCTGAGAGCTTTTTTGGCAATTTTGTCATCTCCGCTGTCACCTTGGGCGATATCATCCTCGGTAAGGTGTCCGACATCTGTAATATTTTTTATCATCCTTACCTCATATCCAAGATACTCAAAATAGCGGCGCAAGGTATCCGCCGTCATATAGGAAAGCAAATTTCCGGGATGGAGATAATCATAAACTGTCGGACCACAAACATACATTCCGACTTTTCCCGGGTTAATCGGCCGAAATTCTTCTTTGGATTTGGTAAGGGTATTGTAAAGTTTTAGAGCCATTTTTTAAGCTTAAAAACAGTAATCGTAATCAGGCCCAAAATCAACATTATTCCCATATGGATCCAAAACCCGTGCGGATTGTTTCCAAAAGGAATCTGAGCACTCATAGCCAGAATATTAGAATAAACGGTAAGAGGAAGCAAGACCGCGGAAAAAATTGTGAGGATTTTCATCGTCATATCCAGCTTGTTGGAAAGCAGGGAATTATTGGTAGCTTCCAGCGATTCAATGGTCTCCTTGAGGCTTTCCAAATTATTCCAGATTCTGATGTTGGTCCCGATCAGATCCTGGTAGTAGGGCTTCAAATTATTTTCTATCAGCACATAATTTTTCGTGACCAGTGATTCAAAAACCGTTTTTTGCGGCTTCATTGTGCGGCGAAAATTCAAAATATCGCGCTTGGCAACAGAAATTTCAAAAACCATCTCTTTTTCATTTCCGGCAAATATTTCATCTTCAATATAATCAAGCTTTTTGGAGATATGATCAAGCTTCGGAAAACAAGATTCAAGGAGCATTTCCATTATAAAATGCAAAAGCTTCCCCGGCGACTGGCTCATATACTGCTCGCGCTTTTTCGGGCTTGCTTTCAGCTCTTTGAAAAATTCCGTAAGCTGATATATGTCGGTATCGTGAGCTGTGATAAGGGCATCGTTGCATATAACAATATCGATTTCTCCCGGATAAGTCGTTTTGTTTTCTATATTGAAAAGCGGCACATGAACAGCCAGATAAAGGCAGTTTTCATACTCTGAAGCTTTCGGACGCAGCGTCGGCGTGGAAAATTCTTCGATTATGAGGGGATGAAGAGAAAATTTTCTTTGTATTTTCAGAGCGTCGTCCGCATCAGGTTCCTTGATATCAATCCAGGAAAATTTGTTTGATTTGACTTCTTGCATAATATTTACGAAATACGAAACTAACGAACTACGAAACTTTAAATTTAGTGGTTCGTAATTTGTAATGCAATTTATTTTTTTATTATTGTTTTGTTATTGTCAGTATATCAAGCTTTTTTTTATTTGACAAAGAGCATATTTTATAGTTAACTATTCAAATGAAGAAGGTTATATTAGTTCTTATTAAATTATATCAAAAGACGCTTTCGCTGGATCACAGCTGGCTGTTATATGTAGTTTCGAAGCGATTTTGCCGCTTTCATCCAAGCTGCTCGCAATATACATACGAAGCGGTAGAAAAGTTTGGAGTTATAAAAGGCGGATGGCTTGGTTTTAAGCGGATTATCCGCTGCCATCCATGGAACGATGGGGGATATGATCCAGTACCAATTCCTAAAAGGAGGTAAGCAATATGTTTCCATCAAATTTTTTACACAGGCCGTTTGATTCACCCAATCAAAACCAGCAACATAAAGAACAAGAACATAAGTGGAACGGGGACAAGGTAAAGTGTCCCAAAACCGGAGAAGAGCGTTTTGTCGGAGTTTACACATCTGGCAAGACATGTCCAGATTGTGGAGCTTCTTTGCGGAGATAGCGGCTAGTTTTTCAGTTTTGCCCGGAGAGAACAAAGGTCTCTTCGGGCACATTTTTTAAATAAGCAATTTTTTTATAAATTAAACACTATTTAAAAATTACAAAATTAAAAATTATAAAATTCTATTATGCTTACCGACGAAGTAAAAATTAAAATATCAGCCGGAAAGGGCGGGGACGGGGTTGTAGCTTTTGATAAAATTAAGATGAGCCTGGGGCCGACCGGCGGCCGGGGCGGAAACGGGGGAGACATTTATTTTGAAGGTGTTTCTAATCTGAGTGCGCTTAATAAATATCGCCACAAACGCGAATATTGGGCCCAAGACGGCCAAAACGGCAAGGGAGATAGGTCTGAAGGCGCCAACGGGAAAGACCTGGTTTTGAGCGTTCCTGTCGGAACAGTACTTCACAATCTGGATACCGGCGCAGATATTGAGATAACCCAAGTCGGCCAAAAAATCATGGCTGCCAAAGGAGGCATTGG
>JAKLFF010000007.1 GCA_022711335.1 Patescibacteria group bacterium | reverse complement strand
TCCGCCGCCGCCCCCCGAAATTCCGGCCCCGCCGTCCGCCAGTCGGCGGATAGACTCCGCGTCTCCGTCGTCCGGCACTTTCCCAAAAGTGGCCGGACTCCCAAAACCGAAAGTTTTCCTTTCATTTTTAAAAAAGAAACCGCGCGCCAAAATCAAAAAAGAGTGGGAAAACTTTCGGTTTTGGAACGCTCCGCCTCTGGCGGAGCGGGCGGAGACGCGGAGTGCCAAGACTAAAAGCGGATTTGGTTTTCAAAAAAGGTTCGCGCAAAATCAAAGACAGCGCACAACTATAAAATCTCAGCCTGGTAGATCCGCCAGCCGGCGGACTTTTAAGCAAACGGTTCCGCCGGAGGCGGACAGGCTTCGGCTCGAATCCTATAGGGCGCACTAGAGCATAGATAATTTCCAGGATTTTCCCTGGATTTTATTTTGATTTTTTCTGATTCGGTGCTATAATTATTTTATGGGAAAAAGTACAATTTTGGGAGCAAGCATTATTTTTTTGGCTTTATTTGTTTCAGGCTGCACTGAATCATCTGATACAGCCAGCCCGAAAAATGCCAAAACCTACGCTGTTTCAAAAAGTATCTGGAAATCTGAAGATGGCGGGGAAACTTGGACAGCCAAGAATCAATCAAAAGAAAAGCTGCCAGAAGCAGATTTAAATGTTCTGAATATTGCTATTAACCCCGAAGACAGCCAAAATATTCTGGTTGGCCTAAAAACTGGCGGATTCATAAAGTCGGAGAATGGAGGAGATGTTTGGCAAAAAACTATTTTTGTGTCCGACCGCGTTTATGGGCTGGCCTTTGATCCGTTAAATTCCGAAACCATTTATGCCAGCGGAGTATGGCAAAATAGAGGAAAACTTTTTCGGAGCCGAAATTCCGGAGAATCTTGGGAGGAAATTTTTACCTCGCCTTCTGACGGGCCGTTTATTTCAGCCTTGAATATCGATAATAAAAATCCAAAGATCATATATGCTTCTACCAGTGATAACCAGACGATGAAAAGTGAAGATGGAGGAAATACGTGGAAAAATGTTTTTCAATCCAATTCTCCCATAGTGAAAATATCCCTTGATAAATTCAATAGCAAGCTGATTTACGCGATTACTTTGAGCGGCCAGGTGTTTCGGAGCTCAAATGGCGGAGCTGAATTTGAAAATATAGGCAAAAATTTCTCTAAAAACACTTTTTCTATTAACCAGGAATATGGATTTCTGGAAACAGATCTCCAAAATCCGGGCTGGGTGTATTTGGCCGGAGAAGGTGGAATTTTGAGGAGCAAGGATGCGGGAGACAATTGGGAAAAAATAGTTACCCTTAATGATCCGAAGAACTATCCAGTTACAGCTATGGCAGTTAATCCCAAAAATAGCCAGGAAATGGCATACGGGGCAGGACAAGCTGTCTACAGGTCGGTTGATGGAGGACAAAACTGGGCAACTTCCCAGTTTGATTTGGAAAAAACGATAAGCGTGATAAAATACGATCCCCAAAATCCGCGGATCATATATGTCGGATTCAAGAAACAGTAATAAATTTATTTGTCATTCCGAATTTATTTTGGAATCTTAAAACTTCAAATCTGAAATTTATGATTAATAATTTAATTGAAAAAAGCAAGCCTGATTTTGAAAAAGCCGTCGATTATTTCAAGGAAGAACTCAATCAGCTTAAAACCGGAAGGGCTTCCAGCGCTTTAGTCGAAAATTTGGCAGTAGATTATTATGGTGCAAAATCTTCTCTAAAGCAGATTGCCAGCATTTCAACTCCGGAGTCGAGAGTGATTTTAATTTCTCCCTGGAGCAAGGATAATCTCGTCAATATTGAGAAAGCGGTGAGGGAATCCCAGCTTAATTTAAATCCAATTAATGATGGGCAAGTGATAAGAATCAATATCCCGGCGCTGAACGAGGAGAGGCGAAAAGAGCTGGTTAAAGTACTCAATCAAAAAGCTGAAGATACCCGCGTTACGGTAAGGAAAAATCGGGAAAATATCTGGGATAAGATTCAGGAACTTGAAAAACAAGGCAAAATAGGCGAAGACGATAAATTTTCTGGGAAAGAAAAGCTGCAAAGAGTTGTAGATGAATATAACCAGAAAATTGACGAAATAAGGAAAAAAAAAGAAGATGAAATAATGAAAGTATAGGAAAAGTTTCAAGTTAGAAATTTTTAATTTGAAATAGTTTTTTGTTTAATAAACTTCTAAATGTTAAATTTTGCTTTTTAAATTCATAGATATGTCGGCAGTCATCATATTCATCGCGATCCTCGGTCTTTTAATTTTTGTCCATGAATTGGGCCATTTTGTGGTGGCGCGAAGAAATGGCATAAGAGCGTCGGAATTCGGCTTTGGCTTTCCGCCCAGAATTTTTGGAGTGCAGGTTTTAAGCGGAAAAAAGATGGAAAAAATGGGAGAAAAAATGACCATAGAAAGCAGGACGGTCGATATTAAAATTGGCGATGAAGAAGTAATAAAAAAAGAAGAATCACAGAAAGTCGAGGAGATAGATCAAGAAATGCCAATCAAAAAATGGAGGTTTATCTGGGGAAATAAGGATGGAGACGATGAAAATGAAAGAAACGATTTGGATGAAGCGCACAGGGATCATCTGGCGGGAAGCACGATTTATTCCTTAAACTGGATACCTCTCGGAGGATTTGTGAAGATAAAGGGCGAAGACGGAGAAAATAAAAATGATCCGGACAGTTTTGCTGCAAAAAGCGCGTGGACAAGGATTAGAGTGCTTCTTGCTGGAGTTGCGATGAATTTTGTTTTGGCTTGGGCCCTCATATCACTTGGTCTTATGATAGGCGATCCGGAACCAGTAGGCATAACCAGTTCCGATGCAAAAAATTCCGTAATCCAAATTGTTCAAGTTATTGCTGATTCTCCGGCAAGCGCTATGGGACTTAAGATTGGGGACGAAATACTAAAAGAGCAAGTTAAAAATAGCGGGAATATCGCAAAGATTGAAAAATCCCAGGATGTTCAGGAATTCATAAACTCGCAAAAAGGTTCTGAAATAACCTTAAAAATAAAAAGGGGGAAAGAGATTGTTGCTTTCAAAGGAACTCCCAGAATTAATCCTCCAGAAGGGCAGGGATCCCTGGGTGTTGCATTCCAGGATAACATTTTTGTCAAATACCCATGGTATAAGGCAATTTGGAAAGGGCTGGTTTATACCCTTGATGTTACTGCTGCGATTTTAGTTATGCTTTATGAAATAATTAAAAATATTATAACGGGCAACCATATAAGTGCTGATATTTCCGGTCCGGTTGGAATCGCGGTGCTAACAAAGCAGGTGGCAGCCATGGGGTTCATATATATTTTGCATCTGGCGGCGCTTCTCAGCGTCAATCTTGGCATAATTAACGCCCTTCCGTTTCCAGCTCTTGACGGCGGACGGGTTTTGTTTATTTTCATTGAAAAGATAAAGGGCAGTCCGGTCAGCCAAAAGATGGAACAAGCATTCCATACGGCTGGATTTGTTTTGCTTATTGCTCTTATGGTTTTGGTCACATTTAAAGATGTTTCGAATTTGATTAAATAGTCCAGTGCTTTATGAAAATAATACTCATTGGGGATGTAAAAAACCTGGGAAAAAAAGGCGATATAAAGGAAGTAGCGGAAGGATACGCCCGGAATTTTTTGTTTCCTCAAAAATTGGCGGAAGCAGCCACTCAATCAGCTGTTGAGAAAATTGCAGCCGAAAAAAACAAGGAAGATGAAGAGCGCTTGAATAGATTGGACAATCTGAAAAAAAAGGCCGCAAGCTTGAAAGAAAAAGAATTTGTGATAAAATCAAAAGAGAAGGACGGCAAACTATTCGGATCGGTTTCCGGAAAAGATATTGCGAAAATCCTAAGCGAAAATGGCTTTGATGTCAAAGAAAAAAATATTATTCTCAAGAATGTTTTTAGAAAAACTGGCAGCTATGAAATAAAAATAGAACTAGCCAAAGAAATATCCGCCAAAATTAAGCTGAAAATACAGGGAGTCTAGAATAAAAAAGATTATATTATAATTTATTTAATTTTAAAAAGTCGCGGGGGAAGGCGATTTTTATTATGAAAAACAGAAAATATATTTTTGTCGTCGGAGGGGTTATGAGCGGAGTGGGGAAGGGGATAACTACTTCTTCCATAGGGGCGCTTCTCAAAGCGCGCGGATTTAATGTCACGGCGTTAAAGATCGATCCCTACATAAATGTGGATGCGGGAACTATGAATCCGACGGAACACGGGGAAGTTTTTGTTTTGGATGATGGCGATGAAACTGATCAGGACATGGGAAATTATGAAAGATTTCTAAATATTACCCTTCCGAGGGACAATTATATGACCACGGGAAGGGTTTATGAAACTGTTATTCACAAGGAAAGAAATCTCGAATATAACGGCCGATGCGTGGAAGTAGTTCCGCATATACCGCTGGAAGTTATTGAACGAGTCGAGAAAGCTTCTCAAAAAGCTAAATCGGATATAACTTTAGTGGAAATTGGCGGCACAGTAGGGGAATATCAAAACATACTTTTTTTGGAAGCGGCCCGAATGATGAAGATAAAGCATCCGGATGACGTGATTTTTGTCATGGTAAGCTATTTGCCGATTCCTTCAAAAGTCGGAGAAATGAAAACCAAGCCGACGCAATACGCAGTGAGAACCCTAAATGGCGCTGGAATCCTTCCTGACGTTATCATTGCCAGGAGCGAAACGTTTCTTGATCAAAAAAGAAAGGAAAAAATAGCTATGTTTTGCAATATTCCTGAACGCTATGTAATTTCTGCCCCTGATACTGAAACTATTTACGAGGTGCCGATTAATTTCGAGCGGGACGATCTTAGCCGGCTGATACTGAAAAAGCTTGGTTTGCCGTACAAAAAAACGGACTTGAACGAATGGTATGATTTGGTTGATAGAATAAAAAACCCTAAAGGAAAGGTTTCAATAGGCGTCGTCGGAAAATATTTTGGAACAGGAGACTTTGTTCTTTCCGATGCTTATATCAGCGTTCTTGAAGCGATAAAGCATGCTGCGTATAAGTGCAATTTAAAACCGGAAATAAACTGGATAAACAGCGAGGTTTTTGAACGTGAACCGAAAAAAATTTCTGAGCTTAGCCGATATGACGGGATAATAATTCCGGGAGGATTTGGATCTCGCGGCATTGAGGGAAAAATCAAAGCGATCCAATATTTGCGTGAACAGAAAATTCCTTTTCTCGGACTTTGCTACGGGATGCAGCTGGCAGTCGTGGAATATGCAAGAAATGTTCTTGGCTTTAAGGATGCTAATACGACTGAAATTGACAGGAATACAAAAAATCCCGTGATTGATATAATGCCCGAACAAAAAAAGAATTTAGAAGACAAAAATTATGGAGCTACTATGCGGCTGGGAGCTTATCCGGCAATTCTCAAGAAAGGCACGCTGGCTTTTTCAGCATACGGGAAAAATAAAATTTCCGAGCGCCACAGACATAGATGGGAAGTGAATCCCGGCTACATTGAAAAGCTGGAAAAAGCCGGGCTGGTTTTTTCCGGTATTTCTCCAGATCGAAAGCTTATGGAAATAACAGAACTTTCAAAAGACAAGCACCCGTTTTTTCTGGGAACGCAGTTTCATCCCGAATTGAAGTCAAACCCGATAAACTCGCATCCGCTGTTTTTGGAGTTTGTTAAGGCTTGCGCTAAGAATAAAAAATAACCTGGAAGAAAAGGGATCCAATAAAAAAAAGCGGGAAACACCTGCTCTTTTTTATTAAAATGCCGTTTATATATTCAAATATTTTTTGAAAATACCATCTTGATATTCCAGGCTTGCAAAAGCCAAAGGAATTCCTTCGCATCTTGTCGCATATCCGGTGATGGTTATTGTCTGAGGTTTTTTCTCAGAAGTTTTCTTGAGGGTTTTTTCTATCGAAGAAGGCACATCTATGAGCTTAAGCTGCTTGTTTTTAGTTTTGTACTCTTCGGTTCCGTCATATTTTGGGAGCTTTTCCATGTCTCCATCGGAAACAGCAAACAGCCATTCGCCTTCTTCTGATTTTACATACCAACCGCTGATCTCCGCTTTTCCTTTGTATGCATGCACTGTGCAATCTTCTGCCTGGGTTATTTTTTCAACAGGCGCGATAGAAATAGAAGTGCCATAGCTTCCAAAGTTCAAAAGGCTGGTTTTGATTATCGTCATTCCTCCGACCAGAACAGCCAAAAGGATAATTATCTCTATGGCCAGCCGGCCAGATATTTTTTTGTGCATATTTTTATTTTATGCCTTTATTCTACCACACATGTCAAAAATAACAATAGCAGCAGTTATCCACAACGCAAAAACCGTCCCAATAGGTGCGGACGGTTTCTATGCAAATTCCTGATTATCGATTAAACGACAGAAACGAATTTTTTTAGGGCTATTTTTCCTGTAAATACTTTAACTTTTTTAGCGGTGAATTTGACAACGCCGTCTTTTAGGGCAAAAAGAGTGTCGTCTTCCCCTCGTTTGACATTTTTTCCCGGGCGGAATTTGGTGCCCCGCTGGCGGATAATAATCTGTCCAGTTAGAACTTTTTGTCCACCAAACTTTTTGACTCCCAGTCTTTTTGAAATTGAGTCTCGTCCGAGTCGAGTAGACCCCCCGGCTTTTCGATGTGCCATATAATTTAGTATCCAGCAGCTAGCGTGATGTATCTAGTGTCCAGATGATGTTTTATCAGTTACAGGAAATATAGTATCAACTTTATGCTATAATGTCAACATGGGAGCCAAATTAATAGAGTTTTTTGCAAAGTATGAGTCTAAAATTGTCCTTGTTTTGGGATTCGTCCTGGTTTCAGCAATATCTTTCGAGGCTGGAGCCATTAAAAGCGCTAAAATAAGTCAAAAACCGATAGTTATTGAAAAACTGGCGTCAGTTGATTGTGAAAAACAAAATAGCAATCCGCAGGAAAGCCAAAATTTGATTCAGGAAGGACAAAATGATATTTCCGGCATGAACAAGCCGGGGCAAACCGTGCCTACCAACAGGCAGGATTGTGCCTACGTTGGAAGCAAGAATTCGAATAAATATCACCTTTCAACCTGCCGCTGGGCCAAAAATATCAAGCCGGAAAATGTCATTTGCTTTAAGGACAAAAATGATGCAGAATCAAAAGGATATTTGCCGGATAAAAACTGCATAAAATAATATATGAAAAACAATAAAAATATCATTGTTATATCACTGGGCGGTTCGCTTATTGTTCCCAGGCATATTGACTGGAAATTTTTGAAAAAATTCCGCGAGCTAATTATAAGCCAGATTAAGAAAGGAAAGCGATTTGCGATCATTACCGGCGGGGGATATGCTGCCCGCGAATATCAGCAAGCAGCCGGCAAAGTTGTCAGACTAACCAGAGATGATCAGGACTGGCTGGGGATCCACGCTACCCGGATGAATGCGCATCTCATCAAGACTATTTTTCGCGAATATGCCCATCCCAGGATAAATAAAAATCCCCAAACTAAGGAAGACTTGCGAAAACATTTTGCCAAAAATGAGGGAATTATGGTAGCGGCCGGATGGCGGCCGGGCTGGTCTACGGATTATGTTTCTACAATTTTAGCCAAAAGGCTAGGAGCAAAAACCATAATCAATCTTTCCAACATCAAATATGTTTGCGACAAAGATCCGAAAAAATATAAAGACGCAAAAATAATCAAGAATATCAGCTGGAAAGATTTTCGCAAAATTGTCGGAAACAAATGGGATCCGGGGCTGAACGCCCCTTTTGATCCGGTGGCTTCACAATTGGCCGAAAAGCAGAAACTGGAAGTTTATATTATAAATGGTAAAAATCTCAAGAATCTTAGAAATTGTTTGGATGGAAAGAAATTTCAGGGAACGGTGATAAAGTAGTATCTAGTATATTGCATCTCGTATAAATAATTGACAAAAAAGCCGGCGTTTGCTAGACTTTTTTTGTCTAAAAGAGATGGTTCTATGGGCGCCCATGGAGCATGGAAACATGCACATCTCTTTTAGACCTCATCCAGTCCTTTTTTTGCGGAAAGTTAGCTTAGTAGCTGATGGTTGATCAGCAAG
The DNA here is from genome assembly GCA_022711335.1 of Patescibacteria group bacterium. Taxonomy (GTDB): domain Bacteria; phylum Patescibacteriota; class Minisyncoccia; order Moranbacterales; family UBA2206; genus JAKLFF01. The sequence continues at coordinate 15,296 of JAKLFF010000007.1, read as the reverse complement.
GAGGCGGTTCAATTCCGTCCTTGGGCTCCACCTCCAAAAATCGAGGGCAAAGGTATCAATGCATCCTTTGCTCTTTTTTATTTTTAAAAGACTATTTGAATTTAATTTTCCTGTATTTCAGCAGGAAATAAAGAAGAAAATAAAAAGCCAGGGAGATTATTCCGGCAGCGATTATGAATCCGACAATCAGGGGTAAAAGCAAACTGAAAAAGATAATCTTGCTTAAGAAATATTTGAATCCTAGCTGGTAGGTTGATTTGAAATTTTCTATGAGCGTTGATGGATCAATTCCGAACAAAAATCCTCCTATGCCAGCTGCCAGCGGCAAAACAGCCGCTGTTCCCCACATATTAGTTGAAAGCGCGCCAGCGGTTGCGGAAAGTTTGTTGAGGCGGAATATGTAAGCTAAAACAAGGGATGCGGTTACTCCTTCGCCGGGAATAATTCCCAAAAAAATTCCCAGCGCCGCTCCGGCGGCAACCTTGTGGGGAGAATCATCAATTAGAAAGAAGCGTTTTATAAAGGTTTTGATTTTGTACAAAGTTTTTTTCATGCTAGTAAAATAACCGGTATTCAATTTTTAATTTTAAATTTTTAATTTTCAAATAATTTCTTAATTTTAAATGTTTTAAACATTAAAAATTATTATTTATTTATAAAATTACAAAATTAAAAATTCAAAAATTTTAATCTAATTCTTCTTCTTCACCATCAAGCTCCTTGTCTCCTTATCCACTACTTTAGCTTTTTCAATTTCCTGGCGAATTTCAACTGGCAGGACCCCCATGATGTTTTTTAGGGCAGTTCCGTCAATTTTCACGACGTCTTTCCACTTGTCAAGCGGCTCTAAAAGCTCTTTTATTTTTTTGTCGTCGTATTTGTAGGTTTTTCGAAGCGTTCGGGCGATTATTCCATTTTCCCCAAAAACCCGCTCGACGCCTTCTTGATCCATATAACTCACAATGTCTTCCTGAATTTTTCCCAGCCGTTCTTTCGTAATAGCTGTGGCGGATTTTAATTCTATATATTCGGCAATTTTTTTGTTTATTTCTTCCGTATCTATTTTTCTAAGTTCTTTGAATTTGTGCCTCCACATCGGACAGCGAGACTGAAAACCGCACCAGTCGCAAAGAGGAGAAGTATTTGGCTCAAATTTTTTATTCTCGATAAGCTTGATATTATCAAGAAATATTTGCTCGCATTTTTCCAATTGTTCCGCAGTTCTTTTGGCAGTTAATTTTACGCCGTGTTTAAGGTAATACAAGCTTACTTTTATTTTATCCAGATTCTCTATTTCTTTGGGGTATCTCGACAAAAATCCTTTAAGATAAACTGAAAGCTGGATGTCATTATCCACTTTTTCCTGGCTGGGCATTTTTTTAGTGGTTTTATAATCAATAATTTCCCAGCCGTCTTCAGTTCTGTCGATTCTGTCTATAATCCCCGATACAATGTGTTTATTATCATTTGCACCGATTTCAATTTGAAACCGGGATTCCAAATTGGCAATATTAAAATCGGCCGGATTATTTTTTTTATAATAGTCTTGAATAATTTTGACGCCTTGGGAAAATGCCGCTCGCTCTTCATCCGGAGAATCAAAGACGGCCGGGTTCCACGCGTTGGCAAAATGCTCCATGGCCTGATCAAGAGTGGGGGAAAGGATGCCGGGAGTATGGACGAATTTCATGGTGTCGTGTAAAGTCGAGCCAAAAACCGCCTCCTTGGATTTAGGCTCTTTTATGTGGTCAATTTCCTTAAATTTATACTTCAGGGGGCAGTTTTGATAGCTATCAAGGGATGAGTAGGATATGCGCATGATTAGATATTTTAGTACAGGTAGTATAACATTGTTGACAATATATTTCAAAAAGCATAATATAATATTATACTAATTAAGTAGGATTTAACCAAAATGCAATTTTCAACTCGGGCGGAATATGGACTCAAAGCCATGGTAAATTTAGCCAAATGTTATCCAGAGCAGAAGAATATAAAAACTATTTCCAAGGAAGAGGGGATTTCCGTAAAATATCTGGAACGACTTGTTAATGCACTCAGAAAAAATAATTTGGTAAAAAGCCAGCTGGGCAAAAGTGGGGGATATACGCTGGCCAAAAATCCCAAACTTATAAAAGTCGGAGAAATTATTGAAGTTTTAGAAGGATCAATCTCGCCTATGAAATGCGCAGAAAAAAAATGTGTATTAAATTGCAACTGCGCATCCAGCCTGGTTTGGATGAAATTAGGTGGACAGATCAGGAAGACTTTGTATGGGATAAGACTTAGTGAATTAATAAAAAATTAATTTTTTGTATCCTCCTCTCCCTTAGGGAGAGGATACCCGAAGGGCAGGTGAGGGATAAAGCTTAATTACTTCCCTCATCCGGCCTACGGCCACCTTCTCCCTAAGGGAGAAGGTGGATTACACTTATATGAAAATCTATTTAGATTACGGGGCTACGACTCCGGTAGACAAAAAAGTTTTTAAGGCCATGCTGCCATATTTCGCAGATAAATATGGAAACGCCATGTCTCTCCATTCCTTCGGGAGGGAAGCAAATGATGCGATTGAAAAAGCCCGAAAACAAACGGCGGATTTTTTCAGCGCCGATTCCCGTGAAATTATTTTTACAAGCGGAGCTACGGAATCAAATAACTTGGTCATTAAAGGTGTTCTCAAAGCTTACTATAGCCGAATTCATTCTAATTTGCCTAAAATTAGTCCACATTCGCAAGTTCCTAAACCTCATATAATCACCACTGCTTTTGAACATCATTGCATTCTGGATGCTTGCAAGTCTGCCGAAAAAGAAAGTTTGGCTGAAATTACCTTTATCAGCCCCGATAAAGATGGCTTAATCTCCGCTGAAAGCGTTAAAAAAGCGATTAAAAAAAATACAATTTTAGTTTCCGTGATGTATGTAAACAATGAGATTGGAACGGTTCAGCCAATTAGGGAAATCAGCAAGATAGTAAAGTCGACTAACGGCAAAATTATTTTTCATACCGACGCCACTCAAGCTATAAATTACTTTGATTGCAATGTGAATAAGCTTGGCGTAGATTTGCTTTCCATGTCAGCGCATAAAATCTACGGACCGAAAGGAATCGGTGCGCTGTATGTAAGAAGGAATACGCCCATAGCCAGAGTGCAGGATGGGGGAGACCAGGAGTTTTCCAAGCGTGCCGGCACGCATAATGTTTCAGGAATAGTCGGATTGGGTGAAGCGATAAGCCAGCTTAAAGCGCAAAGCGCAAAGCGCAAAACTTTGGTGTCGCTTCGCGACAAACTTATAAAAAAAGTTTTGGAAAAAATTCCGGACGCAAAACTCAACGGATCAAAAAAATTCCGTTCGCCCAACAATGCCAACTTCACTTTTAAAAATATAGAAGGGGAGAGCCTTATCCTGATGCTAGATAAGGAAGGCATTGCCGCTTCAACCGGTTCAGCCTGCTCCACCGGATCGCTTCAGCCTTCGCATGTTCTTCTTTCAATCGGACTCAAACCGGAAGAAGCGCATGGATCATTAAGATTGACTCTGGGGAAACATACAACGAAGAGAGAAATAGAAATAACGGTAAAGAAATTGAAAAAAGTAATTGAAAGTTTGAGAAAAATATCCGGCAAAGTATTAAGTGAATATTATAAAAATAATAAGGCGTAAAGCATAAAACTTTGTTAAGTGTTTTATGCTATATGTTTTATAAATACTATGTATAGCAAAAAAGTTTACGAACATTTCACCAAACCCCACAATCAGGGGATGATAAAAAATCCCGACGGAGTTGGAACCGTTGGAAATCCGGTTTGCGGGGATCTGATGAAGATTTACATTAAAGTGAAAAAGGAAAAAAAGAAAGAAATTATAAAAGAGATCAAATTCGAAACTTTGGGCTGCGCTGCGGCTATAGCAACCTCTTCCATGGTAACTGATTTGGCTAAGGGCAAGACAGTGGAAGAAGCGTTGAAAATAAAGAGAAGCGATGTAGCAGAGAATTTGGAGGGATTGCCCCCGGCTAAGCTGCATTGTTCAAATTTAGCTGCCGATGCACTGCATGCGGCAGTAGATGATTATAATAAAAAGAAAAAATAAAAAACAATAATTGTGTTGTGTGTTTTTCGGAAAAGGGGGATATATGCTAAGGGTCGCAAAATGTATCTTTTGCGACATTGCAGATATTCAATGACACTGCTGTTATATTGCTTTAGCAGTTGGTTATCTATTATTAATTTCAAAAAATTTTTCAAAACCTGATTTTATTCTTTCAATTATTCATAAATTATCATTTGATCCACTGACACTTTGCTGTCAGCTCCAATTTTTCCAACCAAGGCTTTGGAAGTTCCAAGATATAGGTTGGATCCAAAATAAGGATCGTGGACGATATAATCCTTGCTGTCTTTTCCAGTGATGACTACATAGTGTCCTCCCCTGCCGTTGGTTTTTTTTATGTAAACTATGACCGGATTTCCCTTCTTAATTTGCGAATCTATTTTTGACCAGCTGATATTGCCATGATTAATTGAAGAAATTAGCCGTATTCCTCCGCTCCAGGTAGTTGGCCACTTGATAAGATCATAGTAAAATATTTTTTCTTTAGCCATTTTTCCGGGCGTTGTGGAAACTCCATTTTTTTTAAAAACCATTGAAACACAAGTAACTGCGCAGCCATAATCTTTCATGAGCGATTTTGAATTTCCAATCCTTTGGCTTCCCCAGCGGGAATCTTTCTGAGAATAATACCAGGAGGTGGAAGCTAAATTACTATCCGGCTTGTCGTATTTTGAAACGCTGGCACTGACTTCGTCGGCATTGCTGGCCTCACTAAAGTTAAACAGCTCTTTTTGCTGTTCTTCGACTCGGGCAAGAAGCTTTTTGTATTTTTCTTCCTCTCCCTGGGTTTCTTCAACAAGCGATTGCTTTTGCTGCTCGGTGCTTATAAGATTGTATTTTTTGTTTTCAAGATCTTCTTTGGCTTTTTCTATCGCTTCTTTTTTTGCCGTCAGCTCTTCCTTGTTTTTGGAGAGCTCGTCTCTTGATTTTAGAATATCATCCAAAATCTCGCTTGCTTTTGATCCAGATTGCTCAATATAATCAGCTTGGCTGAAAATTCCCGAAAAATCTTCGTCCGAAAGAACAACTTGCAAAATTCCCTGCTGATCATATTCATAATAAGTCTGAATGAGTCCGGAAAGGACAGCTTTTTGGGTTTTTATGAATTTTTCTTTTTCCTCTATATCGCTTTCCAGATTCTGTATCTTCTGAGAAAGAATTTCAAATTCAGACTGTGTTTTTTGGAGTTCATTGCGATTTTTTTCCTGGTCTCTGTCAATGGCCTGGAGTTGAACTGCGAGAGTGTCCTGCTGCTTGTTTTTAAGTTCAATGAGATCTTTGTATGTCTTGGCCTTTTTTTCAAGATTTTTGCATTCATCCTTGGCATCTCCTGAAAGTTCATCGCAGTCGGTATCATCAGCTCTTATGCATGAAGCATAAAACATGGAGCATAAAACAAGAAAAAAAACAACGATTAAAATCTTAGAGCTCTGCAGAATATTAATTTTATTTTTAAATTTTTGATTTAACATGCTTTACATCATTTTAATGGCTTTATTTATTCTTTTTATTGTTTCCTTTTTTCCTAAAACCCAAGCTACTTCAAAAGGAGAAGGAGATTTTTGTTCTCCGGTAAGCGCTGTACGTAATGGCCAGAGCAGTTCGCCACGCTTGTCTTCTGCAGCTTCAAGGAGCATTTTTTCAATGTTTTCAAGCGTCCAGTTAACATCAGAAATATTAGTTAGAACATCTAATGATTTTTCTAATGATTTTTTTGTATCTTCTCCGCTTGCATTTTTCCAGGAAAGCAATTTTTTTTCGTATTCAATATCACCAAAAAAGAATTTGTTGCTCTCCCCTACCTCGCTTAGTTTGGATAGGCGATTTCGTTCTACGGCTAGAACTTTTTTCAAATATTCTTCGGATTTTTTTTCTTCAGAAGAGTTATTATAAAAATTCTTTTCTTTCCAAAACGAAAATGAGCGGTCATACAATTCATCAATAGATATTTTCTTTATCCACTCTGAGTTCATCCAATCCAGTTTTTTAATATCAAACACCGCTCCCCCTTTGTGAACATGTGACAGATCGAATTTTTCAATTAATTCTTCGAGAGTAAAAATTTCCTGCGTTTCCCCTTTTCCTGGATTCCAGCCGAGAAGCGCAACAAAATTAATAATAGCTTCCTTTAAATATCCCTTCTTTATGTAATCTTCCACGGCTACATCTCCCTGGCGCTTGGATAATTTCGATCGGTCAGGATTAAGAAGCAGCGGCAAGTGGACAAACTCGGGAGCTTTCCAGCCGAAATATTTGTAGAGCAAGATGTGTTTGGGAGTGCTGGGCAGCCATTCTTCTCCGCGGATGACATAGGTTATTCCCATTTCATGATCATCTACGACCACTGCCAGATGATAGGTCGGAAAACCGTCTGATTTGAGAAGCACCTGGTCATCAATAAGATCAGTATTAAATTTCATTTTCCCGCGGATTATATCTTCAAATTCAACAGTTTCGTTTTCTGGAATTTTCAATCTTATGGTATAAGAGCAATTGTTTTTCAGGTTTTTGTTGATCTCTTCCTCGGTTAAATTGCGCAAACAATATCGATCGTAAATCGGCGGTTTTTTCATTGCCTGCTGTTCTTTTCTCATTTCTTCCAGCCGTTCCGGTTCGCAGAAGCAATAATAAGCATGACCTTTTTTCACTAGTTCCGAAGCGTATTTTTTGTAAATTTCCAGTCTTTCTGACTGCTTGATTGGACCTTCGTCCCAGGTTATGCCAGCCCACTCCAAAACCTTGAGCAAACTCTCCAGCGCACCTTTGACATATCTTTTTTGATCCGTATCTTCAATGCGCAAAACAAAATCAGCCTTGTTCTTTTTAGCAAATAGAAAATTATAGAGAGCTGTTCGGAGGCTCCCGATATGGACGAATCCAGTTGGTGATGGCGCAAATCTAACGCGGATTTTGGTCATGATTATTTTTTTTAAAAAATATTAACATTCCTAAAATGTATCCAATAACTGGAGTAAATACTGAATAAAACGAATACCAATATAAAAAAATACAAATGTAATTTAGTATAACTGTTGGCACCACTACCAATAAAGTTATAAAGCCAATTCCAAATGGAAAACATTTCCATCTTAAATATTTGCCAAACAGAAGACCAATAATAAAATAACTAAAAAAATAAACACCGGCACTTATGCATCTCCAATATAATAAAATAGTTTTTTCACTATCTAAATCTAAATGCTTTAATAATGGAAAGATGAATACCATTACAAAAAAACCTAGACAAATCGAAAATAATATTCCAAATATTATTGAAAAAATAAGTACAAAAATTATATCAGTTTCTTTTTTATTTTCGTTATATTGAATCATAATCTTTTATCGATTTAGAATTATTTTTATAGGAAAAATTATTACTGCGTTCCAAATTCTCTTCCATCTTCTTGGCACTAATGGATCAGGCTTTTGTAACAAACGCCAAAACCACTCAAGGCCAAGTCTGCACACCAAAACGGGAGCTCGTTTTGTTTTTCCGGTGAGAAAATCAAAACTTCCCCCTACTCCGATGGCTAGCCTAATATTATCACATTTTACGCTATTTATGAATAGTTCCTGGTATGGGGCGCCGAAGTTGCAAAATAGCATAAGTTGGTCATTCCCGCGAAGGCGGGAATCTAGTACAGAAGCTTCAAATCCCAAGACTGGATCCCCGCTTTCGCGGGGATGACAATCAAAATTATCTCCTGTAATTTTTAGTTTTGGATATTTTTTCAAAATCGCCTTCCGGGTTTCTTCCCAGGTGCTCAAGCCGTCTTTATTAGCCGCTAAAAATATGCCCAGTCCCCTATCGGAAGCTATTTTCAAAATTCTATGCATAAGATCGATTCCGGTCATCCGGCATTTCAGGTGTTTTCCATAGCGCCAGAAAGCGAATTTTATACCGATTCCATCAGCGATATCTAAATCGCAGTTATTCAGAATATTTCTAAATTTTTCATTTTTCTGCGCCTCCAAAATAAATTCAGGATTAATCGTTGCAATCTGATGGAATTTCGGCTCGGACAGAAATTGTTCCACTTTGCTTAGTAGCTCCTGTTTATCTAGATTATTTACCTTGACACCAAGTAAGATCATCAAGTTCAAAGTTCAAAGTGCAAAGTGCAAAATTACAGTTTAAAACTCAAAGTTAACAAAACTTTTAACTTTTAATTGTAACTTTTAACTTTTAATTTTGAACTTTTAATTTATTTAAGTTGGCACGATTCAATCAGGGAATATTCGTTCTGCCCGTCTCCAAAATCACTGGCCATGACATCAATTGATTCTACCGGAACAATCAGCTGGAATTTTTCCGAAATTCCGGGCTTTTCTTTGAGGGATTCCCATTTATGCTTTCGCAACCTTCCCAAAGTTATATGCGGCCGAAAAATTTTTCTTTCCGCCTTAAACATGCCCAGCGCTTTTTCTACTTTTTCATGAATTTTCCGAAGCTCCTCGCTCGGTTCGCCTATTAGCCAGATCATTTGCGGATCATCGGCTGACGGAGCCAGTTCTATTTTTTCCATATTGAGATCAAAAATATCTTCGTTCTCGGCTATTTCTCTGACTTTTGAGCAAACTTCCGCCGCACTTTCATCATCAATATAACCAAGAAAAAACAAAGTTATATGCAAATTAGACTCTTTTGTCCATTTTACCGGCAAATCTTGCCACTTTTCCACGGCCGAAACGAGCCTTTTTTTAGCTTTATTTGGAATATTTATACTAATGAAAATTTTTCGCTTCATACGGTGTATTTTATCTTAAAATAGGCTTTTTAGCAAAATATGATATGCTTGAGATATGGGAGACAAAAAACCCAAATTTATACTAGATATAGTGCCTTTGACGAAAATTCCCCTGACCAGGAACCAGTCCTTTTGCTATATTTCAGGGGAAGAACTGCCGGCTGGAACATTAGTATCTGTTCCTCTGTTTAGAAGAAATGTAGAAGGGATAGTATTGAAAAGCCGCTCTGACTTCAAGCGATTTGGCAACATTGAACTTAAAAAAATTAATAAAATCCTCGAAAGAGAGTTTTTGACACCCAACCAGTTGGAATTGGCGCAGTTTATTTCGGATTATTATATTTCCCCGCTGGGAGTAGTCATAAAAAATTTTGTTCCAAGAAGAACCAAAGCACGAAGTATAAAGCATGAAACATATAACCTGCCTACCGGACAGGCAGGCATAAAACAAAAAAATATAACCCTAACAAAAGAACAACTAGCAGCCGTTGAAAAAATAATTAATTGGAAATTGGGATTTAGAAATTGGAAATTCTTATTGTATGGTCCTTCTTCCTCTGGAAAAACAGAAATCTATATTCACTCAATTTTAGAACTCCTGAAAAAAGACAAAATTCTTCAGTTCTTAATATTATTGCCCGAGAAAACATTAACTCCGCAAGCCATGGAAAGGTATGGGGAGCATTTTAAACCAGAAGAAGTTGTAATATTAAGCAGTAATATTTCCAAAGGCCAATATTATTCTAGCTGGCAAAAAATTAAATCTGGTGAGGCTAAGATTATCATTGGCACCCGGATGGCAGTTTTTGTGCCGTTTAGAAAATTAGGCTTAATCATAGTTGATGAGGAACAGGATATATCATACAAGCAATGGGATATGAATCCAAGATATGATGCAAGAACAGTCGCGGAAAAAATAGCGGAGATTCATAATTGCCCGATAGTTTTTGGATCAGCAACGCCAAGCGTAGAAAGCTATTATCGTGCAATTAATAAAGATTTACAATTAGTTGAATTACCAGTATTAAATTTAAAAGAAGAAAGAAGAAAGAAGAAAGAAGAAAACAATAAAAAGCTTACTTTCTGCTTCTTAGTTCCTGCTTCTTTTTGTGTTGTCGACATGCGCCTGGAACGCTTGAATAAAAATCAAAGCTGCATCAGCAAAAAATTGAAATCTGAAATCGCCTATGCGCTCAAAAATAAACTGCAAACTATTTTATTCATTAATCGCCAGGGGATGAGCAACTTTTCCGTGTGTGATTCATGCAAAACAGTCCTCAAGTGCCCGAAATGCGACCGCGCTTTGGTTTATGACAACAGTGGAAAATACAGATGCATCCATTGTTCACACAAAACTTCCATCATTCCCTCTTGTCTGAAATGCAAAGGAATAATTTTCAAAAATGTGGGACTCGGAACGCAAAAAGTGGAACGAGAAATAAGCAGTTTATTTTCCGGAGCAAGAGTCGCACGAATTGACAGCCAGACGATAAAATCCTCAAAATATCAGGAAGAAATTTACAAAAAATTCTCGCAGGGCAAAATTGATATTCTCATCGGAACGCAGATGATTTCAAAAGGCTGGGATTTGCCCAATGTCGCTTTAGTTGGTATCATTGACGCAGATAATATGCTAACAATTCCAGATTTTTCGGGAAGCGTCCGGTTTTTTCAAAACATCGTCCAAATTTCCGGGCGTGTTTCGCGTCCGGGTGCGAAATTTCCAGGAGGTGTGGTTTTGCAGACTTATCAGCCGGAAAACAGGCTGATAAAATTGGCATCCGAACGCAACTGGGAAAAATTTTTCGAGTTCGAAATAGCTGAGCGGAAAGCGCTTAATTTGCCTCCTTTTGCAAAAATTATTAAGCTGGTTTTTCAGGATTACAGCTTTAAAAGAGCTGAAGCGGAAACGAATAGGATTTATAAACCGCTTAGAAATCTGAAAAATATCAGCTCATCCGAGCCACAAGACGCGTATGTTTCAAAAATAAGAGGAAGATTCAGAAAGCAAATAATAATCAAGTATAAGAAAGAAATTCCACCGCAGCTTCGAAAAATATTAAATGGATTGGGGCAAGGGTGGATTGCGGATGTGGAGCCAATTTCAATTTTGTAATTTTTAATTTTTAAATAATTTTTTAATGTCCCAATGTTTAAATTATTAAAAATTAAGATTTATTTATAAAATTAAAAATTATAAAATTTAAAAATTCATATGGTATTGCCAATTCTTACTTATCCCAATGTTATCTTGAAAAAGAAGGCGGAAAAAATAAAAGATCCGAAAGATCCGGAAATTAAGGAGCTTGTTTTTGATATGCTGGAAACTTTGGAAAAAAATAACGGTTTGGGGTTAGCTGCTCCGCAAGTGGGAAAATCAGTGCGCCTTTGTGTCATAAAATTAGACGGAAAAACATACGTTCTTGTTAATCCTAAAATCAAATCGAAATCCTGGAAAAAAGAGATCATTGAGGAAGGCTGCCTTTCTTTCCCCGGTCAGTTTATGCCCATAAAAAGATCCAAGAAAGTCAAAGTGGAAGCTCAGGACAAGAACGGGGAAAAAATTAAAATCGAAGCGGAAGGCCTTTTAGCTCGTGCTTTTCAGCATGAAATTGATCATTTGGACGGGATTTTATTCGTAGAAAGGAAATAGTTTTTTTGTCACGCCATGTTTGATGATTTGTGGATTAAATTAAAAAGCAACGCATAGATTCAATAATTATGCCAAAAAATCTAACTGAAACCAGACTTGTTTTTATGGGAACGACCTCTTTTGCCGATGCCATATTAAATTCGCTTTTGGATGAAAAGTATAATATTGTCGGTGTTTACACTCAGCCAGATAAAAGAGTTGGAAGAAGACAGGAGATTCGCAAAAATGCGGTAAAAATAACAGCTGAAAAGGATAATCTTGATATATTTCAACCGGAAAAATTTGATGCTGCTGCTACTAATAAACTAAAAAACCTAAAACCTGACCTGATAATCACAGCAGCTTATGGAAAAATACTTCCCAAAGAGATTTTGGAAATTCCAAAACATAAGTGCCTGAACGTTCATGCTTCTCTTTTGCCGAAATATAGAGGTCCGTCTCCTATCCACAATGCTATTTTGGCCGGAGAAAAAGAAACCGGAACAACGATTATGCTAATGGACTCAGGAATTGATACAGGAGACATTCTTTCTCAAAAAAAAATAGCTATTCAGTCGGACGATCTTCATCCATTGCTTCAGGGAAAATTGGCCGATCTTTCGTCGGCTCTTCTTATAAACACCATCCGCGGCTGGTTATCCGGCGAAATTAAACCTGAAAAACAGGATGATTCCGAAGCCACCTATTGCCAAATGATCAAAAAGGAAGATGGGCACGTGCTTTGGTCGGATGAAGCTCAATCCATTTACAATAAATACAGAGCTTTCTATCATTGGCCGGGAATGTTTTCTTTTTGGGAAAGAAACGGATCGAATTTGAGACTGAAGCTTTCAAAAATCGGGGCGATAAAAAATAATCCCCAATCCCGCCATCATCTGGGGGAAATTTTCGAGATTTCGGATAAAGTCGGAGTGCAGACATCCGAGGGGGTTGTAATTTTGGAAGAAGTCCAGTTAGAAGGAAAAAATAAATTGGATATAAGAAATTTCATAAATGGATATCCGGATTTTGTGGGAAGCATACTAAAATAAGCAGTTTTTTATGGAAAATCAGGACAAAAATCAGAGAGTTCTTCTTATCGGCCTTTTTCTTATAATAACGGTTATTTTGATATTTTTTTCTAAAAATTATTTTTTTGGGAAAAAATATTCCCAGGAAAAAAATAAGACAGATGTCCGGCTGGAGGAATTATTGAAAATAAAAGCAATTTCTTCCGAAGATCTTTCCAAAATGATCACAGGCGGAAAACCACCGGCTATTTTTGATGTTAGGGATTCAGACAGTTTTCTGGTTGAACATATAATCGATTCTAAAAATATTTCCCATGAAAATCTGGAAAAAACCCTTTCCTCTCCTGAAAAAAATAAGACTTATGTTATAGTTGGTTATTCTGGAGAAGATCTTTCTTTTAATTTCCCCGACAGTTTGGAAAATGAGGAAATTTATCTTTTGTCCGGAGGTTTCTCTGCCTGGAAAAACGGACGAAATCCGACCATATCTTTCGGAGATGCAGATTCTTTTCTTGACCAGTCAAAAGTCAGCTATATAAAAAGCGAAGAGCTGAAAAAAACTATCGAGGAAAACGAACGTATTTTTTATATTGTCGACGTTCGGAAAAGCGGTTCTTTTTCTGGCGGACACATAAAAAACGCCGTCAATATTTTTTTGGACGATATTGAAAAAAGGAGGAGAGAGATACCTCTCGGAAAAAAAGTTGTTGTTTATGATGAAGACGGCCTTTGGTCATATCGAGCAGCGGTGAGGCTTTTTGATCTGGGAGTTTTCAATGTTTCCGTTCTTTCCGGGGGGATTGAAGAGTGGAGGAAAAAAGGGTATGAAGTGGTGAAATAGCACTTTCTAAAAAAGGAGATTTCTATGAGATTGGAAAAATTCAGAAAAAAAGAAAGCTACTACAGGCCTTGGAATCCAGGAGAAAAATTCATTTGCCCTAAATGCGGCTTCGAATGCGGAAAGAAAAATTCCCAGCTTGTGAACCAGGGAAATCAGGTTTCCCGCTGGTGCGGCAAATGCAATTATTACGAAGTGAACATCGCAAACCAGATTGGCCGTGTAAACTTGTCAACCATAGGATATCGTTGTCCCGAATATCCATAAATACCGGAGATTCTAGAAAAACACAAAAAAAGGCGGGAGCTAAATAGCACTCGCCTTTATTATTTTTTAAAAACTATTTTCTCCCATTTTCTTTTTCCAAAGACAAATATGAGTAGAGAAAAAGCGCCTGGGATGCAAAAACTTTGAGAATCTCGATATTTTTGGAGTTGGATTTTTCTTCTTCATCGTATCCGCTTATGATGAGATAGCTTTTGATGCTGTGTATTTTTTGGGGTGAAGAAATTACCAGGCAGCCGGAACATTCTTTCAGATTAATGCCATTTTTCATTGCAAGCAGCTCCTCGTTTTTTACCGGATTTTTTTTCTTTTCCAGCCTGATTTCCTTCAGATTTTTTGAAGTATCGCTGTCGATAAAACGCAAAAATGAACAATTAGCCTTCATAAGAAAATTGGCCGCGCTAAGAATAGAAAGATAGATGTCCTTTTCCCTGTCCTTATTGAGAGCCGATTTGTCAGAAAGTCCGAGCGCGATGCTCATAAGGATATCCATTTTGCGGTTGACTTCTCCTATGTAGCTGTAGGATTCAACAAGATCCGCCACGGCCTGCTTGATTTTTTTCTGGTCGTTTTCTTTTTCTTTTTTTTGGATGGACAGTTTATATTCATTTTTCATGAGAATTAGAAAAACCGTGACACCCATGAGGAATATGGAAATTTCCTCTATTCTTTCCTCGTTTAAGAAATACAAAGGCCCGCGAATCAGGTCCGGGATCATCACTGCTATTATAAACAAGATTAGAAAAATCCAATAGTACAAGGCTTTATGAAATTAGGGTATTTATAAGGCTTGTTTGTGTTTTTGTTGTCTTTTTGAAAACACAAAAATATAGACAATCTCCGCTATCGCCAGGGTGTTGAAAAGTAAAAGAAAAATAAACCACATTTTACTTCCGTTTTTCGCGGATCTCCAAAGAGCAATTCCCTTCCACGGAATCGTCCAGAGAGCAACAAGAATAACAAAGGGCATAAAATAGCTTGAGTCTAATAAATTTTGCATAATTTTTTATAAATTATTTATGGCCTCATTATAGCATACTGCAATATCGGATCGAAATTAGGCTGCAATTTCAAGAAATTTTTTCCTAAGCGCCTTCAGACTGTCCCAATCGTGGATGGAAACTAAAAATACATCCTGGCAAATTTTTTTTAATTCTTGCACTTTCTTTTTAGCTTTATTTGGATCAAGCATGTCTGATTTGGTCAAAATTATCATTTCTTTTTTTTGGGCCAGCTCCGGACTGTAATTTTCCAGTTCGCGCCTGACGATTTTCCAGTCATTTTCCAAATTTTCTGACTCTAAACTTATGCAATGGGCCAATATTTTGGTTCTTTGAATATGGCGCAAAAATTTTATTCCTAATCCTTTTCCGAACGAAGCGCCTTCAATAAGTCCGGGAATGTCAGCAATAATTATGTTATCGAGCGTCCCCAAGTTAGGTTCTAGAGTGGTAAATGGATAAGCAGCCACTTTCACATTGGCTTTCGTCAGCTCATTAAGTAGGCTTGATTTTCCGGCACTGGGAAGACCGATAAGCCCGATATCGGCAATCAAGCGGAGTTCCAAAAAGAAATTAAATTCCTGTCCGGGTTTTCCTTCTTCTTTTTTTTCAGGGCTGGTGTTTGTTGGGGATCTGAAATAGA
>JAKLFF010000006.1 GCA_022711335.1 Patescibacteria group bacterium | reverse complement strand
ATTTTGCGCAAAAAATTGGAACGAACCGCCAACTCTCCCAAAAATCCGTCCGTTGTGATTTTCTGCCGCCTTTTGATTTCGCGGCTGAAACACTGGCGCGCCGCGCTTTGGCGCGTGGCGTGCACTCTCGGATTTCGCTTTCCGAAACTTCCGAAAAATCGCGAAGTCCGCTATGGTGCGCCCTGTAGGATTCGAACCTACGACCGTTTGCTTAAAAGGCAACTGCTCTACCAGGCTGAGCTAAGGGCGCATTATTAACTGTTTTATTATTAAATTTTTTAAAACACCTCCTCCAAACCCCGTTTTAAGGGGCGGAAAATTTGGAAAAAAAACAGCTACGCCATTATAACAGCGCTATTATTATCAGTCAATATGGAAAATTATCTATTTAATCTCTTGTGAATAACAAACATAAAAATCAGCGGTATGACGAGCCAAAGAAAACTGGCGTTTTCTGATGCCAGATATCCGTAGGAAGACGGAGAAACATATTCCAATGCAATTTTTTTAGGAACCAAAGACAATGAAATGCTAATAAGCATTACTACCTCCAAAAAGCTCATGGCAAAAACCCGCCAAAGAAAACCAGAGCCTGATCCGGAAATATAAATTTCGAAAAGCTTTTTTCCGAGCAGCGTAAGCAGAACAACTATAATGAGAAAACCAATCAATTTGTAGGCATATTCGCTTAAATATTTTTCCGGAACAGCGTTGATAATTGCAAGAGAAATATAAATATTAATAAGCACGGAAATTAATTTATATCTTCCTATAAACATCCCGAAAATAAAACTTACAAACACCACAACCAAAAGCAAAGTAACGTCCTGAGACATATTCATTGAAAGGCCAAGTTTTGAAAGCAATAGCGTTAGATTCATTTTTTTATTTTAATTTTTTGACGACCTATTTTTTTATCGTCTATATTATATCACATAATATAGCATTAAAGCACGCTTCATTCGCCAGTTTCCCTAAGCTCTTCAATAATTTTTTTCTGCTCTCTCGATATCTTTTTGGGAATCCTAACTACTATTTTAACCAGGTGATTTCCAACATTTCTGCCATTTATATCAGGTATCCCTTTATCTTTTATTCTGAAGGTTTCTCCAGACTGAGTTCCGGCGGGAATTTTGAGAATCAGCTTGCCATATACGGTTTCCATTTCGATTTCTCCGCCAAAAACTGCTTTTGAAAATGATATATATTCAGCGCTTAAAATATCCAGTCCTTTCTTCGCAAATTTTTTATGCGGCCGAACATGAACTAAAATATACAAATCTCCCGAATCGGCTCCTTTCTCGCCAACTTCTCCGGCGCCTTCCATAGAAATAGTTTGTCCGTCGGAAATTCCTGCCGGTATGTTTATTTTTATCTTTTGATCATCTTTAATTTTTCCATCGCCCCCGCATTTGGAGCATTTTTTTTCATAAATCTTCCCTTCGCCCTGGCACTCGGAACAGACGGATACTTGGGAAAAAGATCCGAAAAAACTCCGGCTTACACGCTCAATTTTTCCGCTTCCCTTGCAAGTTGGACAAGTTTTGACGCCTGCACCAAGCTCCCCGCCAGTGCCATTGCACCTATCGCACCGGACGCTTTTTCGAAGATTGACTTCCCTTTTGGCTCCGAAAACCATTTCCGAAAAGTCAATTTCCGCGTCAATTTGGATATCCCGACCTCTTTTTTTTCTCCTTCCCGACGGCTTTCCTCCGCCGAATATATTAGAGAAAATATCCTCGAAATCCGTCCCGCCGAAGTTAAATTCAAATCCGCCCTGGCTTTGCTTGCCAAAATTCCCAAAATCGAATCCGGAAAAATCGAATCCTCCGCCCGGTCCGCCTCCGCCTTGAAACCCGCCCTGATCGAAAGTTCTCCCGAACTGGTCGTATTGCTGGCGCTTTGTCTTGTCGGAAAGCACTTGATAAGCTTCATTTATTTCCTTGAACTTTTTATCATCCCCGCCGGATTTGTCCGGATGATATTTGTGAGCCAGCTTCCGATAAGCTTTCTTTATCTCATCATCGGATGCTCCTTTGGAAACTCCTAATGTATCGTAATAATTATTCGCCATATATTTTATAATTCTTGTCCATATTAGCACTAAACAAAAAAATTAGCAATCTCGAGCCTTGAGTGCTAACCAATATAAATACAACCGGCTTTAAAATCTATTTCCGGCTGAAAATAAAGGAGCGGGAGTTCACTCTTGAACTTCCCGCTCGAAATAAGCGGCAGCAGCCCTAGGCTGAAACAATTATTCCGGCCTTTTTTCTTCGCAAGCCCTGCCACTTCCAATACTTCAGCCTTTTGTCCAGAATAAATAATTTCATCTGGGAAAAAAGGTCGCTAAGAATTATGGCTAAACCGATTATCACCAATATTCCAACTAAATATTTTTTCATTTTTATCTCCCTTTGACCAAAGAACTAATTTTGCTGCATAATTTTCCGCAACAGACTTAAATATAACATATTGAGTAAAGAAATCAAATGTTTGTTATATTCGTAATTAAAATAAAAAAAGGCTCCCTGTGGAAGCCCTCTGCATATCAAACAAAAAGAATGCGTGCAAGGCAAATCCTGACTAAATTCGCCGTCGCAATTGCAAATTCTTTCTTAAACAATAAATGTTCCCTTCTCCTTTCAATTTCATCAGATGATTCATGTATCCACGTATTTAAAGTACTTCGGATGGTTTCCGCATCATCAATCGATGTGCCATTTTTAAGCATTTTGTTAAACAGAAAATACTTATCTGGTAACAACATGCTCTCCTGAGGAATTAAAGCATCAACTTTTCTATGGCATTCTAAGCAAATATGTTCTACTTTTTCATTAATACCGCGTCTAAAATGTTCAGGGAACAAAACATTCAGGCGCCTAGTCCACCATTCATCATCTTCCTCGTTCTTCTTGCCTTTTGTGAATCTTTTGGGAATTATATGATGCTCGTTTCTTTTTTTTCCAGGATTTTTGCAATAAGGACAACGGCCCACGGTAAACATATTCCCCCCTTTTTTTAAAAGAAGAAAAAAGATTTTAATTTATAAATGTACCCATTTTGAGTATATAATAATTTTTAATTATTTTCAACAATCTATTTTTAATATATCCTATACGTGTTATTGACAGAATACACTTTTATATGCTATTGATAATTGTACCACGCGATGCGGACGCATGTATACTGGCTTAGGTGATAAACGGCCTATCACACGGGCACGCGGTAGTCGCAAGGACTGGCTCCTCCTCCTTCCCAGTTCTTTCCCCTAGGAACCAAAGGCTCCCCGCGTATGCGTACCTCCGGCTCGGATCTAATCCGAGCCTTTTTTATTTTCTGCAAATATAGTTGACAATTTTTTCATTATTAATTAATTTTAAATTAGTTCTTTGTTTTCCAATACCACAATATTAACCCTCGGAGGTCAGCAATGAAAAAAGATCAGATCAAGTGGCAAAGGGAAAGGATTTGCGACAGAGAACATCCCTGTCCGCATTGTGGAAATCCGTTCAAATTCACAGACACTGGCAAGTGCTCGAACTGCTCCGAAAAATCAGAGCAATAAGAGCCGCCGCCAGATAAGGATGCTGATGCACCGCAACAGCATCCTTATTTTATTCCCTGCTCCGGATGTCCTCTGTAGGTTCAAGTCTTCTGACTTGAACCGTTTGTTTTTTCCAGCTTAATCATGCGCATCAACTATCCAGAATGGGGATAAATTATGAAATAAATGTTTTCAAAAAGAGCTCCGCCAAGGCGGAGCTCAATTTTAAGTTTTATTCTTTTTTAGGATCCTCTTTCACCTTTGCCTCTTCAACTTCACATTTTTCTTCCTTGAAGAAGTTTTTTGTCTGGCAGGCAAAAACCTTCCAGTGGAAAATGATATGGAGAAAAGAAAAAGATCAGGAGGCCAGTTGCCGCCGTCACCAGAAAGGAAACAAGCAGAATCAAGTCGTTTATATATTTGGCTTTGAATTTATTTTGCATATTTTTTCTAAGTTTACTTCTTATCTTCTTCCTTCGTCTCCGCATCTTTGACTCCTGTCCCGTTACTTTCGGGGTCGCCTTCTTTAGGTTGGTCGCCTTGAGGCGGAGTTTGTGAGGCTTGCTGAGCTTCTTGGGCAGCTTTATAAAGCTTCTCCCCAATCTTTTGCGCCGCCGCTGAAAGTTCTTCAGTCGCTTTCTTGATATCGGAAACACTATCGCTGTCTTTGGCTTTTTTCAGTTTTTCAATCGCTCCCTCGACTGGCTTTTTTTCATCCGCCGTGATTTTGTCTCCGGCATCGCGAAGAGCTTTTTCCGTTGTATAAACTAAAGTATCGGCGGTATTTCTGGCTTCAATCATTTCCTTTTTCTTCTTATCTTCTTCCGCGTGCATTTGCGCGTCTTTTTTCATCTTTTCAATTTCTTCTTTTGAAAGACCGGTGGACGCTTCGATACGAATAGATTGTTCTTTTCCAGTCGCTTTGTCTTTGGCTTTCACGCTTAAAATTCCGTTGGCATCAATGTCAAAAGTCACTTCCACTTGCGGGATGCCTCTGGGAGCGGGCGGAATGCCGTCGAGAATAAATCTACCTAAAGTTTTATTATCACTCGCCATTTCCCTTTCTCCCTGGAGCACATGGATTTCCACAGACGGCTGATTGTCAGCGGCGGTGGAAAAGATTTGTGATTTTGAAGTCGGAACGGTCGTGTTTCTCTCAATGAGCGGAGTTCTGATTCCTCCCATCGTTTCAATTCCAAACGTCAATGGCGTCACGTCAAGAAGCAAAACATCCTTCACGTCCCCTTGCAAAACTCCTCCCTGAATGGCTGCTCCGAGCGCTACCACTTCATCCGGGTTTACAGTCGCATTCGGTTTCTTTCCAAAAAATTTCTCAACGGCTTGGATTACGAGCGGCATTCTGGTCATTCCTCCGACCATCACTATTTCATTCATGTCCGAAGCAGAAAGTTTGGCGTCTTCCAGAGCTTTTTTGACCGGCCCAAGAGTTTTTTGAACTAGGTCGCCGACCAATTCTTCCAGTTTCGCGCGAGTCAGTTTCATAACCAAATGTTTCGGGCCATTAGCGTCAGTAGTAATGAAAGGCTGGTTGATTTCGGTGTCTTGAGCAGTTGAAAGTTCAATTTTCGCTTTTTCAGCCGCCTCTTTGATTCTTTGCAACGCTAGAGCGTCTTTTCCAAGATCGATGCCTTCCGATTTCTTAAATTCAGAAATTATCCAATGAATCAAAACCTGATCAAAGTCGTCTCCACCCAGATGTGTATCGCCGTTGGTGGATTTCACTTCAACGGTGTCATCGCCGACTTCAAGGATGGAAATATCAAAAGTTCCGCCTCCAAGATCGTAGACAGCGATTTTTTCATCTTTTTTCTTATTGAATCCATAAGCCAAAGCGGCCGCCGTTGGTTCATTGATGATTCTTCGCACTTTCAGTCCCGCGATTTCTCCCGCTTCTTTCGTGGCTTTTCTTTGCGAGTCGTCGAAATAGGCCGGAACGGTAATGACGGCTTCTTCAATTTTTTCTCCCAGCTTCTCTTCCGCGTCGGCTTTCAGTTTAGAAAGTATCATCGCGGAAATTTCCTGCGGAGTATATTCTTTTCCGCTCATCATAATCTTTACACCTCCATTCGCCTTAACAATTTTGTAAGGCATTAACTTTAAATCACGCTGCACTTCTTCGTCTTCAAATTTTCGTCCAATGAGGCGCTTGATGGAAAACAAAGTGTTTTCCGGGTTGGTCACAGCCTGCCTTTTCGCAAGCAAGCCAATCAGTCTTTCTCCGGATTTTGAAATCGCGACCATGGAAGGAGTGGTTCTCGCTCCCTCTTTGTTTTCAATGATGTTTGGCGATCCTCCTTCCACCACCGCCATAGCGGAGTTGGTGGTACCGAGGTCGATGCCTAATATTTTTGACATATTATTTTAGTTTAGTGCTTATTGGTAAATTAATCTTTTACCAAGGCACTTCTAATTAAATGATTTATTACTTACACAATTTTTAATTTCCAATTTTGAATTTCGAAACAATTTTGAATGTTTTAATTTTTAATGTTTCAAAATTTAGTCATTATAATTTATTTCAAAATTCAAAATTAAAAATTCTATTATTTGACTTTATCTTGACGAATTAATATTATTGTTATACTATACCGAGTAAAATCCTGACAGCATTGTCTGTCCACATAAGGAGGAAAAAATGATCGTTAAAAACAAAGAAGATCAGTTTCAGGAGGAAATGAGGCTTCTGGATACATTAAAGGAATTCTTCTTCCTGGAATTCAATCGGGAAAATTTGGTTAAATATCTTAAAACCTTAAACGAGCTTAGACAGATCATCAGGCAATATCAGATCTTAGTTCTGGAACTTGGCGAAAAGGACAGGATTACAGCAATGAAAGAATTCGGAAAATATCGTCATCTGGAAGAAACCAACAAAATTCATTAGCCAAGGAGAGAGCTATGTGCATCTTAACAGCAGATGTGTCTTCAGTGATGGGACTTTTTGGAAACAATCATCGGGTCGAGGAAGTCAACCTGCGCATTCTTCGTAAGCTAAGTAATAACGCGTTAGATTTTGACTTTTTTGATGACAAGGATAAGTGGACTTCCAATTCTCTCCAAAAAGAAGAAATGGAATTCCTTTTCGGGTTATTCAATCCCTGTCCAAGAAATACTCCATTGCCGCCGCATCTCATTGCGCGGCCTAATTCCCGAGAAAGGAGGTGAAGAAAATGAGAAGCATCACAGAACATCTTGGCGCCATCAACGATGCCAACTCCAGCCTTAAGGCCATTGAGGCTTTGCTGGCAATGGCATCAAACCGAAGTTTGCGCCAGGAAGAAATTGAAAAGGCTGACTCCGAGATCAAAACGATCTCAAACATCCTCTTTCAGTTGGCGTAGCTTCGCTTGCCGGCTAGTCGGAAATTCCGACTGGCCGGTTTTTTTTACCCCATGGAGTAAATTTTGCTCCGCAAAATTATTTTTCCGAAGGAAAAATTACTCCACGGGGTGAATTTTCAACGAACTCTGTCTGCCCTCCGATTCTTCGGAGAGCATAGGAATTCACTATTTCTAATGTTTTATCTTGATTGCGATCTTCTTGGGTTTAGCCTCTTCAGCTTTTGGAAGAACAATTTTCAATATCCCTTTCTCGCTGTGAGCTTCGGCCATTTCAGATTTAACTGCCATCGGAAGGATGACTGATCGGGAAAAACTGCCTTCTCTGACTTCCTTTCGATAATAATCTTCCCGCTTCACTTCCTTTTTTTCTTCGGTTCTTCCGGAAATGGTAAGCACATCATTCTCGATTGATACATCTACTTTTTCTGGATCAACTCCGGCCAGCGGCGTTTCAACAATGACATTGTCCTTGTCTTGATAGATGTCAATTGCCGGAGTAAAATCGGCTCCGCCCCATAAATCCGCGTCAAAAAATTTTTCCATGTCTCCCCAGGGAGACCATCGAATAATATTTCGGCTCATAAATATCACCCCCTTTCTAGGTTTAATTTAACAATTGTCAAAATTACTCAACGATTACCCTTGCAGCCCTTATCACTTTCCCGTTTATTTTATATCCTTTCATCAATATTTTTTTGACTATATTTTTACATGCACTTTCTTCTTTATTCTCAATTCTTTCTTCTTGTTTAATGGCTTCGTGCACGCTTGGATCAAAATTATCTCCAATTTTTACTGCAATTTCTTCAACTCCGTTATCTTCCAAAACTTTTTCGAGCTGCTTTTGGATATGCATAATTCCAGTGACCCACGGGCTTTTTTTCTGGTCTTCCGGAATATGATCCGTAGAAGCATGGAAATTATCCAAAACTGGCAGTATCTGCAAAATCATATTCATGTTGGAAAAGGCAATCATGTCCTTGGCATTTTCTTTCTGGCGTTTTTTGTAGTTTTCAAAATCAGCCACGCAGCGTTTCCAACTGTCGAAATAATCTTTCTCCCTTATACGTTCGCCAGCTTTTTTGACCAGCTCCTTAAGCCATTGCCCATATTCGTCATTTTTTTCTATATCTGATGCCGTTTTCCATTTATATTCCTCGTGTTCATCACTTAGCCTAATTTCGCCTTCCTTATAAAACGCCAAATGATCTATCATTAGCATCTTTCCAAATGAAAACTCTGCTATTCTCGTATTTAAAACACAATCGTAATCGTAGTTTATATCTCCAACTTCTTCTTTAATTTCCCGCTCAATTCCCTGAAGCAAACTTTCATCTTTTTCTAATCTGCCTCCTGGAAATTCCCATAGGCCATAATGCTTTTTAAAATAATCAGTGGGATTGTTCGCTTTGAGCATTAAAAATTTCCCCGTGGTTTTGTCATAAATAATTGCTTTTTGGGCTATTGGCAATTCAAATCTTTTTTCTTTTTTTTCCATATTTTATTGTCATCGCGAGCGGAACGAAGTGAAGCGTGGCGATCTCGAGATTGCTTCGCTTCGCTCGCAATGACATAACTAAATGTTGTTTAATCCTATTATTAAAATTACAACTGCCGACGTACTTATCAATTTCTTCACATAATCCAAAAGCGACTTGTTTTTGGCATATTGCATTCTTTTCGGACCGATAATGGCCAGCACTCCCCGCTCTCCTGATTTAGTTTTGTAGGGAGAAACGACCATTGAACAGTTGGAAATTTCTTTGATCGGGTTTTCTTTTCCTATGAAAATTTTTGTCTCACCGTCTTTCACGCTCGAAAGAATCGCATCAATGCTTTCATCGATATAGTCCAGAACTTCGGCTACCCGGCAAAATTCGTCCACTTCGCGGAACTCCGGGTTTTCAAGCAATTCGCCGATGCCAAAATCATAAAAATCCTTTTTGAGTCCGGTGATAGCCAGGCTTCCGGAAAAAGACGAAAGGAGTTTGGCTGTGGTTCTGGTAAGCCGGGTGTTTTGAGCTTTGAGTTTCAGCATCTCGGCTTGCAGTTTTTTCTGTTCAACCAGGCTCAATTTTTTCTCCGGCATAATTTTTTCGACAAAATATCGGTAGCCCTTGTCAGTTGGGATTCTCCCGGCGCTGGTATGGGGCTGATAAAGATAGCCTTCTTTTTCCAGCTCCGCCATCTGGCTTCTGACTGTGGCCGAGCTCATATCCAAATGATATTTTTCTGCGACCACTTTCGATCCAACCGGAACAGCGGAATTGGTATATTCCTCAATGACAGCGGATAAAATTTTGTTCAGTTTCGCTTCCATAATATTTCCTTTCTTCCTCTCCCTTAGGGAGAAGGGGTACTTGTAAATATATTCTATTAAATAATTTAGCACTCGTCAAGTCCGAGTGCTAAGTTGATTCCTAATACATTCTTTTTTATAAAATATTACATCATTCTGCTTGTCATTCCCGTGCCATGCCTGCCGACAGGCAGGAAAACGGGAATCCAGAACAAAAAAACTCCCGGTCGAGTCTGCGAATTTCGCATTTACTCGATCCGGGAGTTCGTTAATGGTGGCGATGATGGTGATAATAACCACCCCACCACGGCGCCGGTGCCACTGGCGGCACCCAGATACGGGGCGGGTAATACCCGTATCCGTAGTATGGATACGGCGCCGGCTCCACGAATACGCCGGTAGCCGTAGTCCGACCGTACTGGTCAGTTGTAACAACCGCACAGCCAGATAACAAACAAAAAATACAAAGAACAAAAATGGCTTTTTTAATCATCACTTCCTCCTTGACTTTTGTCATTCCCGTGAAAACGGGAATCTAGTTTTTAAAAAATATGACTAATTCTCTGGATTCCCGCTTACGCGAGAATGACAGAGAAAGAAAAACTTAAAATGAATTCCCAACCTGTGATTATACACCCAAAACGCCTTTTTGTCAAATAAAAAAGCCTACTTTAGGCTTGTTTAAAGTAAACCCCCACACCCACTGACCTATCTGCCTAACTGCCGACAGGCATATCGAGTATTGTGGGTGTGGGGGTAAATAAGGAAACGACATTTGAATGCCATCCCCTCTTTTTTGGACCACTAGCGGCGAAACCAGGTTTTGCCGAAGTTCGCAGGAGTGCTGTCTGGCTCACTTTCTCTTGGACCGACAAGATACTTTTGCCCACATTTCACGCACTTCATGATGTTCTCGCCATCAGATACTGATTTTATCAGTTCTCCGCGGCACTTCTTGTCGTCAACAAAAGGTACTCTATGATGAGACCATTATATGCACAGGTGTTATAAAAAATCAAGTTAAGGAATATTGGGGGGGATTTTTTACCATGTCGAATGACAGAGCGAACCCTTTTGTTCTGGGACTAGGACTCGAACCTAGATTAGCAGAGCCAGAATCTGCCGTCCTACCATTAGACGATCCCAGAGCATATTAGCGAGGGGGCAAGCTAGACGATCTCGGAAAATATTTTTTTATTCACTCATATAATCTAGCCCAGAATTAAAAAAAACTCAAGGCGTTGCTTGAGGTGGAGCGGGGACCAGGATTTGAACCCGGATGCTAGAGAGGCTTTGGCAAAGCCGAAAAGGAGCAGTGGTAAGAAACAAAAAAACTTTGCCAAATAGCTCTAGCGGTTTGCCAATTAGCCTATCCCCGCTCAAAAGATTAAAAAACTATATTTTCAAATATTTCCGAATTGCAATCAGCCCGCTGAAAATTCCCAGGACAGCTCCTGCCAGAATCTGCAAGCCAAGAATAGCAAAAAAACCATGGTAATAATAGGAAAGCAGCGCTCCGGAGGGAATAATTTTGGTCGCCACATAGTTGGGCGCGAATTTAAACGTCAGGAAAAGAAGAACCATCGAAATGACAGAGGCAACGAGCGCGTAAGTGATTCCCTCAAAAATAAACGGCAAGCGAATGTAGAGATTAGAAGCTCCAACCAGGCGCATAACCTCGATTTCTTGTTTTTGGGTATATATAGTTATTCTTATGGTATTGAACGTTATGAGTATGGCAATAATAGAGAAAAGAATTGCGATGCCCAATCCGATTTTTTTGTATTCAGAAACTAGATCATTAAGTTTTCCAATTACTTCCTTATTCCGGTCATAATTAATTCTGGACACGTTGTCTTTGAAGGGCGCAGTTGAAATATAGTTAGCTATCGAATCATATTTGGAAGAATCATTGGCTTTCACGACCAGCGACGGAAGCAGGGGGTTGCCGCCAATCTCCTCTAGAGCCTTCAGTATAATCTGATTGTCGGCATTGGACTTTTTGAAATTCCCTAAAGCCTCGTCTTTTGAAACATAATCAGCTGATTTAATTTCCTTATAATTTCCCAGATCCTGCTTGACTTTTAAAATATCTTCTTCTGATATATCCGACTTGAAATATACGGTGATATTTGATTTTTGCTGGATTGACTTCAGAACGTCATTTCCCGTTACAACCAAAACAAAAATGACACTCATGATGAAGAGGGTCAGCGCTAAAATGCTTACTGCTGCCACGCTAAGCGACCCGTTTCTCCAGAAATTTTTGAAGCTTTCTTTGAATGTTCGAATGAAAATTAAAAACATTTTTGTATTTTTTAAGCTATTTTATATTCCCCCTTCGCATCATCGCAGATTATTTTTCCTTTTTCAAGAACAATAACCCTTTTGGACGCCTTGTTAATTATTTCCCTGTCATGGCTCGCAATCACGACAATCGTTCCCAATTTGTTTATTTTAAGGAGAAGGTCCATAATTTCCATCGATGAAACCGGATCGAGGTTTCCCGTAGGCTCATCCGCTAAAATCACAAGCGGACGGTGGATGAGAGCCCGAGCAATCACAATTCTTTGCTGTTCTCCTCCGGAAAGCTCCCGCGGATATTTTTCCATCTTATCTGCCAAGCCGACAATATCAAGAATTTGCGGAACATTTTCCGCTATCTCGCCTCCAGGCGCGCCGGAAACTTCAAGAGCATAAGCCACATTTTCAAAAGCTGTCTTTTTGGGCAAAAGCTTAAAATCCTGGAAAACCGTGCCGATATTTCTCCGATGAAATGGCAATTTTCTCCGGCTAATGCCATCGAGGGGCGTTTCGGCGAAAAAAACAGTTCCTTCCGTCGGTTTTTCCTCAGCATAAATCAGTTTGAGAAGAGTTGATTTTCCGGCTCCGCTTTGACCGACAACGGAAACGAACTCTCCGTCTTTTATCTCAAGGTTTATATTATCGAGAGCCGTATAGTCGTCTTTGTATTTTTTTGTAACCGAATCGAATCTAATCATCCCGGTAGTAGAATTTCAATTTAAATTATAAAAATATTCTTTTAATCTCCTTTTTAGCAATCTTCTTCCTTGGGTAGTTTTAAAATAATATTCTCTTCTTACAGAATCTTGTTTGTTCAAGCAAGCTTCATAGTAAACTAATTTCCAAGGCAAATACCTTTTTGTTGGCTTATTTAATCCTTGATTATGTTCTTTTAACCTTTTAATTAAGTCATCAGCAGACCCGATATATAATTCATTATTTTTAATACTTCTTAATACATAAGTATAATAGAACATAATCAAATTGAAATTTCACTACCGGGTCATGTTAATATTATACCCTATTTTCTAATCCACCTCAAGTAGCTTTCCATAAAATCCTTGAGTTCGCCTTCAAAAACTGCTTCCACATCGCTAGTTTCATGCTTTGTCCGATGATCCTTTGCCATTTTATAAGGATGAACCACATAAGAACGAATCTGGCTGCCCCATTCGACGCTTACCTGCTCTCCACGAATCTTCGCTTTTTCTTTTTCTTTCTCATCCAGATACTTCTGGTGCAGTTTGGCGCGCAAAATTTTCATCGCCTGTTCGCGATTCTGGATCTGGCTCCTTTCATTCTGACAGGTAGCGACGACTCCGGTTGGCAGATGAGTAACGCGCACGGCGCTATCCGTCGTGTTGACGCTCTGTCCGCCTGCTCCCTGCGAACGATAAGTGTCAACTTTTATATCCTTCGGATTTATTTTCACTTCCTCCATATCTTCGATCACCGGCAAAATTTCAACCAGCGCGAAAGAAGTTTGGCGCAAATTATCCGCGTTAAACGGGGAGAGCCGAACGAGGCGATGCACTCCGGCTTCGCTCTTAAGTTTTCCATAAGCGTAAAAACCGATAATTTCCAATGTAGCATTTTTTATCCCGGCCTCCTGTCCCCTTGTTTCGCTTGACAATTTAGCTTTATATCCGTTTTTTTCCGCCCATTTCAGATACATCCGAAGAAGCATCTCGCTCCAATCTTGCGCATCCACTCCTCCAGCCCCGCTGTAAATTGAAAGAATCGCGTCATTTCTGTCATATTCTCCGGAAAAAAGAGTTTCAAATTCCAATTTTTCTATTATTGCGCTTATATTTTGAATTTCTTTTTCCAAATTTCTGCTGTCATCGCCGCTGCCGGAAATCTTTGAAAGTTCTTCTATATCATCAACTCTCTTTTTCATATCTTCGATTTCTCTGATTTCTTTTTTCAATTCTTCCATCTCTTGCATTATTTTTCCGGCTTTTTGAGAGTCTTTCCAAAAATCCTTTTCCGTCGATTTTTTTTCCAGCTGGTTTATTTTTTTCTGTTTTTCAGCCAAATTAAAAACAGCTTCGATGCTATGAAGTTTATTTTTTATTCCTTCTAGTTTTCCTAGCAATTCTTTTGCCATATGTTATTCAATATATAGCATCCCAAACATTATGATAATTCCCAGAAAAAAAACCGCGAGCTGGCGTATTCCGTCAGCCATTTTTTTGTGCTTGTTGAGTTCCGGAATTAAATCAGTACCGGCAATGTAGATAAACCCTCCGGCCGCAAAAGGTATTAGGTATTTTATCAGAGATTCCGAAACAAATCCAAGGGATAGCATAAGAATAGCTCCAATAACTGCAAAAAAAGCGGATACAAAATTAAAAATAATGGCTTTTTTTCGAGAAAAACCTCCATAGAGAAGCGACCCGAAATCCCCCACTTCCTGGGGTATTTCATGCAAGATAACAGCGATTGTGGTAGCTATGCCCAGCGGGATACTTACCAGGTAACTTGCGGCTATAATAAGTCCATCAATGAAATTATGCAAAGTGTCACCGAAAAGTATAATGTAGGAGAAAGGATGGGGATGAGCTTCACAAGGTTCTTTGTGGCAATGCCTCCAGTGAACCATTTTTTCAAGAACAAAAAACAAGATAATTCCAGAAAGCAGATAGAGTGATATAACTAGATGATTTTCTGTCTCTTTAAAAGCCTCAGGAATAAGATGAATGAACGCGTCTCCCATGAGAGTTCCCGCCGAAAGACTGACGAAATAAATCAGATATTTATACAGCTTTTTCTGGTCGAGTGACAGCGTAAAAACGCCGACAAGCGAAATCAGGCTGACGATAAAAACGGAAACAATTGTGTAGAGCCAAATTAAAGCCAAATTAATTTACAATTTACAAATTATCAATTTACAACAAATTTACAATTTACAATGATCATTGAAAATTTAATCATTGATAATTGATTGAAAATTGCAAATTGAAAATTGAAAATTTTTTGATAAAATACTCTCGAGAAAATTCAATTTTGTTCTATGCTGATAAATTACATTATTCCTTTCATTAATTCGACGTGTCCCTGTTCCACCTGTATAAGCGCTCCGAAAAACTTGCGGATATGCTCTTCTGCTGCAACGCCCGCAAACTTTTTGTATAACTGCGTGGCATGGTCTTCCAATTCGATGGTTTTTTGAAAATTATCCTCATCTTGATCAGAACAGCTCTCTGGATTGATTTGGGGCATGGCGATGCTTAAAAGTTTAGTAACTATTATTGCATGCTCCAGCTCCACTTTGGCTAAACGCTTGTACATCTTTTGAATTTTATATTCCTCGGCTTTTCCGGCCATACAGGTATAAATAGCGCTAGCTCTGGTTTCCAGATCCAGTGTTTCCATGAGATTTTTTTTGGACAGTTCACTGATTTTTTCTTTGATATTAATTATCGGCTGGGATTCCGAAGCCGGTTTTATAAAATTCCCTTTCGCTCCGCAAAAAGGGCAGTCTGACGGCTTTTCCGTGCCGATGTAAGCGTCCCCGCAGATTTCACAAATGTAAAAATTCATAAGATTAGCTTTAACAAATTATTCTTTTATTTTTTATTCTTTTTCCTGTTTTTTATTTTATTGATTTTATGTATAAATCTTTCATATTTGATTATAAATATGACTATAATAATCGCAATCGGCAAGAGAAAGATTAAAATTTCAATAGCGGT
This sequence comes from Patescibacteria group bacterium, assembly GCA_022711335.1. Lineage (GTDB taxonomy): Bacteria > Patescibacteriota > Minisyncoccia > Moranbacterales > UBA2206 > JAKLFF01. The sequence goes on along the minus strand of JAKLFF010000006.1, from coordinate 27,246 downwards.
CTTTTTGATTGCTAAATCGTCATAAACAACCGGATTTTTTACAATATCCTGAAAAGAAAATATCACTGGCGTACACGTGCCTGTATTTTCAATCTTCAGCTTGCAATTGAATACATCTCCGATTTCCACATGGTTTTTGTCATGCTGGTTCCAATCAGCCGGTACAACATCATTCATAACCCGCTCCTGATCCGTTTCGGTTATATTATTCTTTTTGAGAAGCACAAGGGAAGCCGAATTTAATTCCATATTCGGCTGAAATCTAAACTTGACCAGTTTGCTGCTGGATTTTTCCGGATTAAAATACAAATTCAGCACTTTGCAAAGGCCGTCAAATTCATCATAGGTACATTCTCCTCCCAAAATTTGGTTGGAAGAAGAAACGGCGCTGGTTGTATTTTTTGAACTTATTAAAAATATTAATCCTGTCAATGCAATTGCTGTAAATATCACTCCTTTTTTCATAAATAGCTTCTGTTTGAATTTTTTGTTTATTTTGTATATGATAAATTAAGTGCCATCCTAGCCCCGACGTAAAGTCGGGGTCCCAACCGAAGCGTCGGGACTCAATTGGCTCGTATATTTTTTAGCGCCACCTTAGCTCAGTCGGCAGAGCGGTGCATTCGTAACGCACAGGTCGTCGGTTCGATCCCGACAGGTGGCTCAAAATTATTCTTCTGCCAGCCTCGCAATCCTCGCAAATTCCTCATTGATCATTCTCTGAATCTGTTCTAAAACAGGTTTGTTTTTTTCCGAGAAAAGATGTTTGAAACGCCCCTGGGTTTTTAGAAATTCTGCGACGGGTTTTGGCGAATTGGGTTCATAAGTGATTTTATACTTTCCGTTTTCGATTTCGTATAACGGCCAAAAATTAGTTTCGGTGGCTAGTTTCGCGATATTTACATATTGCGAAGTTGGGAATTTCCAGTTGTTGGTACAGGGAGAAAAAACCAAAAGAAATGTCGGTCCTTCAGTTTCCAAAGCCTTTTTAGCCTTCTTTTTGAGATCAGTAAGATTGGCGACATTGGCTTGGGCGGCATAAGGAACGCCGTGCGCTTTTACAATTTCTATGAGATTTTTCCGGACTTCCATTTTTCCAAAAGACTGTTTTCCGGCTGGTGTGGTTTCTGTTGAAGTGCCGTAAGGCGTAGCGGAAGATCTCTGGTTTCCAGTGTTCATATAGCCTCCGTTGTCATAACAAACATAAAAAAAATCATGTCCGCGTTCCAGCGCTCCAGAAAGAGATTGAAATCCAATATCATAAGTTCCCCCATCTCCACCGAATACGACAAATTTTATTTTCTTGTCTACTTTCCCCTTTTTCTTGAGAATTTTGTAAGCCCGTTCCACTCCGGAAATAGTCGCGGCGGCATTTTCAAAAGCATTGTGGATATACGGCACTTTCCAGGCAGTGTAAGGATAAAGCGTGGAAGTTACTTCCAAGCATCCGGTAGCATTGCCAACAACTACATTTTCTCCAGCTTCATTGAGAACTGTCCGCACAATGGCCGGAAACGCGCAACCCGCGCAAGCGCTATGACCGGGAGCATGATGTTTTGTGAGATCTTTATTCATGAATAAAATTTTTAAATTTTGTAATTTTTAATTTTATAAATAATTTTTAATGCTATAATTTTAAAAAATTAAAAATTACAATAAGTAGTTATCTTTTAACTGTCCTTGTACCATATCAATTATCTGTTTTTGAAAAGTATCTCTTCCGCCCAAGCCGTAAACAAATGATTTTACTTCCTTTCCAATAGCATGGGAAATTTCAGATGCCAAAGCTTGTTTGGTTCCAAAAGTCAGATTTCTGTCCATCACTATCACCTCTTTTGCTTTATATAAAGCCTTTTTTACGTCTTTATAGGGAAACGGGCGAAATAAGTTAAGTTGCATAAGACCGACTTTTTCGCCTTCCTTTTCCATTTTATCAATCGCGTCTTTTATCGTTCCGCAAACAGAACCCATGGCTACGATAACTTTTTCAGCGTTCTTTATTTTATATTCCTCAAAAATCCCGTATTTTCTTCCTGATATTTTTTCATAATCAGCGCAGATTTTTTCATATTCCTTTTGAATATTTTCAAAATCATCTGCCATATCCTTTCTGAATTCAAAATATGAATTTTGAAGCGCCACTGGCCCGAAAGTGACCGGATTTTCAAGGTCCAGAAGATATTTTTCCGGTTTGTATTCACCGACGAAATCTTTCACAATTTTATCATCCAAGTCTTCCATATTTTCCACAGAGTGGGAAGTATTGAATCCGTCCATGATTACCATAACTGGAAATTTCACCGCTTCCGCCAGTTTCATGCCGATAATCGTCTTGTCATATACTTCCTGCGGGTTTTCGCAAAATATCTGCACCCAGCCGGAATCCCGGCATCCCATCACGTCAGAGTGATCGCCATGGATATTGATCGGTGCAGCCAAGGCACGAGCGGAAACTGCCATAAGAATCGGGAGTCGAAGTCCGGCGGCAATATAAACTACTTCATTCATAAGAGACAAGCCTTGAGAGCTGGTGGCTGTCACAGTTCTTGCTCCTGCGGCGCTGGAACCGACACAGGCGCTCATAGCGCTGTGTTCTGATTCGACATGGATTATTTCCGTATCCACTTCTCCGTCCGCTTTAAATTTCGAATAAATCTCAATAATCGGCGTCTGGGGCGTGATTGGATAAACAGCCATCACATCAGGATTGATATGTTTCAATGCAAGAGCGGCGGCATAACCGCCGGTAAGTGCTAGTTTTTTATTGTTGGTCATTTATTTGTCATTCCCGCGGAAGCGGGAATCCAGTCTTATTGGTTATAGATCCCGCATCAAGTGCGGCATGACAACTTAATAAGTTGTCAATTTTTCTTCATTAATATTGCTTTTACCGGACAGACTTCGGCGCAAACTCCGCAGCCTTTGCAATATTCATAATCGATGTCAGCTTTATCTTTCTGGCCTTCTTTATATTTTTTCATTTCAATCGTGGCTTCCGGGCAATACCCAACACACGTCGAGCATCCGATGCACTTTTCTTTGTCCACCTCCGGCTTCATATACCGCCAATTGCCGGTTTTGGGAGCTTTTGATTGATCGTGTTTAATTATTGCGCCTCTCTCCATTGAAAATTTTTAATTTTATAATTTTGTAATTTTTAAATAATTTTTAATGATTAAATGTTTAAAACATTAAAAATTCAGATTTATTTACAAAATTAAAAATTTAAAAATTAAAAAATTATATGCTGTCGTACGCCTTCTCTATCGCCGCCACGTTTTTATCCGTCGCTTCTTTTCCAATTTTATCTTCAAAAATTCTCCTGAATTCTTCAATTACGCTTTCCAGTTTCACGATTTCGGCGATTTTCACAAATTTTCCGAGGATCACAGTATTTGGGCGCGGCTGGCCGATAATTTCCATGGAAATCCCATTTGCATCAACTGGGTGGATTTTTCCTTTAAATCCAATCTTTTGGGCAATTTCATGAGCTGGTTTTTTTGTGTTGATTATCAGCGACTCGTTTGCGTCCAAATTCAGCGTAACAACAGTTCCATCCAAAAGAGTTTCATCTAAAACTAAAACGATATCCGGATCGATAACTGGTTCATGGTTCCTGATGGGCTTGCTGGAAATTTTGAGATAGGTTTTTGTCGGCGCGCCCGATCTCTCCGGACCGAAACTGGGAAAGGCCTGGACATATTTCCCTTCATGAACGGCTGCCTGGGCGATTATTTCCGCCGCCGTCTTAGCGCCTTGCCCTCCTCGGGCATGGAAAATAATTTCAAAAATTTCTTTGTGGTATTTCATACAAGTATTTTAGCATACAAACATATTAACATAAAAATACAAAAAAAGAAACGGGCTTTGCGCCCGTTTCCATGTTTTTAGAATGTCATACGGCTATTTGTTCAACTGCGCTTCAATGATTTCTTTCAGCTGATCGGCCGAAAGCGCTCCGGTTTCAAAGTCATCATTGATGAACAGTGCCGGAGTTCCGGAAATTCCGAAATTTCCTGCCTCCGTTTTGTCGGCATCAATTTTATCTTGATATTTTTTATCATCCAAGCATTGGTTGAATTCGGCAGTTTTGAGGCCTAAAGTTCTTGCATAATCCTTAAATTTTGCAGTGTCTTTGGTATTGGACCATTCAGCCTGTGATGCGTACAGTTTATCGCTATATTCCCAGAATTTTCCCTGTTCTTGGGCGCAAGCCGATGCTAGCGCCGCATTGTTGGCTTGCGGATGAAATTCCAACGGGAGATGCTTATAGTCGAATAAAACAGCATCTTTATATTGGTTCATCGAATCTCGAAGAGACTTGAAAATAAGCTTGCAATAAGGACACTGATAATCGGAAAAAATAACCACCTTCACTTTCGCATCTTTCGGCCCTGACACCGGATCATCTTCCTTTATTTCCGGAAGAGCAAGATATTTTCCCGCTGGAAGTCCCAGCTCCTGCGTTTTCAGGGCGTAATTCGAATCTTTTTGTTCAAAAAGAACCTGCGCCTGAGAATAAAAGTCAGTTTTGGTTATATCTTCGTCAAAAATAAACGCCGGCAAAGTTTTTATCTGGTACTTTTCAATCAGCTGTTTTCCCTGCGCTGAATCGTAAGCGATTTTTTCCGTGCTGACTGTCGGCAGGACGCGCCGGAACCAGACCAGCGCCTCGCTGACATCGCATTTTTCACAATTATCGTCGTTGATTATTTGAGCGACTACCGCTGGTTCGCCGTAGGCTACCCAGGTTTTGCCGCCAGACTCAAAGATGTCAGATTTAGAAAGATTTTTTTGGGAAAAGCCGCTTCCTTTTACAAATTGGGCAACATCCACAAAAAGGCTTCCGATAAAAAGCCCGGAAAGAAGAATGATCACGGAAATCAAATTTTGCATTTTTTTGTCCTTTTTGCTTTCCTGGCTGTCTTTTTCTTCTGAAATGCTTGTTTCGTCGTTCATAATTTTAGGCCGCATTTTACATAAAACCGCTTATGCAAAATGGATAGTTTTATTAAAATAAATTATTGCTCATTTGAAACAGGAGATGGATTTTCATTTTCAGCCTGATTTTGAGGCGTTCCTGCACCTTCTCCTCCGCCCTGATTTTCATTTTGCAGTTCCTCGCTCTGATTTTGCGCGCTCTCTTCACTGCTTTTTTTGATTAAATCAGCCTCGATCTTGTTTATATTATAATCCTGCTTTTTGATATTCATCTGATAATCATCAAATCCTATGGTAATTTTTTTATCCGCTTCGGTTTTAAGGGTAATTCCAACAAGAATTCCAAGGATGAAAAACAAAGCCATTTCAACATAAAGGCTTCTTTTTCTTTTTTTCTCTTTTTCTCTCTCTGATATTTCTTCGCTAGAATCAGGAACAATTTCTCCGTCTTGAATTTTATTTTCTTCCTCCATAATAGAAAAATTATTTTTATTAATTTCTGGCTTTAGATTATCATAAATTAAAAAAGCCCACAACTTGCGAATTTTTACGATTATTGCGTAATATTTATTCTTTTCTCAGGGCTTCCATCGGACTCATCTTCGATGCATTGCGAGCAGGCCAATAGCCGAAAACTATTCCCGTAAAAGCGGAAAATCCAAACCCGAGGGCAATTGACCAGGCGGTTATGGACAGATTGAGCGGATAGCCGATGCTGCCCGCCACGATTTCTCCTCCCCGAGTAACCAAAATCCCGATGGCTATTCCGATTACTCCTCCCATGAAAGTAAGTATCATGGCTTCAAAAAGAAACTGAGCCAGTATGTCAAAATTTTTCGCCCCGACAGATTTCTTGAGCCCGATTTCATAAGTCCGTTCAGAAACCGCTACATACATTACATTCATAATTCCCACTCCTCCGACAACCAGAGACACTGACGTAAGAGCCAGAAGCAGGGCATTCACGGCAAAAAAAACTTTGTCCAGAATATCCAGAAGCTCTACGATGGTATTGACGGCAAAGTCGTCGTCATCCGAATTATTGCTGCTTATGTGATGCTGGGTTCGCATTATATCAGTTGCCTGGGCGATAGTCAGATCGAGCTTGTCCATGTTTTTGAGTTTGAATATCACCGTCTGGATGTAATCTATCCCGGCCAGCTTTTTTTGGACTGTCTGAAGCGGCAGATAAACCGTATCGTCAAAGGAAAAAACTCCGGTGGTTCCGCGGCTTTTGAGAACCCCGATTACTTTATAAGACTGCCCTTTGATCTTTATGGCTTGTCCGACCGGATCGCTGTCGCCGAAATAATATTTTCTAATTTCGCTTCCTAGCACCGCCACTTGGGCAAGCGAACTGTCTTCTTCTTCAGTGAACATCCGCCCTTTGTCAATTTCAGTTTTCGGATCTGCTTTGATTACGCCGGCTGTCACGCCGATCATCATGGCCTGCTTTTTTTTATTTTCAAAGCTGGTTATCTGCTGGCTTATCACCATGGCGTACCATGAATCAATGTTATCTAATTTGGCTACTCTTTTCGCATCATCCAGTTTCAGCGTGGTGATGTTTACGCCGCCTACTTGTCCGGTAGCATTGGCTGAAGACATTTTATTGACTTTGGGCACTTTTACCTCTATCTGCATGATATCTGTTCCGAAAGAAGAAACCTGGTCCACGAGATAATTTTTTACGCCGGATCCGAAGGACAAAACCAGAATGACGGACGCAACGCCGATTACGATTCCCAGAAGCGACAAAAGCGTCCGACCCAAGTTGGATTTCAGATTTTTTATGGCGAGCTTGATGGAAACTATGACTTCGTGCATAATTTACAATTTACAATGATCAATTTACATTAAATTTACAATTAAACAATTATCAATTGAAAATTTGGTCATTGAAAATTGATTGAAAATTGTAAATTGATAATTGAAAATTATTCATACCGCAGCGCTTCCATTGGGCTAATTTTCGACGCTTTTCTGGCAGGATATATTCCAAAAATCAAACCAATAATTATAGATACTAACGTTGCTACCACGATTGACTGCCAGGAAATCATGAATGGCCACTCGTATTGCAGATATTGCATAACGATGGCTGAAATAAAAGAAATAATAATTCCCAGGATTATCCCGAAAACTCCTCCAAAAAAAGAAATGGCGGATGATTCAACCAGAAATTGAGTGAGAATATCATGATCTCTCGCTCCGATGGCTTTCCGAAGGCCCACTTCCCGGATCCTCTGGTTGACTACGATGAGCATCGTGTTCATAATTCCTACTCCTCCGACAACCAGGGAAATCGTCCCGATGGACAGGAGAAAATAGCGGAGAATGTTGGTTATGTTTTTGATCATCTCGAGGGCCTGCGCCTGGTCGCGTACAGAAAAATCATCGTCCGCCGGAGTTTTGATGTTGTGTCTTTCGCGAAGCGTGGATTTTATATTGGCAATAGCATAAGGAATAAGATCCGCGTCTTTCACTTTTACCCGAATAAATGCAATATAGTCTATTCCTAAAAGAATTTTTTGGGCAGTTTTGAGCGGAATAAAAATCGAATCATCAGTGCTTGACGTTCCAAATCCTCCTCCGCCTTTTTCCTTGAAAACTCCGATTACCGTAAAATTCTGATCTTTAATCCTGATTTGTTTTCCCAGAGGATCCTGGCCATCAAAAAGATCTCGAACGACATTTTTTCCAATCACCGCCACTCGAGCCATATTGGTTTCTTCATCTTTATTGATAAATCTTCCGGAAACTACTTCTGAATTTTCGACGTTTATATAACTGGCAGTCGTGCCGGTATAAGATGCCACCAGGTTATTTCCTCCATAAGTTGCCTGCGCTGAACCCATGACATACCCAGATGCATCGGCAACCTCGGGAACATTTTTTCCGTTTCTAAAAGCCTCCAAATCGCCATATTTAAGAGTGGTAACTTTGATGCCAAGCGCGGCTGCCGGCGGACCTTTTTCGTCTGACGCGCCAGGAAGAATCCCGATAAGATTCGATCCGATTCCTTGAACCTGGTCCAAAATCAAAGCCTGCGCACTCTGCCCAATCGCCATAATGATTATCACCGCCGCGACACCGATAATGATTCCTAGGATAGTTAAAAACGAGCGGAATTTCGCCGCTGATAAATTTTTAAAAGATATTTTAATTGGATCAGAAAGACGCATATCAGAAGCAATTACCAATTTACAATTATCAATTTTCAATCAATTCACAATTAAGCAATTTACAATTTTCAAACCCAGTGCTCATTGAAAATTGAATTATTGAAAATTTATTGTAAATTGTAAATTGATCATTGAAAATTATTTGAGCAGTTCCCCATCCATTGCTGTTTTTCGGTTCTTCACCATGTCATCCGCTATAATGCTTCCGTCTTTCACGTATATGATTCTTTTGGCATGCTGGGCGGTAAAAGTTTCATGAGTAACCAATATTATTGTTTTGCCTTTGTTATTAAGCTCTTGCAAAATTTTCATAACTTGCGTTCCGGATTTCGAATCAAGATTTCCGGTCGGCTCATCGGCAAAAATCACTTCCGGATCATTGACTAGGGCTCTCGCAATTGCTACTCGTTGCTTCTCTCCGCCGGAAAGCTGGTTGGAATAATAATTTATGCGGTGATCCATGGAAACGGCTTTGAGCGCTGCTTCGACTTTTTGCTTATTCTCTTTTCTATTGAAGCGCTTGGTATCATAAAGCAGGGGCAATTCCACGTTTTCAAAAACCGTCGTCCGGGGAAGCAGATTGAAAGTTTGGAAAACAAATCCGATTTTCTCGTTTCGGATCTTGGCCAGTTCATCTTCGGAAAATTGGCTCGTGTCTTTGCCTTCAAAAAAATATTCCCCGTCGGATTTTTTGTCGAGGAACCCGAGAAGCTGCATAAGCGTCGATTTTCCGCTCCCGCTCGGACCCATGATGGAAACGAATTCGCCTTTTTCAATATTAAAAGAAACCCCGCATACCGCCTGGGTTTTCACGCCGTCATCGCCATAAGTTTTACAAAGGTTTTGGACTTGGATAAGCATTTTAATTTGGCCTATGAGTCAAATCGAACCTATAAATTTTTCGTAAACGTCACGACCTTTTCTCCGCCAGAGAGTCCGGAGGTAATTTCTATCATTCCGTCGTCCCCTTTCATGCCGGTTTTTACATTCACTTTCTCAATAATATTATTTTTTTCGTCTTTCAAAATTTCCGCGTATTTCTGTCCGTTTTCATCTTTGATTGCCCGTTCCGGAATATAAACTACATTGTCTTTCGACGCAGTTTTGATGTCGAGATCCGCACTCATGCCATTTTTGATGCGAGGATCATAATTGGCAATTTTCAGCTTCACTTTATAATAAACCACGTCCTGAATAACCGTCGAAGCCGGCTCAACATCAATTACTTCCCCATGAAAGACATCCGCTAGCGGAAAAGCATCCATGGTTATATCCGCCTTTTGCCCAAGGGAAATTTTCACAATGTCTGATTCCGGAACATCCGCTTTCACTTCCAGTTCGCCTTCCTGCGCCACGGTCACAACCGGCGTATTGGCTGCGGCGCTGTTAGCCGTAATCGTTTCTCCGATTTCTCCGTTTCGATGAATCACCACTCCATCCATTGGAGAATAAAGACTTGTATCTGCAAACTGAGCCAGAATCGATGAAACTGCCGCTTCTGATTTTTTAATAAGCGCTCTTTGGGCATTTTTATTTTCAATAGTGTAGGTTTCTCTTCTTTTCATGGCAGCCAGCGTCTGTTTTTGATATTTTACATCTTCTTTAGCTTGTCTAAGCTCCGCATAAAGCGTCCCCTTGTCGATGACAGCGATTTTTTGCCCTTTTTTCACTTTGTCGCCGATATCAACATAAAGCTCCTGAATAATTCCACTGACCTTGAAGGAAAGTTCCACTTCATGCGGCGAAGCCACTTTCCCAGTGACAGAAACTGTCTGCGACAAAGATCCTTTTGAAGCTGCAGCTGTCGTATATTCCACTTTCGGCTTTTTGGATTTCCAATACCAAACACCGCCTATTATCAGGATAATTAAAATTAATATTATGTAAGTTTTCTTTTTTGCCATTTTTGTCTGTGAGCGAAGCGAGCAGGAACAAAAATGAGCATCCCGCACAATTCGCCGTAATCAATTTGTCTTTAAATAAAACTAAGCCGCAGGCGATTCCGTGGAAAAAAATATACTCTAAGCAATAACCAGTTTCGGAATTGGTGCGGGATCGCTACCCTAAAGCAAGCTCCCTTGCTTCTCTCTCTCATCCAACGCTTCATTGACCAAAGCATCCGCAATCTTGTTCTCCTCTCTCATTATATGACAGAATGAAACTTTTTGGAAGTCCGGCATGAGATTCCAGACTTTGATAAATAAATCCTGGATATGTTTTTCACTTAACTTATATTCATGATTGAGCTGCTTGACCACCAGTTCACTGTCAAGATAGCATTCTACCTCCGTTTTTTTGGCTTTCTCCTTCCCGATCAGAGATTTTATTTTTTTGAGACCGAAAATCAAAGCTTCATATTCCGCTTCATTGTTGGTTTTTTCGCCTATATACTCGGAATATTTTTTGTTAAGCGTCTCAATCCACACCCCGATAGCCGCCGGCCCGGGATTATTTCTTGATCCTCCGTCGGTGAACATTTTTATCGATTCTTTGGTCATATTTTTTATATTATTCTTAAGTCGATCAAATTGAATTGTATCTTTTTGCTCCCGTTCCAGCTATCTTCCTTCAAATTAAAAACTATGTCAATTTTATCTCCTTTTTTAATATTTGGAAATCTGTCTCCAAAACCAAATCCGATCGAATCGAAAATTTTCGGACCGCCGCTTTCTCCTTTCAATGACAATTTCAGATGCTTGCTGCCGTTTCCGCACACACGCAAATCCGCGATAACCATATTTTTTACAAGAAAAACCGGCTCTGGATTGCCCTGTCCGAACGGCTCCATTTTTTTCAGCTCGCTCATAAATTCCCAATCAATATCTTCTGATGATATCTCCATATCGATGTCCAGAACAGAAACTATCTCTTTTCCCTTCAGCTTCTTTTCAACAATTTCAGACAATTTTTTGTAAAATTTTCCGATATTTTCATGTAAAATTGTAACACCAGCCGCTTGGGAATGTCCTCCGAATTTTACTGTAAGATCGGAACATTCCCGGAGGCACTCAACAATATTCACCTCCGGAATGCTCCGAAGCGATCCGACATATTCCTTTTCCTGCTTTTGAAGAATAATAGACGGCTTTTTAAATTCTTCCGTAATTTTTCCCGCCACAAGCCCCAAAATTCCAACCGGCCAGTGTTCATTTTCGGCAAAAATAAATTTTTTGTCTTTAAATAAATTTTGCGCTAAAATCTGCACCTCCCGATATATTTCGGCTGTAACTTTCTGCCTTTCCTGATTTCTTCCTTCAACTTCCAGCGCCAGATTTCTCGCTTTCGCCTGATTTTTTTCCAAAAGAAGATTAAAAGAAACACTGGCATGGTCCATTCTCCCAGCCGCGTTGATTCTGGGAGCGATTTGAAACGCAACCTTGTGGACATCAGGCATATCATTTTCGGAAATTATAATTCTTCCAACTTTAAACATTTCCTGAAGGCCGATTCTCCTTGTTTTCGAAAGAACCAACAGTCCATATTTGGCCAAAATCCGATTTTCAAAAAGGAGCGGGACGCAATCAGCAATTGTTCCGATGCCGATGATATCCAGCAACCATTTGAGCCAATCAATATTTTTGGGATCCATCTTTTTATAAAGCGCCTGGGCCAGTTTGAAGGCCACTCCTACGCCCGCCAAATCCTTGGCCGCAAAGCCGGAATTTTCAAGATTGGGGTTGATGATGCAAAAGGCCTCGGGCAGTTTTTCCGGAATGCTGTGGTGATCGGTTATTATCACATTCATTCCCAATTCGTTTGCTTTTTTTATCTCTTTCCAATTGCTGATTCCGCAATCAACCGTAATTATAAGATCTGTTTTCAGTTTTTTTAGATGCTTAAGCGCTGTTTCATTTATGCCATAGCCCTCTACTTGCCGGTCGGGGATATAGACTGAAACATTTTTGAACCCCAGGTTTTCTAAGGTTTCAAAAATCAAGGCTGTTGCCGTAACCCCGTCCGCATCGTAGTCTCCAAAAATAAAAATTTTTTCTTTTTTTTCTTTGGCCTTGGCAATTCTATCTACTGCTTTTTCCATGTTTGAAATATTCAAGGGATCGGTAAGATTTTCATAATTAAACTCAAAAAAATCTTTTATTTCGCCTTTTTTTGAAATGCCTCGGTTTTTAAGCAGCTCTAAAACGATAGGATGATAATCCCCCATTTTTTCTTGAGAAGATATTTTTCCGCTCTTTATTTTCCAATCAACCACAAATTTGTCCAAGTTAACCAGATAAGCAGGTTCTAGCCTGCTTACTTTGTTATACGTTTTATGTTATATATTGTATGGCTTTTACCCGCAAGCCGGACAAATAAACCTCGCCCTAAATTCATGATTATCCGCATTTATAATTTCCAATGACAGCACCATATCTTCCCCGCACTTATGGCATTTATAGTTCATGCTGTCTATTTGAAAATCGCTCGCCAGCTTCTGGGCATCAAGTTCGTCGCGGTTAAATTTCAAAAGATAGGCTTTTTTCTGAAAAAGCGCCTTTATTTTTTCAACCACCTGCTTCGGAGTTACCGTTACATAAACTATGAATTCGCTCACTCCCATCTCTTTAGCCTTAGCCTCATCTTCTCTTCTGCCCCGATGGGAAGACATGATTATCGGCACTTTGGCCATAACTGGATCTTTTTTGAGAGATTCTATCAAGGCAAATCCGTCCATGCGCGGCATATCAATTCCGGTAAAAATAAGATCAGGAACGTTTTTTGACGCCTTATCCAAACCTTCAACTCCGTCCGCCGCTTCTTCCACTAAAAATCCGGCATTGGCAAGAATTTCCGCATACATTGAGCGAATATTAGCATCATCATCAACTAGCAAAATTTTCATTTTTTTGTCATCCGTCATTTTTATTCATGAACGGAGCGGGTAGCTGCCTGCCTTTCAGCGGGCAACATTCTGCGCCAATTCTTCATTTAAATCATTTAAATAATTATCTTGATATCCACAGCAACCGCTTTCTCCCCATTATTATAAACAAGAAGAGGATTGATATCAAATTCATTGACTTTTTCATTCTCAAGCGCAAATTGGCTGATACCCAAAATAATTTTTGCCATTTCATCAATATCATAAGCTTTTTGGCCGCGCGTTTCGCTAAAAAGAAATTTAATTTTGCTTTTTTCAATATTTTTTTTGACCTCTTCAATATTCAGCGGAGGAACTAGAAAATCAACTCGGCGCAAAACTTCTGTATAAATTCCTCCGAGGCCAAATACTACCACCGGCCCAAATATAGCGTCTTTCTTAATGCCAAGAATCAATTCTGTCTGCCGCTCAAGCATCGGCTGGATAATAATTCTTTCTCCGCCGAAATTATTTTTCATTTCTTCTGCTCCGTTTTTTAATTCCTCCTTGCCTTTTACGCCTAAAATCAATCCCTTTTTGTCAGTTTTATGAAGCACTTTATCGCTGTCAACTTTTATGACAACCGGGAATTTTACAGATTCTAAATTCAAATCTTCTCCATATTCCCAAAAGTCCGCCGGTTCTATTCCATACATTTTCATAACTTTGCCGGCCTCTTCAAAATACAACACCTTTCTTCCGCTAGATTTGACTTTGGCGATAATTTCCGACGCTTTGTTTTTTCTTTCAATATCAATTTGTTCAACATTTTTGGCAGTTTCATTTCTTTCTCTGCTCCACTTGTAGTAGGAATTCAGAGCTGTGACAGCTTGATCAGGATACTTGAAATTAGGAATGTCGCTTTCTCTCAATTTTTTGACGGATTTTTCAACTCTTTTTCCTCCGATAAAAACCGTGCTGATATTTTTTTCTGTTTTTTTCTTGAAACTGATTATTTTTCTGGCAATTTTTGCAACCGGAGTCTGGTCCTGGGGAGTTAAAACGGAAATAATTGATCCAATATTTTTGTCTTTTCCAAGCATTTTCAGAGTTTTGTCGTATCTGTCTTCGCGCGCGTCGCCAAGCATATCAATCGGATTTTCAAGCGATGATTCGGCGGGAAGAAATTTCCTGAAGCTATTTTTTGTTTTTTCATCAATTTCGCCTAATCTCAGGCTTCTCTCGAGAAAAGCGTCAGTGGCCAGCACGCCTGGACCTCCGGCGTTTGTAATGATGGCCACATTTCCATTGGGAGGAATTTCGGTTTGAGAAACCAGATTTAAAACATCAAAAAACTCTCCCAGGTTTTCCGCGCGGATTATTCCGCATTTTTCAAAAACAGCGGAAGTTATGTCATCGCTTCCAGCCAGCGCTCCGGTATGGGATGAAATAGCTTTTTGTGATTTTTCAGTTTTTCCGGCCTTTAAAATTACGATAGGCTTTTTTCTGGAAACTTTCTGAGAAGCCGCGATGAATTTTTTGCCGTCCCTGATCCCTTCAAGATACATCCCGATGACTTTTGTTTTTTCATCATCGGCCAGATATTCCAGAATTTTTGATTCATCGATATCCATCTTGTTTCCAATGGAAATGATATTTGAAAATCTGATATCTTCTTTTTCGGCAATATCCATAATGCCAACCGCGAGGGCTCCTGATTGGGAAACAAAGGCGATATTTCCCTCTTTTGGCATTCCACCGGCGAAAGAAGCGTTCAATTTCAGTCCTGGGATTATAAAACCGAGGCAATTAGGCCCGAGTATATTCAATTCTTTTTCATCGGCAATCTTCTTTATCGCTTCTTCCCTTTCCTTTCCTTCCTCCCCGGTTTCCGAAAAACCGGCAGAAATAATAACGTAGTTTTTAATTTTATCCGCGTTTTTTTCAATTTCCTGCGCCACAAATTTCGCCGGAATGGATATTATAGCCAAATCAACCGATTTTTCAACTTCATTGAGATTTTTGTAGCACTCTCTTTCAAATAACCGATCGTATTTTGGATTAACTAAAAAAATTTCTCCCAAATATCCTAGATTAAGGATATTTTTGGCGATAACATTCCCCACTTTGCCTTCTTCTTCGGAAGCTCCGACAATAGCGATAGATTTTGGGCTGAATAGATTTTCGAGATTCATAAGTTTTCGGATGATTTTTAAGCTTTATTATTTATTTCATTTTCAGTCAGCAGCCCTTCAATCGATCCGTAATATTGAACTGAATTTGAGCTGTTGGCAATTCCCCACTCAAGGCATTCTTTCATGTTTTTTCCCTTAATGCAGGCCGCGAGATACGCGCTGCCGAAAGAATCTCCGGCTCCGGTCGAGTCAACTGCATTTACTTTTCTCCCCGGAATAAACAAAAGTTCTTTGCCTTCATACGCCCAGGCGCCGCGAACACCGTCCGTTATTACGATTGTCTTTGCGCCCAATTCGCAGATTTTTTTGGCCAAAAATTCTTCCTGATTCATTTCTTCGGCGCTGAATTTTTTTTCCAGCCCACTCACAATTTCTATCGACTCGTCTTTATTCAAAAATAAAATTTCAGTTTTTGGAATGCATTCGATTATTTTTTTGACATTTTCATGAATATTGACCCCTCTTGGATTCCAAGCAACTTTTATGTTGTTTTTTTCAGAAGCGTCAAATATCACATCAATGTCTTTTTCCCAGTCGCCGTGCAAATCACCAATAAAATACCATCGGGTTTCGTTGATTTCCTCCGGTTTTATCTCCAAAAAGCTATTGGCTTTCTGGTTGGAAAAGATCACCCGATCAGCGCTGCTTTTATCTATAACAATCGCTGACATATCGCTCGGACAGTTTTTTTCATAAGTCATTAGATTCGTATCTACTCCATTTTTCTGAAGTTCATTTTTTATCCACTGGGCAATCCCGTCATCTCCTATGTGCGAATAGCAGGCGGTTTTTATCCCTAATTTTGAAAGTCCGCAAGCGACATTAGCAGCGCAGCCGCCAAGTGCTTCGTAGCGCGTTTCGATTTTATATTTGGCTCCCAGTTCAAACTCGATTTTTTTCTGTGCCAAAAGATCTTCCGGCGCATCGATCACCTTCCCTTCCGCCGTTGGAAAAAAAACATCCTTGCAGGCCGAACCAAGGCAGATAATTTCATATTTCATATATTTTTGCGCTTAATCTGTTTAAATTATAATGCATTAATCCTTATTTAGCTATTATGGTCCGGGACTCTTGCTATTTTTATATGAGGGATTTTCGTTTCATTGCTCCCGGTTTTTCAATCTGGAGAATTTCTAAAATAGTAGGCGCGATATTGCCTAAAACTCCCTCGTTTTTGAGTTTTATTCCCCTAAATTTATCGCCGACAAGCAAAAATGGAACAGGATTTTTGGTGTGAAAAGTATTTGGCTGTTTTTCTTTTTCGTCATACATTATTTCGGCATTGCCATGATCTGCGGCAACAATCATATTCCCTCCGCGCCTTAGAACTTCTCGGGCAAGTATTTTTATCTGCTTATCCAGCGTTTCAACAGCCGAAACAGCCGCCCCCAGATCGCCGGAATGTCCAACCATATCCGCATTAGCAAAATTTATGGCATAAAAATCATATCTATTCTTTTTTATACCCGCCATTACGCGTTCAGTTATCGGTTTAGCGGACATTTCCGGAATAGCCGCATAGGATTTTACATACGGAGACGGAATTGCAATTCTTTCTTCTCCGCCAACCGGATCGGCATACCCGCCATTTAAAAAATAAGTGATGTGGGCGTATTTTTCAGTTTCGGCTATATAAAGCTGCTTTAAACTTCCCAATGCCATAGGCAAAGTAGCCGAAACGCTGCGCTCCGGAAAAGCTGTGTGAATATCCAAGTCCGGACCGAAATTAGTAAGGGCCACCAAATGCAAATTTTCAATTCTATCGATTATCGGCATATTATCAGTCAAAATTTCCTTCTTATTCATAGCAACAAACAATTTGGAAAATTGCCTGGCTCTGTCCGATCGAAGATTAAAAAATATGACAGCATCGTTTTGGGAAATTTTAGCTACAGGCTTTCCATCTTCCGAAATCCAAGTCGGAGTCAGATATTCATCCGTGTGATTCCTTTTGTAGTTATTTTCAATGCATTTTTCGGCAGATTCAGCCTTTTCGCCGCGCGCAAAAACCATCGCGTCATAAGCTTTTGTAAGTCTTTCCCATTTTTTTGTCCTGTCCATCGCATAAAAACGCCCAGAAAGGCTGGCAATTTTTCCGATTTCCTGCCTTTTCATGATTTTTTTGAAATATTTGAGATGAAAAAGAGCGCTTTTCGGAAAAGAGTCGCGCCCATCAGAAAAAAGATGGCAATACGCTTCTTTTATTTTATTTTTTTTAGCCAGCTTTAAAATTGCTTCAAAATGATCAGGATCACTATGGGGACTATCTTTATCTCCCATAAGCCCCATGATATGGAGTTTTCCGCCTGATTTTTTGACATGATTCATGGCGCCGATAAGCGCCGGATTCATAAAAAAACTTCTATCATATATGCTTTTAGTTATTACATTTGAATCCTGGATAACAACTCTTCCCGCGCCTATATTTAAGTGTCCAGCCTCCGATCCGCTCATCTTGTTCTTTTCCAGCCCCACATCTGATCCAGTCGCTCCCAAGAGAGTATTTGGATAAAGCTCAAACAACCGATCGATATTCGGCTTTTTGGCAAGTGTTATAGCATTATATTTTGACGGTTTCGCAATGCCATAACCGTCGAGGATAATGAGAAGGGTTGGTGATTTCATATTATCTGAACCACTGATTATCACATGAAAGCACATGATTTCACTGAATAAAAATAAATTCATGTGCAATCAGGATAATCAGTGCTAATCAGTGGTTCTGAATTTTATATTTCTTCTTCTATTCTCAGCAGCCTGTTATATTTGCATATTCTCTCTCCTCTGCTTAAAGACCCGGATTTGATATATTCAGCGCCAGCTCCGACTGCCAGATCGGAAATAAAATCATCCGTAGTCTCTCCCGATCTATGCGATACGACTATTTTCATTTTATTTTTCTTGGCTAGCTTTATGCACTCAATGGTTTCACTGAGCGTGCCAATCTGGTTGACTTTAATGAGAACCGCATTGCAGGCTTTTTTAGAAATAGCAATTTTCAGCCTTTTTACATTGGTAACCAACAAATCGTCACCTATAAGCATAGTCTTGTCTCCCATTTTTTCATTCATCACGCCCCAGCCTTCCCAATCGTTTTCGTTAAGCCCGTCTTCGATTGAAATCACATTATACTTTGAAATCCATTCATTATATATATTAAGCAACATTTCGCGAGTCAACATCGAATTTTCCGGCTTAAATATGTATTTTTCTTCTTTTTCGTCGAAAAATGAGCTGGCCGCGCTATCGATGCCGATATTAACATCTATTCCTTTTTTGTAGCCGGCTTTTTCTATCGCTTGATTTATAAATTCCAACGCCTGGGTATTGCTCTCAAGCTTTGGCGCAAACCCTCCCTCATCCCCAACTCCCACCGCGTATCCTTCCGCGGAAAGTACTTTTTTGAGCTCATGAAAAATTTCGCTTCCCGCTCGCAGCTGTTCTTTGAATGTTTTTACGCCGCTTGGGACAATTTTAAATTCCTGAATACTCAAACCTGAATCGCTGTGCTGGCCTCCATTTAATACATTAAACATTGGAACGGGAAGATTATATTTTTTTCCAGGTATTTTAAAGGTATTTTTAATATGCTCATAAAGCGGAGCTTTATTTTCCATGGCGGCAGCCCTGGCTGTGGCCAGCGAAACCCCCAAAATAGCATTAGCTCCCAGTTTGGATTTGTTTTCCGTCCCGTCCAGCTTAATCATTTCCGCATCGATTTCTTGTTGGTTTTGAGCGTCTATGCCGACAATTTTTCTGGCAATAATATCGTTTACATTACTAACTGCATTTAAAACACCCAGCCCTTCATAGCGGCTCTTATCATTGTCGCGAAGCTCCAACGCTTCATAAGTTCCGGTAGATGCTCCGCTGGGGACTGCCGCTGACGTTTTAATTCCGGATTCCAGTTCTATTTCAACTTCGACTGTCGGATTTCCTCGCGAATCCAAAATTTCCCGCGCATGAATTTTTGTGATTTTTGACATATGCCCTAGTTTTTATTAGAATTTACATTTGATTAAATTGTATCACACAAACAAAAAAGCCCCAAAAGGCCTTTTATATATAGGCAAGACTTAGCGCGTTTGACGAAAAATTATTCATATCAGTCGCTTTTTTTGCGGGTTCTAGCTTCAGATAAACAGGCACAAAATTAACTTGATCTCACATCAGTCGCTTTTATGATTTTGAGACAGATGCGCTAAGTCTTAATAAAGCTAAATTATTTCATCTTCTCCCTGATAACTTCCATGGCTTTGTCCAGCTGGGGATCGCGGTTATTATTGTAATCATCTGTATTTAAATCTACCTCGACATCCGGAGAAATTCCCTTTTCCATAATGTAATCGCCTTTGGGAGTCAGCCATTTAGCCACTGTAATTTTCACTGAAGAATTTCCGGAAAGTTTGATAAGTTCCTGGACTGTTCCTTTTCCAAAAGATTTTTTTCCGATTAAAGTTATATTCTGGTCGTCATGAAGCGCTCCCGCCAGAATTTCCGAAGCGCTGGCGCTTCCTTCGTTTATGAGAACAACTGTCGGAATTCCGCTTAATTTGTCTCCCCCGGCAGTCTTCAAGCTTTCTTTTTCTCCTTCGCTATTTTCTTCAAACACGACTACGCTTTCTTTAGGAAGCATTTTCCCGGCTACTTTGATAGCTTCGTCCAACAGCCCTCCGGGATTATTTCGAAGATCAAGTATTATTCCTTTTGATTTTTTGGAAATAATTTGGTTTACCGCGTCGTTGAATTCTTTCGAAGTATTTTCTCCAAATTTGATTATTTTCAAATAAGCGATATCGTTCTCTCTGAACTCAAATTTGACGCTTTTTATTTCAATGACATCGCGAATGATGGAAATTTCCCTTGTTTCCTGCTCTCCCGCACGCAATATCGTGAGATTGACTTCTGTACCTTTCTTCCCTCTGACTGCGTCAACCGCTTCATCAATTGCCATATCGGAAGAAACTTTTCCGCCAATTTTGAGTATTTTATCCCCGGCCATTAAGCCGGCTTTTTGCGCCGGAGATCCTTCGAGGGGCGCCACTACAGTTAAAATGTTATCTTTTATCCCAAGTTCCGCTCCAATGCCTTCGAAACTTCCTTCAATATCCTGAGAAAATGATTTGCTTTCCCTGGGATCAAAAAAATACGAATAGGGATCATCTGTAGCCCGCAGCATTCCATTAATCGCTCCGTATATCATTTTTTGGGCGTCCAGAACATTTTTGTTAATATGCTTTTCTCTAACCAGATCCCAGACTTTCCAAAATAAGGAAAAGTCTATTTTTTTATCGGCAGACGGAAGCTTGTTGTCGACATAAGCCTGATTTATCGGAATGGTTTTTTCCGCTGCCTCGGAAGACACTTTTTTCTCTCCTTGCTTGTATCCGATAAAAAAACTGCCGTAAAGCAAAAAAACAAAGGTGAAAAAAGCCACTGCCCTATTAAAAAGCTTCCTGTTTTTTTTCATTTCTTCCTTTTCAAAATTATTATCCGGCATCGGGGAAATTATTTCATTTTGGTTTTCTTCCTGCATTTTGTATCTTTTCTCTTAGTTTTAGTTATGTCTCGGCAAAGGCTTTCCGGCGTATTTTATAAAATATTTTGTTCCGCTTAAGATATGGATCCAAGTCAAACGATTGGAAATAAGCGCTTTAAACATGTTTTTTCCCGCTGAACCCCGGCCGTGATAATGATACATTTTGGCATCAGGATAATAAATAACTTTGTAACCGCTTTCCCAAAATCTTCGGCACCAGTCTACATCTTCAAAATATAGCCTAAAACGGCTGTCCATGAGGCCGACTTTTTGAATTGCGCTTCTTTTTGTCATAAGCGCCGAGCCCATAAGCCAGTCCACTTCTTTTGTGCTTTTATGATCAAAATCCTTCATCAAAAATTCATCCAAGCGCTTTTTGGCAAAACTAAGCCTGCCCAAAAATGTTCTTCTATAAATTATCGTAAGGAGAGTATAGAAACGAAAGCACGAAGGCTGCATACTTTCATTAAAATTTAGAAGCTTCGGCCCGCACAAGCCAACATCTGAATTACTTTTCATATAATCCAAAATTTTTTCTATAGAATTTTTTTTGGCTATAATATCGTGATTGAGAATTAAAATATATTTTCCCTTGCTTTTTCCATATCCATTTTTAACCGTTCCTTCAAAGCCGATATTCTCTTTTGAAGGGATATATTTTATTTCCGGATAATCTTCCCTCATCATCATTTCAGTTTCCTCTTCCGTTTCGCTATCCGCAACTATAATTTCATAATCATAAAGGTTTATGTTTTTTTTAACGGAATCGATGCACACCCGAAGCATTTCCGGATTCTTATATTTGGTAATAATAATGGAAAGCTCCATTTATTTCGGTTTTATATCGCTTTGGGCCGCTATAGTGAAGATATTTTGGGCCATGTCATGGATCTTATCATAATTATCTCCCCTCGGCAGAAGAATATATCCAGCCGCGCTTTCTCCAGGATAATACAAAAACCCTTCTTCTGAATCCTCCAACACCCTTGAATGGATTTCTGGATTAGGAATTTGCTTATAAATATCATAGAATTTTTGCATTTCCCAAAGGCGCATATCCGTCCTGACGTTATCTCCCAAACTATCCAAAATTCCGTTAATTTTTGAAAAATCAGAAAGAGTTCCAGCGCTCGTCATCTTATCTTTCACTGCCTGTATGATAACCTGCTGTCTTTTTGCCCTTTCGAAGTCGCTAGATTGGAATCTGGCTCTGGCATAACAGAGCGATGTTTTTCCGTCAAGATGGTTATTGCCAGCTTGAAGACTGAATATACCGTTGCATTCCTCATCCTTGTTGTAGCAAAGCGGATAAGATTTTGCCACATATCTGGTGCCGTTTTTCCTTACATAATATTTATTCTCGTAAAGCTGGATTTTTGTCTTTGGATCCTTTGCTGGAACAGTGTATACGTAAGAATCGCAAACCTTAGGTTCATGGAATTGCGCCCCTTCGGAAAATGGCGTCTCTAAAACGATATCGATTCCGCCAATCGCTTCAATCAGATCCGTAAATCCGGCAAAATTAATGCTGGCCGCATAATGAATTGGAAGGCCCGTAACTTCGCCAAGAACTGTCTTCATTGCTTCCAGCCCCTTACCTTTCCCCTTTTCCTCTCCATAAGCATGCACGGCATTTATTTTTTGCTTATCCTGGGTTCCGGGAACTGTCACATATAAATCGCGGGGAACGGAAATTATCGATGCTTTGTTCTCTGCTGGCTTTACGCTGATAACCATTATAGTATCAGCCAAAAGGCCTCCTCCCTCCACTCCTTCCCCCCTCATTCCAAGAAGAACAATATTGATTCTTCCTTCTGATTCTCCCTTAAGTTCATCTTTTACCCCGGGAATATTATGAACGATGCTGGACAATAGTCCGCCCTTCGAAATCTTCGTAAGAATCATTCCGGTTTTCCAAGCAAAAAAAACGCCTCCGACAACTAAAATAAAAACGAGGGCGAGTAAAACCTTAAACCATTTTTTCTTATAAAATTTTACCTCTCCCATTGAGTCATTTTGCATATATGCCATAAAATAAAAAAATTATTGAATTATTTATTTTTTACAAAAACCGCCATCGCCCATGAAACATGAACGATGTTTACATTTTAATTCATTTATGGCGTTTGTCAATTTGAAAAGTCTATACCAACTATACTGCTTTTTTACTTAGACCGGCGCAATCCGAAATTCATTTTAACCTTTTAAAAATTTCAGCCATTTTTTCAGCTGTCCTCTTCCAAGAAAACTTCTCCGCTTGCTTTAATCCTTCGGCCGCCAAATTTTCTCTCAAAACAGAACTATTCATGATTTCCGATATTTTTTGCGAAAGCTCCCCCGGAATATTGGGATTAAAAAACAAAACCGCTTTGCCGGCAATTTCCCGATGCGGAGGAATATCGGAAGCAATTACCGGAACGCCGGCTGACATAGCTTCCAGGATCGGGATTCCAAAACCTTCATAAAAAGAAGGAAAAACAAAAAGCTGGGCCGCTTTCATAACGGCCGCTTTATCTTCCTCGTCAATAAATCCGGGCATTATTATATTTTTTTCCAGCTTATATTTTTTTATAAATTTTTCTATATTTTTGTCGAAGTTGTGCCCTTTCCCGCCTGCAATAACCAGCTTCATTTCTTCCATTTCCGGCCGAGCTAAATTGTACGCTTCCAGCAAAGCCACAATATTTTTTCTCGGCTGAAGCGTTCCCAGATATAAAATAAATTTTTCCGGCAAATTATATTTTTCTTTCACCGCTTTTATTTTTTCTTCTGATACGTCTTGCACCATGAAATCTTCCGAAACCGCATTGTGGATCCAATCAACTTTTTGCGGATCTATTTTATAGTATTTTATTATTTCATCATGCGTAAATTTAGAAACGCCGACAATTTTATCCGCCCGCCGGAGGCTTAACGGAATTAGCAGCTTAAGAAAAAATAAATCTCTCCATTTTATAAATTGCGGATAGAAATTGAAAGAAATGTCATGAATAATCGTAATAATTTTAGTGGTTCTGGGAATGAAAAATGGCGTTATGTACTGGGTCAAATAAATGTCCAAATGTTTTTTTCTCGCATATTTTGGCAAAGTCCAAAAATTCCAGACAAACCTGTTGGCTGTTTCGAGAGATGTCAGGTTGAAATTAGGTTTGTTTTCTATATTTAGGCTGTTTTTTATCCCGCACAAAACATTTTCATCAACAATATCAGTTAGGAGTTCATATTCATTGGAATTGTCGATTTCAGCCAAGTTCTTTACCAAATTAAAGAACACCGCCTCATCGCCAGTTCTTTTTTTTCCGATATTTCGCATGTCTATGCCGATAGTTGACATAATTGATTTTAAATAGTATGATACCTAGCTGGTTTCGGTGAAAATTATTTATAATCAAGGAGGGTTATAATGAGAGAGGATGCACCAACCAATTGTCTGTTTCGGCTTTTTTATAGCTTTTCCTTATGTGAGGATTGTGGTGGATACTGCAAATCTGAACACGAGGAAGAAAAACCGCTTTATTTCCCTTCTGACAATCCAGGCGAGATACCTTGTCTTCTCGCTTTGGTCGCCTAAGCCCTAAGGCTTAGGCTTTTTTTATCGTTGCTGTCCCCATCCAAATCCACAAAAATCCAAGTAATATTCCAGCATTGAACAGATTTGCGATAGTTAGTCCGAACCAGGCAACCATAATAAACAGGAAAATTGCTTTTTGCAAATCATCGTCGCTGGAATAAAAATTCCTGGCCGCGTTGAATATCAGATAAAACCAGAAAACCAGAAAAGCTAGAAATCCAACGATTCCTGCACCCAGCCAAACTTCCAAAAAAATATTGGAAGAATTAAGACCAGTTCCCCGTTCGTCCTTGCCCAAAACATTATTAATACTTCCCCATCCGATTCCGAGCAGCGGGTGGTTTTTTATTTCGTTCCATGACTTTTTATAAATTTCGCTTCTAGTCTGAATGTTTGGATCTTGTCGGTAAATTTCCATCACATTTTTTCCCTGAGATTTTTCATTTTCGATGTCTTCCAGATTTATATGCCTGCATCCATAGCTCTCGAGTTCATCAGAACTATTTATTACGCTATCCGGTTTTAACAAGCCCTGATTTATGCAATCACAATCCATTACGCTGCAGCTTACCGTTATTTTTTGCAGTCCCGTTCCGGTACTTTGAACTCGGTTGGCTAATTGGAAATTAGTCAGATTGAAGGCATAAACGATTGCAACGCTTATCACAAGCGATCCAACAATTCCCAGCGTTATTTTAGCCGCTTGCTTCCACTGCCAATCTTTCAATTTTAAATTAGTTAGAACCGCCCATAAAAATACAATTGTGGAAAAGAATGCTCCAAGCCAGGACGAGCGGGAAACGGTGAGAACTAGAAGAGCAAGAGAAAGTGTAAGGAGAAAGTACAAGAATAATGTTGTAACTAGTAATTTGTAATTAACAACTTTAAAATTTGGATTTTGAAATTGATCCGACATCGGAAATTTGTCATTGGAATTTTGATTGTAAATTGTAAATTGTAAATTGTAAATTGTATAAATAAAAACATAAATAACACTTATAAATAATACAATAAACATTCCCAGCCAATCCGCCTCCGCAAAAACAGAATTCGGCCTTCCTGGCATCGTTTCAAAATTAGCCAGATTGTGCATGAAGCGCCAATTCTGCCAGATTCCATAAAAAATCACCACAATTCCCGAACTTATAAAAAACGGGATAACTTTTTTAAGATCCTCGCTATTTTGAATATAGATTCGCACCAGATAATATAAGGCGAAAAATGTCGCGAAAATTATAGCTAGTTTCAAACTGGTGATTTTGTCCGAAGCGCCAGTTATGCTTAGAAATCCGGAAAATACCACTAGCAGTAGCGTATAATCCTGCCATTCAAACCTTGGAAGCTTGAAATACAATTTTTTCGAGAAAAACCTGATTGCGACCGCCAGTAGTATTAAAGCCCCGAGCAGCTGATACGGCCGGATTGCAATTCCAAAATTAACCGGTACCAGATTTATATTTTCCAGCATGATAGTGCCGACAAAAAACAAAAATGCCCATCCGGGACGAAAAAGCGCAAAAGCTAAAGTTAGAACCACGAAAAAAATAAAATCTCCAGAGCGGAGAGGAATTATTTTCAAATTATTGAGAATTATCAAAACCGCCACCAGCAAAATATTGGCCAGAATTAAATAAAGCTTTGTTTTATTCAGATTATTAATAAACTGTTGGATTTTTTCTATCACAAATTTTCAATTATATTCAAAACTTTTTCCGTAAATTTATTCCAGTCAAATTGCCCGGCCCTTTCTTTGGCGCGCGCAGAAAGAGTTTCGCGCAAATCTTTGTTAAGCATAACATTTTTCATCACCATCGCAATGTCTTCTACGTCATCGTGATGGCAATACAGGACGCTGTCGCCGCCTACCTCCGGGAGAGAAGAAACTTTCGAAGTAATCACAGGCGTTCCCGTATTCATGGCTTCCAAAATCGGCATGCCAAATCCTTCATAATGCGAAGGATAAACAAACATAATGGCATTTTTGAACAGCGCCGGCATATCTTTCTGCGGGACCATATCCAAAAGCTTCACTTGCTTTGTCAGATTTAGTTCTTTCACTAATTTTTCCGCATCCGTCGCCAACGGCGCAAGCCGTGGCAAAAGTTTTCCATAGATAACTAAATTTGGCATTTTATAATGATTGTCATTCCCGCGAAGGCCTGCCTGTCCGGTAGGCAGGCGGGAATCCAGTTCCTTATACGCTCGAATCGCCCCCTCGACATTTTTCCGCACTTCATATCCCCCGCCAGCCAGAATATATCCTGGTTTCAACTTATACTTTTTAAGCAATTTTTTATTTTTTTCCTCACTAACTTCTTCTTTATATATCCCATCTATATCAATATAGCTATTCGTGATTTTCATGGGAGAAATTCCAAGATGCTGGATTAAATCTTTTTCCGTTCTCCTAGAAACAGCCACTATTCTATCAGCCTTTTTTATGCCTTTTTCCGTCAGCTTCCAATAATGCTTTTTTCTGGAATTATTAAGATATTCCGGAAATAATTTCGGGATAATGTCATGGACGATCATCAGGTGCTTTACGCTCTTAGAAAAAATAGTTGGGCACTGATACATGCTAACAAATACGTCGCAATTGTCTTTTTTGGCGCGTTTTGGCAGCAAACACTTTTCCCACCAGATTTTTCGGATCAGATCATCCCGTTTCCAGAACGGCAAAAAAACTTTTTTGGTGAAATATTTCGGCAGTTTAAATCCTTTCGGCAAGTCTTCTTCGAGATATAAAATAAATTCCATTTCATTATGCCTGGAATTTGAGATTTGGAATTTGGAGTTTATCAACTTTCGTAGAAAGTTGGTTGTGACTTGCCCAATGCCAGTATTTTGCTTCCTTAAAAAAGAAGCGTTTATTCCCACTATTATTTTTTTGTCTTCCATGACTTTATTTTAACCCGTAATTGAAATTATGTCATCCGAAATTGTTTTGTACACAGACATTTGTCGCATTAGATAGTTAGTATTTTTAACATTTCATTTGGTGTTTTTCCATTTAAGGA
>JAKLFF010000005.1 GCA_022711335.1 Patescibacteria group bacterium | reverse complement strand
CACAAAAGAAGAATAAAAAAAGAGTTCCGTCGCCGCCGTTTTTCCGCCCCGCGCCGAAGCCCCGCTTCCGCCGTCCAGTCTTTTCGGAAAAAGAACTGGACTGCCAAAAATGAAAATTTTTTCCACTCTTTTTTGATTTCGCGCACCCGTTTTTTTTCTTTTTAAAAGGAATAGAAAAATTTTCAGTTTTGGGACGCAAATTCTTCTAGGAAGAATTTGCGGGCGGAAGCGGGGCGGAGGCCAAACTCGAAAACTTTCTTCAAAGGTTTTCTTGGAAAAAGGTTCGAGCCTGGTGGTAAATTCGTGCGAGAATCAAACTTTCCGGTTTTTGCGACCGGATTTGGTGGGCGGCGCGAAGCGCCGCCCACAAACCTTCTTCCGAAAAACCGGAAAGTTTGATTCTCGCACGGGCTAGTCATGGACGTTAGAACTTTATTTAAAAAGAAAGAAGAATATATTTATATTCCTGATTTGAGCCCGTGGATATAAATTACCCCACTGTCCTGCTCACTATTATCATTTCAATAACCCCAAATAATCCAATCCAATGTACCCAACTTCAATATCCGTATTCTTTCCACTTTTTAGTAGTTCTCTAAATTCTGAAAGCGACACCAAAACAACTTCCGCAAACTCATTTTTTTCCAAATTTTGCTCGGCAACTTTTTCACAATCAGTGACCACTACGCAATATCTGTTCATTGTGGAATAAGCACAATCGTAAGCAGTGGCAACTAATTTAGCATTGCCCTTATATCCAGTTTCCTCTAAAAGTTCTCTTTCGGCCGCTTGTTCGGGAGTTTCATTGGAATCAACATATCCGCCTGGAAGTTCGTTCAGTATTTCGTTTGGACCTGGGCGAAATTGCTTAACTAGTATAACTTTCTGGTCTTTGGTAAGAGCTAAAATTCCCGTGGCGGGTCCTTCTTTTTTTAGATAAAAATCACTTTCTTTGCCGTCAGGCATTTTATACATCACCTTCTCAATTTTTCGGCTATATTTTTGGAAAGCAATTTCCCGTGATAATTCCTCCCATTTTTCAATTTTATTTGCCATGAGATTAGTTTTAATGGTTAATGCAATCTTGAAATTATAATACCCATAATTCAATAAAAAGTAAAATGCCCCAACTCCATTTAAAGTCAGGGCATATCATATTTCTACCTTCTTCTGCAATTTCATTGCAGTTTCCTTAAAAGTTCATCGTGGTCGCAAGAACTATTGGTAGCGAACCAGCCTTCCCTGTGAATTATCCTTTGACCACCAAATGGCATAGCTGAACCGTCAAGCGAAGTCATCTTGCCCCCGAACTCTTCAAGCAACAAGATGGCGGCTGCATAGTCCCAGATATTCGCCGATTTCCCTTCTTGGGGAAAATATATTCCAGCATCAGCCTTTCCCATAAGGATAGAAACGATTTTGATGGTCAGTGTTGAAACAGGAATGGGCTTCAATCCGCTTCTTTGAATCCTGGACTTGAATTCAGGAATTTGAATTTGCCTAGGACTCACTGCGATTTTCCTTGTTTCACCGATTTGAGTCTTTGAAGACAATACTTCTCCGTTACAAACCACCCCCTCTCCCCTGCGAGCTGATAACCTCAAATTGTCCTGCGGCATAAAAAGCATGCCAACAGAAGGCTTCAGATTCTTAACAGCAGAAAGAGAAATTGACCATTCATGGCTTCCTCTGGAAAATTCAGCTGTGCCATCAATTGGGTCAATGATGAAAACCCAGCCATCATTGGGAAGAGTATTTCCATTTTCATAATGCTCTTCAGCAAGGACTGGAATTTCTGGGAAGAAAGATGTGATAAATTTGATGCAGATTTCTTCAACTTCCTTATCAACTTCAGTAACTATTTCTTTGCTTCCACTCGCACCTGTCTTGAAAGATGCGGTCGCCATTACCTGACGTTCAAAGCTGAAATACGTTTCCAGAACATTCGCCAAGGCATGAAACGCTTCCAGAATCTTTTTTTCAGTTCCCATGTCACCTCCCAAAATCTGCCAGTGATTCGTTTATAATTTCGCAAGTTTCCGTCAACCCAATTTTTCTCGGGTTGGAAGGAATGTTGCTGCTCTCCAGTGCCTCCGAAGCGATTCTTTCAATGGACAGACTGTGAAACGAAGCAAGGTAGTCAGAGATTTCCGCCATCATCCCAGATTCTTCAATGATTGAGCGAACCCATGACAGTAATCCGCCACCGCAGGAAAACCCCATAACTTTTTCCGCCTCTTGGAAAGAATCCGTGCAACTCGGCAAGTTGAATTTCATTGAAGCCTCAAGGAACATTGCAACTGCCAAGCCATGATGCATGCCAGTAAACGCACCCAGAGGGTGTGAAAGGGCATGGGCTATGCTCAACCCAGTTCTCGGATAAAGCAATCGTGCTGTAAAGGCAATGGACTGCAATGTTTCCAGTGCAGAAATATCTTTGTCCTTTACGGCCTTTTCCAATGATTCACGAACGGAGCAAAGAAGTCCTTTGCTCACAATCCGAGTCAGAGCCGTCGCCTTTCTGGAAATATGCGATTCCAGAATATGGGTAAAGGCGTCCATTCCTGTTGCAGCAATCATGACCCTGTCAAGAGATACTAGCGACTCGGGGTCAAGAATTACCGCAGTGGGCATAAGAAAGCTACTTTCTATGCCCCGCTTTTTGGGAACATCAGGACTCATGATAACAGCAAACGGGCTGCTTTCCGCCCCTGTTCCACAGGTCGTAGGAACAGCTACGACGGGCACTGGCTGAATTTCCGCCTTTTTGCCTTGAAAATAATCTTCGGCCACTCCTCCGTTTGCAGCAGTCAAACCAACAACTTTAGCCAAATCAATGGCACTTCCACCTCCGACCGCAATGATAGAATCATACTCACCTTCACGGAAGAGAAGAACTCCATCACTTACTTGAGCAAAGGTCGGGTTCGTCCCAAAATCGTCAAACGAATTTTCGCAAAAATCAGAAAGTTGCTTTATGAAATTTGCTTTTTTGACTTTCGGGTCAATTACCACAAAGGGTGTCTTGAGGTTCAGTTCTTTCAATAGTTCGGGCAAGAAGGAAACACTGCTCCTGCCCGAAATCAACTTTCTCGGAGTTGTCATATTCCAGTTTATCATTTCTCATCTCCTTTCAATCTTTCTAATTATTTCTTCGGCTGCTTTGACAATTTCTAAAGCCTTTTGCTTATTGCTAGATTCCACATAAACACGCAAAAGTTCTTCGGTGCCAGCAGCACGAATGTTAACCCAGTCTCCCGACACAAAGAAGAACTTTAGTCCATCAGTCTCGCTTATTCTTGAAACTTTTTGACCAGCGATTCTTTCTGGTGGTTCTTCCTTGAGTTTCTCCATGACAATTTTCGGTGAAGTGGTAAGTTTCAGATTGAGTCTGGAAAAACCAGACTCTCCCGCCACTTTTTCCACTTCCGCAAGAATCGCATTGATTCCTCCGCTGTAGTTTATCTCGGCTTCGGAAAGCAAAGCGGCCGCTAGTGTGGCATCTCGTTCTGGCAGGTAAAATCCGAATCCTATTCCGCCATTTTCTTCCCCCGCAATGAGAACTTTTTCGTTTCTCATTATTTCGCAGGCATTCTTGAATCCAATCGGGACTTCCTTATAAGCAAGGCCCAGATAATTCGCCACGAAAGACAACCGTTTGCTCATTGTCACGCTGCCTATAACAATTCCGTTTTGTTTCCTTGCTTTTGCCAAATACCACAGCAGAATCACTGCCACATCGTGTGGTGACAAATAACCCACTCTCGGGATAACCGCCATAATTCTATCTCCGTCTCCGTCGTGAGCAATCCCTAAGTCGCACTGACCGCCAGCTATTAGCATTTGAAGTTCCTGGGTATTGCTTTCCATTGGTTCGGGAGCAATTCCGCCGAAATACGGGTCAATGTCACTGTGGATTTCTATAACTTTAGCTTTAGTTCCCGAAAGCACATTCCTCAAAACGCCGCTTGTCGTTCCATGCATAGTATCTACGGCAACCTTCAGGGGACGACGATTGAATGACTGCCAATCAATTATCGTCCACAGTTTTTGGCAGTAGTCCGCAATAGGGTCGTCATTCTGAAAATCCAGTCTCTCTTGAAGAATGTTATTTTTGGGGGAATCCATTAAATTCTGAATTTCCACAACAAATTCTTCACCAGGAGCACCACCGTAACCCATGCGAACTTTAACGCCGTTGTAATAATAAGGATTATGAGATGCGGTTATGGTAATACCGCAGACCATTTCCTTTTGGTTTGTTCGGAATGAAACCATCGGCGTAGGAATAGGCCTTGAGCTGATGGACACATTGAGTCCGAATTGACTCAACGCTTGACCAGCTTGCTTGGCAAATTCAAAACCCAGAAAACGGGTGTCATAACCAACAAATGTTTCCGTTCCGCCATGTTTTAGGGTATAACTACCGATAGCCATAGCAACTCTTTCAACAAAATCAAACGTGAAAGAGTCTGCTATCTTGCCCCGCCAACCATCAGATGTAGAACGAAGATTAATCTTACTCATTCTTATTACCTCCTGTAATCGGTTCGCCGTAGATTCTCTTGAGAATCCACAGATTGTTTTTGAGAATTTCGTATCTTTGAGGAATTCCATAATCCAGAAAAAAACCAAACCCATTGTTAATCGCACCAATCATTTTTGCCGACACTAAATTCGGCAAAATCTCTCTTTCAAGCGATGAAATTCCAGCAGGAAACAATGACAAAACCGATGAACGTTTCAGGAAGTAGCAACCAGTGCTACTTCCGCGAAAATAATTTTCTCCGTCAATCGGCTCTCTTGCTTCCTCGCCTTCGCGGAACTCAACTACAATTCCGTTTTCAACGGAAACAGCTCCTTGATTGGGAACTTCCTTGCTCAAGGTGAGAACAGATGTTATCGGCACATTTAAGACTCTGTGAATTTCATAAAGACGGACAAGGCTTAGGGACACAAGCGTATCGCCATTGCAGAGAAAAACATCTTCATTGGAACAATTCTGGCAAGCAAATTTTGTTGCTCCGCCTGTTCCAAGAGGTTCGTCTTCTCTAACAATCCTCACGCCTTTAGAGCTCCAAAAATTAGTTGCAAACAAGAATTCAATTCTGTCACTCAACTTTCCAGTTGAAATCAGAATTTCATTCAATCCAAGCCTCACTAGCCAGCTAACCAGATATTGAAGAAACGGACAACCAGCAAACTGAAGCATTGATTTTGGAATTTCGCAACAAATTTCGCCCATTCTGGTAGCCAAGCCGCCAGCAAGAATTATGGCTGTCATTTTCATCTTTTTGCCCTCCTAATCATATCGTTTCGGTTTATGAAAGCCTTATTTTTTAACTTTTTATTCAATTTTAAAGGAACAGTAAATACTATCACTACTAGTAAAAAAGTCAACTAATAAATTAGTTCTAACTTTCCTTTTCCCCCATCAAAAAAATGGCTTTAAACAGCCATTTTTTTATTAGCACGCAGTAGTCGAAGAAGTCATAACTATCTTCGAAAACAAGAATGAATATATTTATATACCTGACCTAAGAAAAAACTACCAGTAAATCGCTATCCCCTACCCACTATTATATTTTTTATAAAAAGCTAATTCCAAACCCGCCGAATAGGGGGAGGGGGTCTAAAAAATGAGGTGTAGCCAGAAATTCTTCCTGAAACTTCATATTCAAAATATTAAAATCGAATACCAAATAATGGCTGACTCTTGTCTAAGGTAATCACTATTTCTTCTTTTTCAAAATCAAAGTTTTTAGGGATATCGCTTTTTATCATACTTGCGATATACTGAATCTTATATTTATCACAATATTCCCTAATTAGATTGATAAAATTTATCTTAGGATTATCTCCCCAGCCTTCAAAAATACCATCGTGATAGGCAAATTTATAAAAAGAATTTTTTGAATAATAAGCTAATGCCGCTATGACAAACGCGGCACATTGAACTTTTGTAGCAGTGTATCCATCTCCTTGTCCTGTTAAATCACCGCCACTTATAACAAACGGCTCAAAATCAAAATAGCCATATTTATTTGGAGTTATGGCAAAAGTAGCAGTTCCATCCATAGTTTTTTTAAAAATCTCAGTGTACATCTCACGTATTTCTTGTAATGGATTTTTTTCTTCCGCCAAATCTCCCTTAATTATTGAGGATATTTCTTTAGATTTTTCTCTTATCTCGCTAATTGCATTACTATAATTTTCTATAGTGTCAATACTATCAATTTTTTGTTTATATATAGCGATGTCTGTTTCGATTTTTATAAGCTCGTTTTGATATTTTCTGAATTTTATGAATGCATCCTTCTCCTTTATTATTGATAGGGCTTCTGATAATTTATCATTATATTCCTTGAGGTCTTTTTTAATAATCATCAGTCTATCATCCAGACTGTCCAACTCTTTTTTAAGGTACTTTGACCTCTCGTCAGAAATTTGTTTATTGAAATTGGCTAATTCCTCATAAGATTTAGTAAGCTTATCCGGAAAAAATATCTCCACCTCTTCATATATCTTTTTAACATCAGAAACTTTAACGGAAACATTGTTTTCTAATGATTTCTTAATCTTATCAATCTCGTATTTTAGACTGTATTCCTCAGAATTTAGAATACTAATTTTTGTCTCAAATTCTTTCACTATTTTTTCCGTCATTTGTTCATCCCTAGTAAAAAAATTTAGCATTTCAAGATTTTTTTCTATTGATTTTTTTTCATCTTCCCTAACTTTAATGGCGGCTTGCAATTTAAAAGCCTCTTCTGATTTATCTATGAGATTATCAGACTTCATTTTTGCAATCAATTCTCTGCGAATTGTAATTTCCTGCTCTAAATCATACTTTTTCTCAAATAGCTGACCGTTATATCCAAATAGGGAAAGAAGAGGTGGTTTCCAATTTTTATCTTTTTTAAATGTACTTAATCTAAAAACATCCGTATAATCATTTTGGGTTCTTAGAAGATAGGAAAGAAAATGCCTCAAATTATATTCGTTTAAGACATCGAATTTTAATATATTTTTTAAAATCTTAACCGCATTTTCCTCTTCTTTTTTTGCACTTATTGATTTATCTTTATAGTCCCAAAATATCTCCGACGACAAATCCTGATTCCCTTCCTTATGGAGTTTAATTGATATTTTAGAATCATTAACTAGATTTCTTTTAATCGTAAGATACGATTTATCATCCAGCTCTATTTCCAAATAAAAATCCCAGCCTAAAAAATTACTTCTTCTTTTCCTGAATATATTATTTTTATCTATTTTTTTTAATAATAAGAAGTCTATCAGGTAGACAAGCGAAGTTTTTCCTAAATTATGCTCGTTACTGTCTCCTTCGTATTGGTTTACATCGCCATATATTATATTTAAGCCAGAATTAAAAATAACTGGCTTCATACTAGAGATATTAGAATATATTTTAACGAGTTTCATAAAATTCGATTATATCCTCAGAACTATGATATTTAATTATATTCAGGACAAATAAAAAATTTAAGGAATAGACAAAAATTTCTTTTGCCCCCCTTCCTTTCTTTAATAAAATCTGACTCAGTAGGTCATCATATTTAAGAATTCTGCTTTTTTGAAGCACTTTAACAATTTCAGCCCCGATATTCAAGACCGATAAGTCTAAATTTGTATATTTATTTGGTGTTATCATTATGTTTTTTTCTCTGGATTTATTCCTAAATCACAATGAAAATACATACAATGAAGCATTACTTTGATTTTTCTTTTGTCATATGACAAATCCGCCTTAAATTTCTCGCAGACCTTATCATAAATTTTATCTATAAATTCCAGCAAATCGAACTTCTCTCTATTTTTTACATACTCATTCTGGAGTTCACTGCTAATAGTAAAATACCACTCTTTTATCTCTACGTTTATGGGGTCGGATAAAAAATTCTTAATATCATCACTATATTTCAGGCTTCTGGCGAACACCTGTTCGAAAAACAATTTATCAATTTCATTTAGCTTATTTTTTTCTACAATATAATCTTGGAATCTCATCGGAATATCACTGGAATATTTTGGTTTAAACGAGGTATCGTCATTTATAACATCTCTTATGCCTAGAATTAAATTTTTGATATCCTGCTCGTTAATTTTAATCGGGTCAACAGATAGTACTTCTGTAATATTAGAAATAATAAACTTATTGATGTCTGTGATTTTTTCAATGGGCAAAGATGAAATTATTTTTATCAAATCGGTAATATCTAAAATATCTTCGGACGGATTGAAAATAAATTTTCCCTTCGTGTCGGTATCGAAATTTTTGGAGTATTTTGGTTTTTTTCCAATAATTAAAAATATGGGCTTTTTGTAAGTATCACAGAGGTTATGATTTACAAATTTCGTTATAGAATTTGAAATTTTTGTTCTTCCTATGCTCGCCGTAACTTGAATTGCTAATTTCTTAGATTTATCACCTAAGTCAATTGCAGGAAAATTATTTTTTTCCAAATTAAGATTGATAAGATTACAATCATAAACTCGGTTCAAAATGCCCTTAAAAAAATCTTCGGCACACTTGTTACCATCAAAAAAGCCCGCCCCATTACAAATTTCGACTTCTCTGGATAGACGGACTAGGCTGTCAATTATTTCTTTAGTTTTAGTTTCTGATGAGAACATTATAAACAAATTATAACATAAATTCCCTATGAGCGGGAGGGGGATAAGAATATAAACTACCGCCGGGAATACTCCCTAAGACTGGCTTTAATAAGCTATTAGAATGTGAACCCATTTTCCTCCAAAAATTTATCTAAAACGCCATCGCCAATTTCTTCAAATCCAAAGTCCCAGTAAATTTCTTCCAAAAGTTCCTCGTAATATTTTCTCAGTTCATCTTTTTCTTTCAATATCCTTGTATCAATTTTTATTTCCCATAAATAATCGGACAATAAACTTTCTTTTGTTTTATCCTCCTCCCAAAAATCCGAACCTATTGGTACCATCCTTCTGACTAAAACGTCTTCAAGCACATCTGTAGCTCCGTTTATTTCTATATTTCCAAGGAGCACGCCTTGATAACCATATTTATCGTAGAATCTATCGGCAAATTTGAATATTCCGAAAATTCTAACGGCAATTGCCCGAAGGCTTATTATTCTAGATTTTTCATCCGGACTCTTTCTTGAAGCCGTAAAAATATCTTGAATTAGCCCTTGCCCTAACACTACTTGAGATTCAAGTATTTCTCTGCTTCTTTGATAAGAAAAATATCGTATTCCCTTTGGCGATGGCTCGACATTTAAATCCGGAAATACGAAGTTGCGATTTCTAAAACGGATTGAATCAATGTCATCTTTGATTTTCTTTGGGGTCGTGAGGGATTTACCTGGAAAATATGGCTGTAATGTTATCTTGCATATGGAGTCATAAACTCCTATTGTTTTTTCATATCTAAAAATAGTCGTGCTTCCTTCTTTTTCTGCCTCTTTTCTCAGTTCCTCCCTGATTCTTTTCTCTTCCTTTCCGATTGCTGCTTCGTGTAATTCGTCGCTTATTGATAAAAAATTATTTCTGGCTTTTTCTGCCTTTTCTTTTTTTCCAAACAATAATTCTAATCCATCAGGAGAGGCAATGTCGATTGAATTGCTTATATTTCCCGTTCTTACCCAAACATTGGAATCATTTTGTACATAATATGGCGTCTTATCTCCTTCATATACTCGAACTAAAACAAATCTCTTTCCATTTATCTCGTCGGTAATGTGAACGTCGAAGGCGGGAATAGGTTCAACATTACTTGCTTCCTGATTTATTTTTTCTATTATTTTTGCATCACATTCTATGCTCTCCCAAGCAATAGGAACTCCGGATTTTCTATCTTCCTCGACTCCGATAATCAATATCCCTCCTCGGGTATTTGAGAAAGAGGCGAAATGTTTCGCTATTCCTTTTTGGGGATATTCTTTTTTGTAATCAATTTGAATTCCTTCACGATTTTTTTCTTGGCAAAAAGCAATAATATCAGCAAAATTAAGTGATTTAATTGACTGGTTCAATATGTCCATTTGCTTTATTGGATTATTTTATAAAAAGCTATACAGCTCGAAAAGATAAATTTGGATAAACAAACTATAACCCTACATCTGCGGGAAGAAATATAAATATCCTGATAAACAAGATAGCCTTTACTTTTTCCTGGGGAATCCTAGCTCTGTTCATTAGACTCCGTGTGCCTTAGTTTTTTCCTCCTACGTGCAGATTATCCTTGTCGGCTTTCTTTTAAGAGCGGTGAGGTCTAGTCAAGCCAGCCTCGTTAATGGCTTCTGGGGTCGGTTTCCGCCCCGCCTCCCATTCGGGATACTTGTTTATTTTTCTTTGTGAAGTTCGCCTTAAATATAAGACAATTATCTAAAAAAGTAAATGAATCTATGGCAATTGAAATTTAGTGGGGTATTTTTTATAACACTCTTTTTCTTCCTGTTTTTCTAATCCCTCTAAGGTTGTGGTTATATCCGTTTTTTCTTCTGTGGTATATGTTTTAGTCCCGCTTTCTTCTTCCGCTATTCTATTTTCCAAAAATTTAATTTTTCTATCAGAAACGTCTCTTAAACACTCATTAACTTTTTTTTCATTCAGCTTATGAACTCTGGGCAGATAGAGGAAAAAATAAGAAGGAAGAAAAATAACAAGAAGCAAGAATAATGAGGCGGAAATAATCACACTCCATTTTACGGCTTTGTCTAATTTACTTTTTTCCATTTTTTTAGCAGGGTTTATTATAATTTTTACATTCTCCGCTAGTAATATTTTGAAGTTCGGCTTTTCTAAGTTTTAGGTCTTTTTCTGATTTTTCTAAGATAGCCTTATGATAATTTAATGCTTTTTCATTGCTACTGCTCCCACCCTTTGCCTCATCGTAAATTTTTTCCTGTTCCTCAACCTGATTTTCCAAATCATCAATTTCATTTTTGATTTTTTTTATTTTTTTCTCACACTCGGTTTTGGTATTTTGGCAGGCTTCTATCTGCTCCTTATTGTTTCCTGATTGAACTGCGGGGATAATTTCTGGCTGTGGTTCTGAAATAATTTCTTCTGGTTGGGCTTCTTCCTGGATTACTTCCTGGGCTTTTGCCTCTGAGTCTATTTTTTGTTGTTCTCCTAGTTCCTTCTGTTTGATGTTATCTGCCAAATTTAGGATAGCTTCTCGAGGAGCGAGTTTCATCATCAAATTTCTGGTCGGGCTTATTTTCATTCCCAAAACGGGGAACGTCACTGCTCCGATTACCAAAGCCACTACTGCGATTATGATTTTAGTTTTCATTATATTGAAAATAATATTTAGCCAAAACAAAAAGGACAGCCGAGCTGTTCACCCATAGAGGATATCCGTGAAGACGTCCAGTTATGGAACTCGACTGCCCATTTCCACCCACAACTGGATAGAAAAAGCAGTTTCTTCACGGAAACTTCTCTATAGGTGAACACCTAAATCATAATATAAATAGCCCTAAAATACAAGCGTTTAGGCTTGATTTAGCGGCTATATCTGATAAACTTTAGCTAGAATAAAAATCTAGTAAAATCAATATGAATATCGGGGAATTCCCATTCGAGCCAATGCCTCAAATTAAGAGGTACCTGGAAGAAATTTTATATTCAAGCGATAATTTCTTTTCTGATTCTCCTCTTGTGATATCCATCGAAAGCTTCCTACCAAATGAAGATATTACCGACAAATCAGTTACTATGAATGATTCTTTTTGGCAATATCTGGAAAAAGAAAAAGCGATTGAGCTTGCAAAATCAGAATCTTCCATAATCGAATTTCCTAATATGGAAGAAAAAAATCCATTAGTTTTTCCTGGTAAAAATACGATTAAAATTTTGGACATAGAAAAAATAAAGGAAATTTACTTTATTTTATTTGAAAAAAACAAACCGATAAGCTTAGAAGGAAGAGAAATAAAATTTGTGGAGAATGAATCTTCTATCTATGTAGACTCGAGAAAAAGTGAAATTACTCCTGATACCCACGAATTTTACTTTTGCAAATTCGTTTTTGAAAGACAGCCAAACACACAAATCGACTGGTCAGAAATAGCTGACAAAATTTATGGGGAAGATGCTGATTTACGAGACCCCAGAATAAGACGAGGTGTTTATGATACAATGCGAGCAGTAAACAAAAAGATTAAAGCTGATATTCCCACAGAGGATGAGCTTTTTATCAGGAGAAATAACACTGTAAAAAGAATATTTTAGCAAATCTTCTAGTGATTCTAAGGTGAATCACCTGTCCGTTTTATAGAATCGAAGCGTAAAAGCTTTGATTTTTTTATGCTTTCTGACGACCAAATCAAAAAATATCAAGTCCTCTACCACGAACGATTCGGGGTTGAACTTAGTCGTGCGGAAGTGTGTGAAAAAGCGGAAAGCCTTGTGAGAATGGTCGAGCTCACATATAAACCAATGACTCAAAAAGAAATGAGATTAGTGGAAAAAAGAAGAAAAAAACTTTCCAAGAATCTTAGAAAATAAACTATGGATAATATGAAAAAATGCCCAAGATACGATGGATGTCGGAAAAACTTTTGCCCTTTAGACCCAGACCTCCACTTGAGAAGCGGAAAGAAACAAGACAAGTGCCCTTTTTCAAGGGAGACCAAAAAGGCAAACATAAACGGACGAGACTTTCTATCTGGCGGGAGAGCTATGCCAACTGTCCCCCTAAATTTCGTCCCTGAGAGCAATTCAGAATCGCTCAACAAGCCCTCAAAAGAACTGTGGCAGAAAATTAAGAAATAACAATCAATAAAAATATGGAAAATGAAAGAATATTCGTTGAGGTGAGAATTTCTGAAAATACCGAATATCCAAACTTGCGGGCACACGCTGATTTAACACTTCAATTTGAAGGCAATGAATTTATCAAAATTATCGGCTTTTCCATTTGGGAGGGCGGAAAACCTGATAGACCCAGTATTACGCCCCCGATAATCAAAGATTCCCTTATGTGTAGAGCTAGCGACAATTTATGGAAAAAGATTACGGCAAAAATAAAGAGCGAGTATCTAAAAAAATTAAATTCGTAAGCATTAAAAATAAATATATATATAAATATATTTATATATATTTACCCAAAGCTTTGCTTTTAAATATATTTAATTTGTTAAAATTATAATAAATATATTTATAAGCATAACCACAAAAAAATTATGAAAAACGACAAACAAATAAAATATTTCCTTTATGCGAGAAAATCTTCGGAAAGCGAAGACCGCCAGGTGCAATCAATTGACGACCAAGTAGGCAGATTGGAGCGAATAGCCAAAGATATGGGATTACACATCAAGCACATTTACACCGAGGCGAAATCAGCCAAAAAACCAAACAATCGTCCCCTCTTCGATGAAATGATGAGGAGAATTGAAAATGGCGAAGCAAACGGAATTTTGTGCTGGCATCTTAACCGCTTATCTCGAAATCCGATAGATAGCGGAAAGATAAGCTGGCTTTTGCAACAGGAAGTTATAAAATCAATCCAGACAATGGAAAAGGAATTTAAGCCTGAAGACAATGTTTTACTTTTCAGCGTTGAAAGCGGAATGGCAAATCAGTTTTGCCGAGAATTGAGCGTGAACGTGAAGCGAGGCAACCAAAAGAAGCGAGAGGACGGCTGGAGACCTGGAATTGCACCCACAGGCTATCTAAACGACCTAGCAACACATACAATGCCCATAGACCCATTGCGGTTCAGATTATTACGCAAAGCGTGGGATTTGATACTCACTGGAAATTATACAGTGCCACAAGTTGCCGATAAACTTAATAATGAATGGGGATTCCGAACAATCAAGAAAAAACGACTTGGAGACAAACCATTGGCATTGAGCGGAATGTATAAGATTTTTACCAATATCTTTTATGCGGGAATCATTGAGCACAATGGAACGCATTACCCAGGAAAGCACCAAGCAATGATTACGATGGATGAATTTGATAGAACTCAAATTATTTTGGGATATAAGGGAAAACCGAGACCTAAAAAACATCATTTCGCTTTCACAGGGCTTTTCCGTTGTCCCGAATGTGGTTGTTCCTATACCGCGGAAACCAAACGGAAAATCAACAAGAAAACTGGTAAAATCAAAGAATACACCTATTATCATTGCACCAGAAGAAGCAGAAAAATAAAATGCACCCAAAATAAAGTTTTGGAAGAAGGCAAACTTTTTGAACAGCTTGAATTTGAGCTTGCAAAATACACCATACCCCAAGAGTTGCTTTCTTTGGCTTTAGAAATAATTGAAAGTAGAAAAGATACCAAAGCGGACGATGAAAAAATAATAGCGGACACTCGCCAACAAACTTTGGAAAAACTGAAAAACCAGCAGTCAAATCTTATACGAATGCGTAGCAATGATATGATTGATGATGAAGAATTTAGAATCCAAAGCGAACCGATAAAAAAAGAGATTGAAAAGTTAAGCAAAGAGCCTATGAGTGCCGAAGACCGAAAAGAAAAAACTTTGGAGCTGACTGAAAAAACTTTTGCCTTTTACGCTTACGCACACAAAGCGTTTTTAACTGGAGACGATGAGACACGAAGAGAGCTTATATTTCATTTAGGTTCGAACCACGCAATAAAAGACAAAATAACCGCTATACAAGCCAAAGAATGGTTTTTGCCCGTAGTAAATAAGCACGATGATATACAGCGAGAATTTGAAAGGTTAGAACCGATGAAAAGTGGCTGTATAAAAGCAAAAAGCGGGCAATCAAGCCCACTTCTTAGCACTATGCACGGGTGGAGGGAATCGAACCCCCGTTAGAAGTTTTGGAGACTCCCGTACTACCACTGTACGACACCCGCCAAAAAGAGACTTATTTCATCTCTTTGTGAACTGTGTGCTTTTTGCATTTTTTGCACATTTTCTTGAGCGACAGTTTTTCCTTGATTTTTTTCTTGTTTCTCTTTGTGAAATAATTTATGCTTTTGCACGCATCGCATCTCATTTTCACCAGATTTTCTCGCGCCATAAAATTTTTTCTTTACTTATTAAACTGAGCCGTTGTCCGGATTTGAACCGGAGACCTACTCCTTCATTTGCACCTCTATTTTCTTTTTTGTCCTTATTAGAGGATTAGACTGTATCTTAAGCATATCCTAAGATTTAGCTCCCCTTGTCAGTCGTTCGGGCCTCCACAAA
Organism: Patescibacteria group bacterium; assembly: GCA_022711335.1. GTDB lineage: Bacteria > Patescibacteriota > Minisyncoccia > Moranbacterales > UBA2206 > JAKLFF01. The sequence goes on along the minus strand of JAKLFF010000005.1, from coordinate 44,272 downwards.
GGCAAGGCCACGGTCTTAACCTGAGACAGGCCTTTAACCGTAATTCGGGATTCACCACCCAGTTTCCCGGATAGCGGGCAATAATTTTACCATGGAGTTGCTCTACCAACTGAGCTACAACGGCAAATTCCCTATTAATAAATCTCTCAATTTCTTATTGGAGTAATAAACAGTAACCACTCCATATTTACTCTTTTTTCTATATGTCCCTAGCTTTCCGGTTTTTGTTATAATCGGTTTATAAAATTGTTCTTTTTTAATTTTTAATTTTTTTATCCAATACCCATATGCCTCATTTAAATCAATGTCAGTAAAAACATGCAAATGAAATCTTAGATCTTTCTTTTTAATATGAAAAAACTTAATCAAAAAATCAATAAAAACATTCAGTAATGCTGCATCGGAGTTTCCGAGTCTTACGCAAGTTTTATTTGCTTTAGTGCCCTCCCCCCAATAAAGTCCCAATCCCATACCAAATAAAACCGCTTCATCGACATTTTTTGGTAAAATAAACCGGAAGGGATCACCGTTAGGATTATGTTTGATATAAATCGCTTCACTAATAGACCTCTTTTTAATTCCTTCCTTTGCTAGCCAATAATTAATTCTATTTTCCGAACATCCAAATATTTTTGCAATTTCTGAAACAGATTTTTTCTGGCCAACATACAACCTACTAATCTTAGAAATTGATGATTTGTTCATATTTCCATTGTAAAATAACAATCGCAACTAGTCAACCACTATGATGAAAAGGTATTGGTCTACTAATTTTACGTGGGCCGGGACGGATTCGAACCGCCGTAGGCGTAAGCCGCCTGATTTACAGTCAGGTGCAATTGACCGCTCTGCCACCGACCCGCTTTTTAAATTTCACTATTTTTTTTATTTTTTGAGCCGAAGACCAGATTTGTTATCGGTTTGTCAAAATTTTCGAAGAAAATTTTGGTATAAACCGGAATCCGCCTCTGGCGGGAACTGGCAATCTACTGTTTACCCGCCCGACACGTTTGAGCCACCCATCAGATTTGAACTGATAACCTACTGTTTACAAAACAGTTGCTCTACCATTGAGCTAGGGTGGCGCGTCAAGCGGGCGGGCAAAACAATTGCCCCGCTTCGACTCAATGAGACATTTCGTCGAATCGAGGCGAGTCTACCATTGAGCTACTTCGGCGAAAATAATTCACCTTCTCGCAAGCAGCCGTTCCAGCCTCTTCATTTTGTCTTTCACGTTAACATTCATCGGATCCAGCTTGATTACCTGCTTAAAGCACTCTTTTGAATGCTGGTAATTTTCAATTTCAAAATAATATTCGCCGAGCCGCTCATAGGCTTCCGTATCTTTCGGATTGGCCGCGATTCTTTCGATTAGGATCCTCTCCAGGCGGTTTTTTATTTCCGGCTTGACTCTGGGAGTTATTACCTTATCGCTGATTATCGGCCGAATAATTTTTTTCTCATCAAGCCGTTTTTCCGCCAGCCTTGCATTATTTTCCTCGGCGCCGCGCCTTACATAAACATTGCCTTCTCCGTGCATCCGCACTCTTTCAATAATATCCGGATTCGCTTCAAGGCGCCCTGTCTCGTCATTTCTCTCTTCAGAAGCCGCCGATTCGATGTAATCTTTTCTTTTTTTTCTGATGCTTTCGCTCCAGTGGGTGAATAAATTCTCAAATTTAAGAAAAAATATGCGCAGCTTTCTGGTAAATTTTTCCAAAAAAAACAAAAATCCGTGTTTCAATCCTCCGCCTTCTCCGTTTGACCAAAAAAATATTCTGCTCCAAAACGTCCTTTTTCCTGGAAACGCTTGCTCATTCCTGCTTCCCATCCGGCTGCTGTCCTCCAGAAGGGCAATTTTGGAAGCTCTTCTCGACAAAAATATGATAATGCCTATAAGACTCAGTATCAATGCTATAGGCGGTATTATTGAATACGACATAATAAAATTATTTTATTTCATTTTTACCAAAAGATAAATAATCGCCTTTTTCCATCTTAACGGTTATTTTCTGCGAGATTGCATTTACTTCCACAACTGTCCCTTTTCCTTCGGGAGTATTCACCACGCTGTAAATTTCCGGCATACCGGAAAGCATTTCCTTATATTGGGAAGCTTCATAAGCCAGGCAGCACATAAGCCTCCCGCAAAGCCCCGAAATCCGTTCCGTTCCCCGATGGGCAATCTGCTGGACACGGGCCATGTCGGTGGTAATGCTTTGAATGCTTCCCCGAAATTTAGCGCAGCAGAGATCCCGTCCGCAAATACCGTATCCTCCCAGGCTTCTTGCTTCATCCCTGGTTCCGATCTGCTGCATTCTTATTATTTTTTTAAATTCTTTGGCCAGATCTTTTACAAGCTCCCGAAAATCAATTCGTCCGTCAGCCGTAAAAACAAATATCGCCTGCTTCCCATCCAATCCTATCCTGGCATCCACCATTTTCATTTCCAATCCTGATTTCTTGACAATCTCCTTGCATTTTTCCAGCATGGCATTTTTCTGTTTCTGGTATTCTTCAAAAACTTTCCGGTCTCTTGCGGTTGCAACCCGGACTATTTTTCCTTCAACTTTGTCTTCTGAAGTTTCTTTCGCTTTTTCTTCAATCACGCCCAACTCATTGGAATTTTCTCCGGTTGCAATGACCATTTCCCCCCGCGGAAGTTCCAAATCGCTTTCGCACAGCCTGGGATCTTCCCACTGATATATCCTGACTAAATATTTTAACATGCTTGCTTCTTTTTAATTTAAAATAGAGCACGACCACCGTTTTTCAGCCCTTATTCCATTTCACCTTAAAGCTCCAGGCGCGAAAAGCCGGCGATCTGGATATTTTCGCCTATTTTCCCGATTTTTTCAGCAATCAGCTGCGAAACGGCAATCTCCGGATTTTTAATATACGGCTGGCTCATGAGAGAAATTTCTTCGCGGAATTTTTTCTCCTTGCCTTCCAATATTTTCTCCATTATTTCGCGAGGTTTTTTTTCATTTTCCGCCTGGGCCGTCCAGATTTCTTTTTCTTTTTCAACAATTTCAGCGGGAACATCCTCCGAATTTATGTATTTCGGATTCATTGCCGTTATGTGCATGGCGATATCTCTCGCCAGCTCAATAAACTCGGAATTTCTGGCCACAAAATCAGTTTCACAGCAAAGTTTTACCATCGCCCCCACTTTTTTATTGGAATGGACATAGGAAACGATGACGCCTTCCTGCGCCGTTCTTTCCGATTTTTTGGATGCTTTTGCCTGTCCGAGTTTTCTGAGCATCTCGACTGCCTTTGCTTCGTCTCCGCCGGCTTCAGACAGCGCTTTTTTTACATCCACTATCCCAGCTCCGGTTTTTTCTCTCAAGTTTTTTATTTTATTAAGCATAAATTTTGGCAATTATTTTTTTATTCTTTTTTATCTATTTTTTCATTTATTCTTTTTCTTCCGTCCAAAACCGCTTTTGCCATATAAGCCAGCATCAGTTTGATTGAAGAAACTGCGTCTTCATTGGCCGGAATCGGATAATTTATTCCTTCCGGAGAAGCATTGGTGTCAACCAGCGCTACAACCGGAATATTCCTAATTGCCGCTTCTTTGATTGCCAAAGAATCATCAATGGCGCTCACAGCAAAAATTGCTCCTGGCAATTTAAGCATATTTTTTATTCCGCCCATTTTTCTTTCCAGGCGATCGAGCTCTTCGGCAATTTTCATTTGTTCAAATTTAGTATATTTTCCAAATTCCCCTTTCTTCATTTTTTCCTGCCCGTCGCGAAGATATCGAGTCCTTTTGGAAATTTCAGAAAAATTGGTAAACGTGCCTCCCAGCCATCTCTCGCTCACATAAGGCATCTGGCAGGCTTTTGCGGCCGACTCAACTAGATTTTTGGCTTGCTTTTTAGTTCCAACAAAAACCACTTCCTGCCCGGAAGCAACAATCCCGGAAATGAAATTTGTGGCAGATTTTATTTTTTCAGCCGTAATTTCGAGATTGAAAATATTTATGTTGCTTCTGGTCCCGAAAATATAATCGTTCATTTTCGGATTTTTTCTTGACTTATGATGGCCGAAATGGACGCCGCTTTTAAACATGTTTTCGATATTGATTTCCAGTTTGCCAAAATCAACACCAAAATCGCCGCTTGAGGCTGATCCGCTTTCAGCGGAAAGTCCGGCAGAACGATCTTTGCCGTCTTTCTCCTTTTTCGGAGATTCTTTTTCTCTGTTCATAATTTTATTCCTTAATTGTTTATATCCTGATTCCGCCAAACGGAGACAGGATCCGCTATTTTTCGTTGAAACGGCAGAATAATCCGCCCTTCCGGCTTATTATCCCCCGCAAGGCAGGGGCAGGAAAAGCTCGAAAAATATGAGTTTCGCTCCTATTGAAGCGAATATAGCTACTATAACAATGCTTTCCCCTCTTGTCAATTTCGACATTCTGTGATAGATTGTTTTAGTAACAAAACATATCTAAATAGGAATTCGTAATTCGTATATTCGTATATGATTCGTAATTCGTAGAGAATTCATGAAAAAAGACATCCATCCCGAATATTATCCGGCAGCAAAAATAGTCTGCGCATGCGGAAATATAATCACAACCGGAGCGGCTGTTTCTGAAATGAAAGTGGAAATTTGCAGCGCCTGCCATCCTTTCTATACCGGAAAAAAGAAGCTTATCGATGCCACGGGGCGAGTAGACCGATTCAAGAAGCTCAAAGAAAAAGCGACGGAAAGAAAGATTGTTAAGGCGAAAAGAGAAGAAGAAAAGAAAGCCAGAAAGACCAAAATTGTAAGAAAAACGGTGAAGTCAAAAAAGAAGAAATAGATTATTTTTGAAACCAAAAAAAACAGGCGCAAGCCTGTTTTTTTTATCTAAAAATTCCCTGAAAAGAATTTATGCATTTTATACATTGACCCACGGTTTTTCTTTCCATTTTCGGCTCTGGCGGCAGAGAAGCTCGCCGGATTTTTGCGGATCGGCCATCACTTCTTCGACTGTTTTTTCCATCCTCATCCCCTGCGAACCCTTGATGAGAATAAGGTCGTCTTCGCGGATTATTTCCTGAAGTTTTTTTCCAGCCGACATCGGATCCTCAAAAACATACAAATTTCCCGGATCAAAATTGCGCTTTTTGAGCTCGTCAGCCGCTGCTTTCATTCTTTCTCCGACAGCAAAAAAAATATTTCCGCCTGTTTCCGCGAATTTTTTGGCCACTTCCCGATGCCCCCGTTCACTGTCAGCTCCAAGTTCCAGCATATCCCCCATTACCGCTATTTTTCTTCCCGCTTCCACCTCGCCCAAAACATCAAGCGCCGCCCGGGCAGAAACCGGAGAAGAATTGTAAGTGTCGTCTATAATGAAGCTGTTTTTTATCCCCTTTATGAGATTCATCCGGCCGAAAGGCAAGCAGAAATTTTCGAGTGCCGCTCCGATTTCAACCAGATTAATTTTCATTTCAATCCCCACGCAAATTCCAGCTAAAGCGGCATGAATATTGTGCCTGGACAAAATATTATTAAGCCTTACCGGCATTGTCGAACCCTTGAAATTCAACTTGAAGCTCAGGCCCTTTATTTTTTTGCTTTGCGAATAAAGAACGGAAGAATCTTCTCCATTGACATAATTGAATGCGACATCCGAAGCCCTTATATCAGCTTCCGGAGAAAAGCCAAAAGTTAATGTCCTGGCTTTCAATTGGCTTCCTATTTTTTTTATCTGCGGATTGTCTACATTCAAAATTGCCAAGTCTTTTTCCCGAAGGCTTTTTGCCAGAATTCCTTTTTCTTTGGCTACGCCGTCGATTGACTTGAAAAATTCCAGATGGCTCCCGGAAATATCAGTAAGAATGGAAATTTCAGGACGGATAAACCCGGTTAGGTATTTTAAATCGCCCGGCCGATCGGCTCCCATTTCTAAAATAAGTATTTCCGGATAGCTTATCGGAAAAATCATGATTCCCAGCCATTTAAGAAAAACTGCCATCCATCCCCAGAAAGAATTTCCTCCGCTTTCCGCGCCAATAACGGTCAGAGGCAAGCCGATTTCGTTGTTATAATTTTTCTCGCTTCTCCTCACCCGGAAATGGCTGGCTAAAACTATGAACACAGCTTCTTTCGTAGAAGTTTTTCCAACTGATCCGGTTATCCCGATAATAAACGGATGGTATTTTTTAAGAACCAAAGAAGACATCGCTCGAAGCGATTTTTCCAAAAATAATAATTTTTTCGACTTTGCCATTGTTCTTTATTCTTTATCCTCTTTTTTGTCGTCTTCTTTCTTTTTTATAAAATTAGTGCTGAGCGTATGCGTAGCATAAAATTCTGACAGTTCTTTTTCAGTAAATTTTTCTGTTGGTTCAATATTGGCATATTCCAGAAGAAATTTCATAAGCTCGCCGAATGTCGGAGCTGCACTCGATTCAGCCCACTCTACATCTTTCGGATCATCAATTCTCACAAGAACAGTAAAGCGCGGATTGTCAATCGGAGCAAATCCGACAAAAGATCCGATGGTTTTCCCTTCTTCATAGCCTTTCTCGCCTCTTTTGGCAACCTGCGCCGTTCCAGTCTTTCCTCCAACAAGATATCCCGGCACTCCAGCTCTTTTTCCATGCCCATTTTTCACAACGCTAAGAAGCATTTGAGAAACTTCGCTGGCGCTTCTTTTGGATATCACCTGCCTTATTTCCTGAGGCGCTATTTCCTCTTCTGCCCCATCGCTTTTGACTACCTTCTCCAGAATCTGCGGTTTCATAAGCTTCCCTCCGTTAGCAATTGCGTTATAAGCATTTATCAGCTGAAGGGGAGTCACTGTTATGCCCTGGCCGAAAGAAGCAGTGAAAAATTGAATATCGCTTTTTAAATTTTTAAGGTTAGCTATGTTTCCGGCGGCCTCACCGTAAATTTCTGCTTCTGTCGGCGCTCCAAAACCAAACCGCTTGACATAATCGGAAAAATTCCTGTTTCCAATAGTTTTTTCGGCATATATCGCCCCGGTATTCAGGGATTTTTCCAAAACTTCCGTCATGGTCTGCCTGCCGTAGGATTTTCCGTCGGAATTTTCAATATTATATCCTGACTGGCTGACCAGCCCCGTGTCAATGTAAGTCGTATCCGGATTGATCTTCTCCGCATCAACTGCCGACGCTAAAGTAATGGTCTTGAAAACGCTTCCGCATTCATATGAATCACTCACTGCAATATTTCTAAAATCTTCCATATTTTCCACTTTGGAATATTCGTTGGGCGAAAAAGCCGGATAATTGGCCAGCGACAAGATTTTCCCCGTCCCCGACTCCATGACGATTATTGCTCCTCTATCCGCTCCATGCTTTTCCACAGCGCTTTTCAAAATTTTTTCCGTTTCGTACTGAATTATATGATCAATAGTAAGAACCAGACTGTCTCCATCTTTCGCTTGGGTAATTTCTTTTTCCATCGTTGAAATCCATCCTCCGGAGGCGTCTTTTTTGTGAAAAATATTGCCTTCTTCTCCCTTGAGGCTATCTTCAAAATAAAGTTCCGTTCCATATCGTCCGCCGAAATTATTATCTTTCCAGCCGACAAAGCCCAGAATATGGGAAGCTAATTCACCGGCCGGATAATAGCGATAGTCTTCATCAGCCAGGCGGATTCCCTTCATCTTCAGCAAATTTATTTTTTCAATCTCCTCGTCACTAAGGCGGTGTTTCAAAATTTCATACATATCTTCCGGCTTGTCCAACCTTTCCCTCAACTCATTTCTATCTAAGCCCAAAACTTCAGAAATTCGGCTGGCAGTTTCATCCAAATTTTCCACTTCTTTGGGAACCGCATAGGCCATTTTAGTCTCCCGGTTGACTGCTACCGGGTATACGCCTTCCCTGTCTCTCAAAAAAATTTCGCCTCTTTTTGGAATCAGACTCTTGAATATGGAATGCTGGTCATAAGCCAAAGCCTTGTAGGCCTCATAAGAAGCAACCTGCAGAGAAAAAAGCCGCAAGACTATCGCTCCAAAAAATAAAAATATGAAGAAGGCCAGAATATATATGCGGACAATGCAGATTTCTAATGAAGCTTTTTTTTGCGGACTCGCTCCGGTATTGCTTTTTTTTCCTTGAATGACTTTCATATTGGAATTTCTCCGCCTTATTTCATGGCTACGGAACTATCCATTTCTACGTAAGTGATATTTTGAGGGCTGACCAGATCGAGCTCTTCGGTGGATTTTTCTATATTATACATTGATTTAAGCTCCACTTCTTTTATTTTCATTTTCTTGCCCTCCCTTTCCAGATCCTGGATCCGTTTTTCAATGTCTTTTATCTCATATCCTTTGGTCGCCAGATCATTGACCTGGTAAAGATACAGCGCTCCTCCGAAAAATATCGCCGCAACTAAAACAGAAAACAAAGCCAGAAAGACTATTTTGGCGCTTCCCTTGGATTTCGATTCGTTTTTTGGTATTTTTTTGTCGCCCATAGACAAAACCCGAGAAGGATTCATTCTTTCCCTGGCAGCCGGTTTTTCGGAAAAACCGGCCGACCGAAAACTGCAGCTATTTAGAGTTATTATCCTCTGCATTAATTTTCAGCCCCCTGAAAATTCTAATTGTTTTTTTATTTTATTTTTTGGGTCCAGAAAAAAATCAAATCTTCTCACAAATTCTAAGTCTCGCACTTCTTGCTCTTGGATTGTTTTCTAATTCTTTTTCTTCTGGAACGATTGGTTTTTTTGTAATTATTTTAACCTTCGGAATTTTCCCGCAGATACACTGGGGAAAATTTTTGGGACAAATGCATCCCCCTGCATTTTCCCTGAAAATATTTTTAACAATTCTGTCTTCAAGCGAATGAAATGAAATTATCGCCAGCCTTCCTCCTGAAATTAGCGCTTCTATGGATTTCGGGATGAATTTTTCGAGATTATCGAGCTCCCCGTTAACTTCCACTCTTATGGCCTGAAAAGTTCTGGTGGCCGAATTTATTTTTCCATGCTTATATTTTTCCGGAACCGCGCTTTTTATTATTTCCGCGAGCTCCCCCGTAGTTTCAATTATTTTATCTTTCCTATATTCGACAATTTTTCTGGAAATATTTTTTGCAAACCTCTCTTCTCCGTATTCTTTCAATATCCGCTCCAAATCTTCTTGGGAATATTCATTGACTACCTCTCTGGCAGCCAATTTTTGATTGCTGTCAAATCGCATATCCAGGGGCTCGTCTTTTAAAAAACTCATCCCCCTTCCTTCGAGCTGATCCGACGACCATCCTAAATCCGCCAAAATCGCATCCACTTTTCTTATGCTCGCTGCTTCCAAAATAGCTCCCAAATTAGAAAAGTTATCATTGACCAGATATACGTTTTGAAATTTGAAAATTGGAATTTGAAAATTGTTTGGAAATTGGAAATTGGAAATTGGAAATTCCGTGAAATTTTTTATTGCCTCGGCATCTGCATCAATAGAAACCAGGGTGCCTTTTTCACCAATTTTTCTTAATATTTCGCGGGAGTGTCCGCCTCCCCCCAGAGTGGCGTCCACAACAATACTTCCTTCTTTGATATTAAGCAGTTCGACAGTTTCTTTCAGTAATACCGGTTTATGCAAACTCATAAAATTCGAAATTCGAATATCGAAATCCTAAACAATATCAAAATTTATAAAATTCTAAATTCAAAACATTTTTAGATTTTATCATTTAGAATTTTGAATTTGTTTCGAATTTCGGATTTAGTGCTTCGAGTTTATTAGTATACTCCCAGCTTCCCCAGCTGTTCCGCTATCTCGTCTGTATTTTTTTCCGCATTCTTCTTGTACTCATTCCATTTCTTTTCATCCCAGATTTCCAAACGGTTATAAACTCCGGCGATCACCACATTTCTCGAAAGTCCGGCATAGCTTTTTAAAAAATCCGGAACCAAAATTCTTCCTTGCTTGTCTATCTCACAATCAATCGCTCCTGAAAGCTGAAGCCGTATAAAACTTCTCGTTGCTGATTCTCCAACCGGCAAGGTTCCCAGTTTTCCCGCCAGATCCTCCCAAACTTTCATCGGATACACGAATAAGCACTTGTCGAGCCCTCTCGTCACCACAACTTTATTCTTAAGTTCAGCTCTAAACTTTGACGGAACCGCCAATCTTTTTTTGGGATCGATAGAATGTGAATATTCTCCTATAAACATGAATTCTCTACGAATTGCGAATTTTTTACGAATATACTAGTGTGAATCAATAAAACCACTATTAATATTTCGTTATTCGTATATTCGTATATTTGTATATTTGTACTTATTCGCAGTTCGCAGTCCGCAAACAAAGCGCTAAGCGCATCCTCCACTTTTAACCACTTTTATATTCAATAACTCTATTTTACTCCACCGCACTTCATTGGTCAACACTTTTTCTGCCTTAATAACCTTCAAAAAAATGGCTTTTAAAAGCCATCAAATTATAAGTTATACACAGACTGTTAACAGAACAGTTTTTTACGCCCCAAATCTAAAAATAATAATTTTTTGCCAATTTTAATTGAAAGAAACTTATTCGTCCGCGTGTAGTAGGACTTGACAGCGCACGGATATTTGTATTAATCTGTAGCTTCTGGCAATTTTGGACTATTGCCTGTTAATTATTAACGTTGTATAATTTAATTGAAATTAAAACTGACAGCAGAAGAAAAAACAAAAATTAAATTATGCAAAAATATCCGCCATAGGCGGATCAGCCTATGGCTGAAAAATAAAAACCACTATGGAAGAAAAAGAAAACAAGAATTCTGAAAAAATTCAAGCGCTTCGCGAGATGATATACAACGCCGAAAAAACTTTGCAAGGAGCTAAAGCTATGCTCCTCCAGCTCGAAGGAAAGAAAAAAGTCGGCCGCAAGAAAAAAACCGAAATCGCCCAGGGAGAAGAAGGAAAAATAATCGAAGGAACATTTGACGGGCAGATAATGATCGGGTCAGACGGGAGACAATATCCTGTTCCGGCAAACTACGCATCTAAATCAAAACTTGTCGAGGGAGACATGCTCAAACTGACAATCACGCCAGACGGCTCTTTTGTTTACAAGCAAATCGGTCCGGTAGAAAAAAAGAGGCTGATTGGAACCGCCAGCCAAGACGCAGATGGAAACTATTTTATTGCCTCTGAAGGGAAAGCCTACAAAGTCCTCCTGGCATCCATTACATATTTCAAGGTAGAGCCAGGCGACGAAGTGACGCTGGTAATCCCGCGTGATATCGAATCCGACTGGGGAGCAATTGAAAATGTTTTGCAAAAAGGACGCGACCATAAAATTTCTGAAGATTTTTCTCCTGCCAAGGACATTGATGAAATTATTTCCGGCAAAAAAAATCCCAAAAATAAAAAAGAGGATTTTCAAGGCGCTTCCATTCTTGATGAGTGGACGCCGGATCTCGAAAAACTCAAGGAAGAATTAAACAATCATAAAGAATAAACAAAATAAAAACTATATGTCTAAAAAAGACTACTCTCTTTCTTTTATCGCCGGCCTCTTTATCGGCCTTTTATTTTTGCCGGTTTTATATGCCGCAAAACCCGAGCTTTATGCCAAATTTTCACTTTTTATAATCCCCTTCTTTATAATTGCCGTTCCTTTCGGATTGGCAATCGCACATCTCATTTCAAGAAAAATTACCGTCGTTTGGCAGATTGGAAAATTCGGCGTTACCGGCGTTCTTAATGTTCTTGTTGATATGGGAGTATTGTCCATTATGACTTTTATGTTTCGCGCTTATTTTTCCATCGACTCCAAAACGGCAATTTTTGGAGCATTGTCTTTCCTGACCTTTTATTCTATCTTTAAATCCATCTCTTTTATAGTAGCTAACATTAACAGCTACCTTTGGAATAAGTATTGGACTTTCAATCAGGAGGGCGGGAAAAAAACCGAGTTTGTCCAATTTTTTATCGTCAGCGTCGTCGGCTTTGTGATAAATGTCCTGGTCGCTTCTTTGGTTTTCAAATCAATTTCCGGATTCAGCGCCGATCAAGCCGGACTTATTGGAGCCGCCATGGGATCAATCGCCGGACTGGTCTGGAATTTTTTAGGATATAAGTTTATTGTATTTAAAAAGTAGCTATTCGCATATTTATTGTAAAAGTCAGGCCTTGTGCCTGTCTTTTTTTGGTTATATAATATCCTTATAAGAGCTCGTCTGAGAATCTTACGGCTAGGCCAAAAATGCAGCCTGGATCCTCATTTTCCTGCCTCGCTGGCAGGTGGAATAACGAATGATTGCAAAGCTGCTGTTAAACCAAGCCTTATTAAAAAGCAAAGCGAGAATTAATTTAAGTTAGCTATAGGGGGGTACCGAAGGTACTCTTAATTATTTTTTAGTGCTATGAAAGAAACTCTTTATCGAAAATACCGCCCCGGAAATTTTTCCGAAATTATAGGACAAACCCACATTGTCCGAACGCTGACTAATGCCGTAAAAAACGGACGTGTCGGACAGGCATATCTTTTTACCGGTCCTCGCGGAACCGGAAAAACTTCTATTGCCAGAATTCTTGCCAAAACAGTAAACTGCGAAAAGCCCAGGGATGGCATAACTTGCGAAAAATGCGAAACTTGCAAGCTGATTTCGGAAAACAAAACGCTCGATATCATTGAAATCGACGCTGCGTCAAACACCGGCGTAGATAATATCCGCGAGCTTCGTGAAACCGTAGCGCTTCAGCCGACAAAATTGAAATACAAAGTGTATATCATAGATGAAGTGCATATGCTTTCGACCGGCGCTTTCAACGCGCTTCTCAAGACTCTGGAAGAACCGCCGCCTCACGTTATTTTCATTTTGGCAACAACGGAAATCCATAAGGTTCCGGCCACGATAATTTCCCGCTGCCAGCGCTTTGATTTCGCCCGGCTGCCTATCGAAAATATAATCGAAAAACTGTCGCTGATCGCTAAGAGCGAAAAGATAAAAATAGGAAAAGAGGCATTGGAGATGATTGCTATTTCCGCCGAAGGCGGAATGCGCGACGCTGAATCGCTTCTTTCCCAAATAATTTCCCTCGAAGACAAGGACATAACCACTGCAGAGGTAGAAGAAATTTTAGGAACGGCGGATCGAAAATATACGGAAAATATTGCTAAAATGGTAATTGAAAAAAATACGGCTGAAGCCATAGGGCAAATAAACAAATTGCTGGATAGCGGCTATGACCTTTCAGTTTTCAATAAGTCCCTTATCAATTATTTCCGCCAGCTGATGCTTCTCAAAATCAACGAAAAACTGTCGGATTTTTTCACTTACGAAATGACCAAGGAACAGATTGAAAACATGAAAAAAATCGCAATATCTGCCGAACTTCCCGATATTTTATTGGCAATCAATTTGTTTTTGGAAGCGCAAAACAAGATAAATTCTTTCATTCTTCCGCAATTGCCATTGGAAATAGCGATTATTATGGCAACGCAAAACATAAAACATACAACATACAACATGAAACATGAAACATTTGATGAAAAGATAGCTCAAAATTCAAGGATTAAAATTCAAAATTCTCAGCCAAAGGCTGATCCGCCCTTGGTGGAAAAATCAAAAATCACAAATAATGAGCCGACACCCGAACAAACCAGAAAATTTCAACAAATTAATGATTTGGATATTGATTTTGTCAAAAACAATTGGAACAAATTGCTTGTTGAAATTAAACCATACAATCATTCCCTAAACGCCCTCCTCTCCAATTGTAAAGTTATAAAAGTTGAAGGCGCCGCTATCATCATCGCCACGCCCTATGATTTCTACCGCGAAAAGCTGGACGAACCGGGCAATCGATTGACAATTGAAAAGGTCTTTAGTAGTATCTTAGGGTCAAAAGTTTCCGTTTCGATAATAACTAACAAGTCGATTGCCATAAGAAAATCGGAGCACACGGAAAATAAGAAACTGAAAAAATCCAGCACCCAGGATCCCCTCCTGGCTTCAGCGCTGGAGATTATGGGCGGAAAAATTGTAGAGGAATAATAAACAAGTTCTAATTTTCCAATAGCCTAATTTGAAATTAGAAAATTAATTCATTGAAAATTGTTTAAAAATTGAAAATTTTAAATTAAAAATTTCCAAATGGGGCGTAGCCAAGCGGTAAGGCAACGGACTTTGACTCCGTTATGCGTAGGTTCGAATCCTACCGCCCCAACAAATTCTTACATTTTTGTCGTGTTTGACGTATATGATAGCTTGATTTAGAATATAGCCATGAACGAAGAAACCAATAAAAATGAATATGTAACAAGAAAAGATTTGGAAGAACAAACACAAATTCTTCTAAGTGCTTTGGATAACCGTTTGAATCAAATGGAAGATAGGCTTAGGACTGATATCAATAATGTTCAAGCTTTAATTGACGGATATGTCAAAGCACAGGAAGATTTTAAACAAGAATTTACCATCATGAGGGAGGAATTCAAGCAAATGAAACAGATTATCAAAGAAAAACTGGGAATTGAAATAAAAGCAATCGGGTAAAAACCCATATAATTATACACAAAAACAGCCTCAAGGCTGTTTTTTTGTACAAGCAATCAATTGCGCAACTGAATATAAATTAATGAATCGGTGTTACATTCTTAGAAGAAATGTTGTTGTCTTCATTGCTTTCAGATATCTTACTTAATTTTAGCTTTTAGAAACAAATTCATCAAAGAAAGAGCCAAAACTATAAATCCGCATCAAAAAAAAGGACACCATTTTTAGCAGCTTTCCGTCGACGGAATAAGTTTCTACTTCCACTTTTTTCCCTTTAACATCGACCACGCCAAAACTTTGCCCGACATAGCTCCACTCTGCCATACCTGGTTTCGGCGCCAGATGGTTGAACTCATGCTCTTTACTTTATTTTTATACTTTTTTATAGCCTGCTATCTGATGCAATCCTCTGGCTATGATTATAAAAAAACATCCCCGAATCCCGAGGATGTTTTTCATACTCTATATTTCAGAATTATTTCAGCGTCACTGTCGCTCCCGCCGCTTCCAGCTTCTTTTTCATCTCTTCCGCTTCCGCTTTGGCCGCTTTTTCCTTAATCACTTTCGGAGCTGCGTCAACCAAATCCTTGGCATCCTTAAGCCCAAGCCCGGTAACTTCTCTAACGGCCTTGATTACATTGATTTTGGAAGCTCCAGCGGCAGTCACTTCCACGTCAAATTCGCTTTTTTCTTCAGCTGCGCCGCCTTCAGCGCCGGCTGAAGCTGGCATTGCCCCCATCATAACAGGAGCCGCCGCGCTCACACCGAATTTGTCTTCAAGAATTTTTACCAGTTCCGAAAGCTCCAAAACGCTCATTTTTTCGATCTCGCCTACGAGTTTTTGGAATTTTTCCGGAACTTTTACTTCCTCTTTTTTTTCTTCAGCCATAGTTGTTTACTTTGCTCATACCCCTTCTCCCTTAGGGAGAAGGTGGCCGTAGGCCGGATGAGGGAAGAATCTTAATTTTATCCCTCTCCTGCCCTTCGGGCATCCTCTCCCCAGGGGAGTGGAGGAATTCGCACACTTATTAATTATTTAAAAAAATTAATTAGCTTTATTATCAGCTACCGCTTTCAAAACATTAATCAGTCCGCGGATATTTCCAGCGAGAACATTTACAAATCCGGAAACCGGGGCATTCAGCGTTCCCACCAATTTAGCCAGAAGTTCGTCTTTAGAAGGAAGCTTCGAAAGCGCCATGATTTCTTCTTTTCCCAAAAATTTCATTTCCAAAATTCCGCCTAAAATTTTCAAATTTTCGTTCCCCTTGGCAACTTTCGCCATAATTTTGGCCGCCGCCACTTCATCTTCCTGCGAAATAGCCACAGCCAGCTGGCCTTCCATATTCTTTACACTTGCATCTATTTTGGCATTTTTAAGCGCTAACTCGATGAGAGTTTTTTTCGCAACTTTAAAATCAATTTTTTCCTTCCTCAGCTCTTTCCTAAGGGCCATCATGTCCTTCACTAAAAGACCCTTGAAATCTGAAAAGACCGCTGCTTTGGAATTTTTAAGCTTCTCGGAAAGATCAGCCACTATTTCTTTTTTTTGCTTTTTTGTCTGCATGGATTTCTTTACTAATTACTAATTAATTACGAATATACTAATTCTCTGTAAATTTTTTAAATCATACTTAATTCACATTGGTATATTCGTACAGATTCGTAATTCGTAGAGAATAAACAAACAATCCGCGTACTTACCGCGGATAAAACAACGCTTCAAGCGTTATTTCCTCGGCAGGAATTATGCATTTCATGCTGCCTGCTGTCTGCGGAAAATAATATTCAATATTCAATTTGCTATTCCTTGGCTTCAGATTTGCTTTCTCCCTTTTTCGTTTCTTCGATCGCCTTTTCTTCCCTAATTTCTTCAGTTTTCACTTCTTTTTTTCCCTCCGGCTTTTTTTCTTCAGCCTTTGTTTCTTCTTTCGGCTTAGCTTCTCCGGTTTTTTCGGGAATTTTAACCGCTCTTTTTTTATCGGAAACTATTCCCTTTGAAACTAAAAGATTATGGACGGTATCGGAAGCTTTAGCGCCCTTTGAAATCCAGTATTTTATCCTTTCTTCCTTGAGAAGAGCTTCTTTTTTATGCGGATCATAAGAACCTAAAATTTCCACGTGCCTCCCTCCCGGAGCAGCAGTGTGTTCCTGAAGCATTATTTTGAAATAGGCCTTATTCTTTTTTCCGACTCTTGCAAATCTAATACTTAGCATATTTATTATGCCCTATAAAGGCTTTTTTGTTACTAGTACAGATTATATCAACCCGAGAAAATTGTCAAATCTTCGCCCAACCGAATATTTTCCCGAAAGCATTAGTAAGCACGTCCATAAAAGAAATGTTGGGCGCGCCGGTATAAAAAACAAACTCATCCGAAGTTTTTTCATTTCCCCAGCGATCCCGGCTTTTTATCTTATACCAGTAGACCGAATCGGCGTCGAGCCCCGAGAGAGTAATGGAATGATCCAGCCCGAAATTATTTTCCTGGACAACTTTGGCTATCGGCTCCCCTTTTTTGGAATAATTCGCTTGAGAAAACGCCGTTTTATTGGTTTTCCATGATAAAACCATTCTGGTTTCATTTTTATCTTTTACGCTATAGACCTCGCTTTTTATGTCCACAATGTCCAAAGGAAGCGACTGATCTTCGCTGTTGAGATCAAGGCCGGTGTCGCCGTTAGTAGTCAAATAGCTTATACGGTAATCTTCAGACACCATGGTTTTATCTTCAATTTCACCGATAGATTCTTCCCCTAAAACTGTTTTTTGGACTGTTTTTGCATCGCTTCTAAACTTTTTATCCGCAAAATCAGCCAATCCCAAAATAACTGCCAGCACCAATGCTATTTTTAGGATAAAAGCTGAATGTTTTTTAATAAAATCTTTCATGGTCTTTTTGCACTTTGCGCCTTAAACTTTGCGCTTTTTCTATTTATATCTCAACGCGTCCAGCGGATCAGTCGAACTGGCTTTTCTGGCTGGAATTATGCCGGTTAGAAAACCGACAAATGTGGAAGAAAGAACGATAAATCCCAAAAACCAAACGGGAAAATAAAAAATGGAAATAGCGCTTCCGCCCATCCTTTTTGCCACGATATTTAGCAAAAAATTAAAAGTTTCCGCTCCCAAAATTCCCAGAATGACCCCGCAAACCCCTCCCAAAAAACCCATAACCGTCGATTCAAAGACGAACATGGCCAGAATATCTTTATTGTAAGCGCCAATGGCTTTCATTATCCCTATTTCTTCCGTCCGTTCGAGAAGGGCCACTGTCATAGTATTGAACATTCCAATGGAGCTAACGATAAGGGCAATCATTCCGAAAAAACCGAGAACAATCCGCACCATTGCAAAAAATTTGTCCGTTTGCTTTACCATATCCGAAACAGCCGAGACGTAAAATCCCATTTCCGTCACATCGCTCTTGACTTTTTCCAGAACTTCGGCTGTCCGGCATTTTATTTTTAGCTGGGAAAATTCGAAAATATTTACCGCTTCGGAAATTCCTTCTTTGTTTATGTAAAGGCTGTTTTCCTTACTGTCCACGACGCCGATAATTGTAAAAATTTTTTCAATGTTCACGACCTTTCCTTTTTTGGAATCACTTTTGTTTTCGGGAGAAGCCATCGAAAAAGTTAGCTCTCCCCCGATCATATCAACGGGATTTTTGTTGAAAAGCTTGGCAAAAGTCGAAGAAATAACCACTCCATTTTTATTCTCCCCGGTTATTCCTTTTCCGTCAGTTATCTTCGTTCCGTTAAGATTTAGAAACTGGTCATCCACGATTTCCGCCTGGGCATCAGACACGACATTTTCATATTTGGCCTGGATTTTAGTGCTGAAAACCGGACTAATGTGCGCTACTTCTTCTTTTAATTTTATTTTTTCAATTGTTTCCAGATTTATATAATCCCCGACTTTCACCGGATAAACATCCAGGGAAAGAAGCGAATCGGCAGTAGTTATGGTTTTGAGCATTTCCCGCTGTATTCCATATCCGAGCGCCACAAGAAAAAGTATGGCCGCCATGCCTACGCCCATACCCAAAATAGTCAGGAGCGTCCTGGTCGTCCTAGCTTTGAACATTCTGGTTGATAATTTTGTAAGATCCCTAAGTTTCATGCTGAATATCTAATAAGCAAGAGCATTTCCAGCTCTCTGGCAATTTTTTGGGCCATTTTTTTATTAAAATCCAATCCATTCTTTTTTTCCGGCATATCTAAAAATTTGGTAAATTCGTCCACCCCGATCCGGTTTTCCAGCCGGTCTAAAATCAATTTATCCATTTTGTCTTTTTTGCCCTGTTCCAGTTTCAAACCAAAGTAAGAAGACAGATAATCTCCGAGTTTCGCGGCCGACTGGGTTTTTCTTGAAAAATCAATCTTGTTGGCTTCATCGATTATCCTTTTCACGTTCAAGGAAAATTTTTCTGCGATTCGCTTGTCCCAGCCAGCCCCTCCTTTTTCCGGAGGAATATCCAATTCTTCCTCGAACTTGTCAAATTCTAACCGGCCATACATGTAGTCTTGCAGCCTTTTTTTGGCTGTTTCCATCTGTTCGTTGGTTATGGAAAAGAAAACGTGCGAAAAAAGCTGGTCAGCCTTGAAAGGAACGATAAGCGCTCCAACCTGATTAATGTTAAGATCCTTGAAAGCCTTGATGAGCAATTTAATATCCGCCGGGATAAATTCTTCTTTGACCAGTCCCATCCTTCTGAACTCTTCGCGCACCTTTCCGTCTTTGAATATGAAACTGCCTTCGTCCTGTTCTGTTTTGGCCATTTCTTTTCTCCGGACAATTTCAATTTTTACCACCTTTCCATCCTTCATATGGATTATTTTGTTTCCATAAACCAAATGGGACGGATCGTGGGTAACCAGCACAACCGTTTTTTTATCCACTTCGTTAAGCTCTTTGAGAATTGTCATCACATTGTGGGCGGACTTTGAATCCAAATTCCCCACCGGTTCGTCAGCCAGGATTATATCAGGATCGTTTACAAGCGCTCTTGCTATGGAAACGCGCTGCTTTTGCCCGCCGGAAAGCTCTACGGGAAATTTATCCCCCTGGTTCAAAATATTAAATCGCTCAAGAAGAGTAGTTGATTTTTGGTTTCTCGCGTCTTCTTTTTCAGACCGAAAAACTTTGGGCAGACACACATTGTCTTTCACTGTTATGGAGTTTATAAGGTGGAAGGCCTGAAAAACCATGCCTATCTTTTTCTGGTGGAACTCGGCCATCTGTTTTTTTTTATAGCCCGCAATATCTTCATCATCAACTTTTATCATTCCGCTGGTCGGACCCTGAAGGCCGGAAATAGCATAAAGCAAAGTAGATTTTCCGCATCCGGACGGACCGAAAATAATCACATATTCTTGCGGATCGATTGTAACGCTGACATTTTCCAGCGCCCGCACCTCATTGGATTTTCCCTGGTTGTATATGACATTCAGATCCTGAACCTCGATAATCGGTTTTTTCACATCGCTGCCTTTCATTTCCGCCTCCGCGCCAGAATTATCCGCGTGCAAATGCGAAGACGAATGGCTGGAAACGCGAGGCGCAAACGGCTCCGCCGCGCCAGGCGCAGATCCGAAAGGACGGGAATTTGTCCCGCTTTCCGGCATATTTTTATTCTTATCCTCATTCCCCGCTTCATTTTTAACATCTTTTTTTGGACCGTTTCCGTAAATATTCCAAGGACTGTTTTCAATTTTTATTTCTTTTTCCTCCATAAAATAATTATATCACACAAAGACTAAAAAGGAACACGCGGGTGTTCCTTTTTTTGAAGATGCTTTAGGATTATTCCGGACCTGTTTCTATCCAGCTGGTGCAGTCTTTGGTTCCTTCACAAACATAGGAGTTGCAAATGTCTTCGGGAAATTTGGTACCAATGCAATATTTTGATGCATTTTCCTTGCAATAATTGCTATCGGAAGTACGAGGAACGCAAACAGATTTCGGTTCTTCCTCAAAATTAGCTACCACGGCTTTATCTTTTCCTAAAACTATACTTCTTGGATTAACTTTTCCTGAAAGAACTCCATCAATAGTCCAATTCTTAAATACGCGCCCGCTTGTCCAAGTAGCTCGAAGCATGACAGATGTTCCGTCAAGATATTTATATGAACATATATCCCCCGATTCTCCCGATCCTGAACAATTAATATATCCGTCTACAGAAGAAACTCTCCCGTATCCGGCCGGATTTATGCCGACAGTCAGCGTGTTTTTTTGAATTATTTTAAACGACCGCTTAGCAAACGCAGACCATCTTCCGTCATTGTCCCGTACCCGGTAATAAAAAACGTAAGGATCTGTTCTCACCGCCAGACTGCTGATGCCTTGGGTGTTATAGGAAGTTCCGACTTCATTAACATCACTGGAATATTTGGGATTTCCGGTACAACTTATTTCGCCTGTTTCAGCATCTTCGTTACAATTGCAAACAACCTCCCCTGTAGAAGGATCTGTATCGCATTTTTTCAAAAACCACTGGTGCTTTGTTATCGATCCGTCCGGATCGGTTCCTATGCCTTTTAATTCCAGGTTTGTGGCTGTGTCGTTCTTATCAAGTTCGACGCCTTCTAAGGGATATTCAATCATTGCGGCTGGGGCGTTGTTGCCCACAACATTAATCGTGCCTATTATATCTTTTCCGGCGCAATAATATTCGGGAGAAACTGAATTCATAACGCATCTTACGGTACGGGTGGCAGGTATCTTTCCGGCCGTGCAATTGAATACAGCCGAGGTGCCCTCAAAATAACTTCGAGAACATTCTCCTCCCCCGACCGTAGCGTCAATCGCCTCTGTTGCAACTCCATAATTGCAGGTAACAGTAAAGTTTTCGCCCGTTCCGACTTCGGTATTGCTTATCCAATAAGTCGGGCTTGGCATTGGCGGCTGATTGCATCTTACTTTCAGAGGCATTGTATAATATCCATAATTCCAATTCTTAAAGCCGGCAAAACCGCGAAAAACAACATTATAATCCCCCGGGGGGACGGTATTCAAAGGAATCGAGAAACTGCCTTCTGTATTTCCTGTTGATGAGGGCGTCTTATAACATACTAATTCCCCCAATTGCATATAACAAATTTCTGGCCCTCCTTCTCCATAATATTCCCATTCAAAGAGAGTTCTTTCTCCTTCATATCCGGGAACCCTAATATCAACCAGCAAGCGAGCGAAAGCATCACCGCCTCCGTTATCACATACACTGGACCTATTAGCCTTTCCATAAACATTAAGAGTTCCTCCGCTATTGACTCTTGCTGGCGATCTGACTTGATAAACTGCAGATCCGAAATCCCCTCCTGAAACATCAAAAATATCAGCTCGTGCGTTTTCAGAACCGAAAAAAACCATGCCTGACAACACTATTGCCAAAATTATAAAACTTTTTAGGGAACCGGGAATTTTTCTTTTAACTAAGATAAAAGCGACTATTAAAAAACACAAAATACAAATCAGATAAATTAAGATTTTTAAAACTGTTTCCGGGGATATTTTTCCAGATTCAGGTTGCTCAATTTTGCTGCTAAATAAAACGAATGACCGCCCGTCCAAAACATTATCGCCATCCTTAATTTTCACTTGAGCAATCGGATCAGGGCAGTCCCTTGTTATAGGCACCTGGAAATTGACATTTTCCATGTCCGCAGTCGGATATATTTCCTTCACAATCGCGTTTGAGCATTTATTTTTTTTCCCATCAACAATATCTATCTCCACACTGGCCTTCTCTATTTTTGTCCCCCCGGATCGGGAACCGGCATATGAATCAGCCGAAGACGTGCAATTGAAATATACATTGGCAATTTCGTTCTTCGCATAACTGGTTTTATCAGATCGGATATTTTGAATCGTAGCGCTTGGCCCCTGAACGACATAGTGAAAAACCACCGGATTAGATACAGCATTTCCCCTCTTGTCCTTTAGCTGAAAAACCAAGTCATATGCCTGGGGCTTGCTTATTTTATTGATGTTTATTTTTCCTGTTTCGCTTTCGCCTGGAATAATTTTCAAAGTTCCTCCATTTTCTTCGGAAATCTTCTCTCCAAACATATTTCTCCAAAAAGTGGTGAGAGAAACCGTCGCTTCCATATCTTTAGCGTAATGGCTGTCTGTTTTGCAGCTGAAATAGAGCTGGTCATTTTGTCCGACATCGACTCCATAATCTAAAGGATATTTATATATTTTTGATCCGTCATTAAGCAATAAACTGCATTTTTCAGGCGCTATTTCAATATATTCAGCCGATCCTTCGGCATTGATTTCGCCCAATTTTTCTTCGGCAAATTCAAGCCCGGAAGTGCCAGAAACAATAAGGCTCAAATTATAGGTACCCTTGAGAAAAGAAGGCAAGCTGAAATCTATCTGCTTGGTTTCTTCGAAGTTTTCCGACAAAGAAAGGACTTCTTTATAAATATTTTGATAAACTACGAATTTTTCATTGCCTTCTTTCCGATAAACCTGAATTCCATAACGGACATCCGGCTGGACGTTCCTGGTGTTGCTTAAATCAAAACTTATTTTGAAATCATTTCCATTTCTGGAAATAATTTTGGCATTGTCAATATTTACGGTAGCCAGAACAATTGCTTCCTGATTTGAATTTATTGGAGGATCTTCCTGCGCCAAGGCCGCAGCGGCGCTAAAAAGCAACATCAGAGATATCAATCCGGTTACTATCGCTCTTTTTTTGTTTTTCATTTTTTTGTTTTTTTGAATACTATTCGACCCAATTGAATTCCGGAATAGTTATTCTAAAAAAATTAAGTTTTTTTAATTTATTTCTAATTTTTTATGGAAAATTTTTAAAAATTGTCCGTCATTAAGATTAATACTCTTATTTTTGTTCTATTTTCATATTTGCATATTACCACATTTTTTCAAAAAACACAAAGTCTTTTGTCAAGAAGTTGTCTAAGTATTTCATAATGAAAAGATCTTGATATTATAAGATTACCCTTTATTCCACGATCTTTCCTCCCTGTCCCACCTGATCCAGCCGAACGGAAAGAAGCTTGGAAATTCCGTCTTCGCCCATCGTTACGCCGTAGAGAAGCGAAGCCTGGCGCATAGTTTCGCGGTTGTGGGAAATAATTATGAACTGGGTGTTTTTGGAAAGTTCAAAAAGAATCCGGCTGAAGCGCTTGGAATTGGCTTCATCAAGCGCCGCCTCCACTTCGTCAAGAATGGAAAAAGGCGGAGGATTATGGGAAATGATGGCAAAAAGAAGCGCCAGAGATGTGAGCGATCTCTCCCCTCCGGAAAGTATGGAAAGGCTGGAAATCCTTTTTCCCGGCGGACAGGCATATATTTCTATTCCAATCTTGTCTTCTTCCTCCCTTTCCTCTTCATTCTCATTCACATCATCACTATTTTCATCATTAATTGAATCTTTCTCCTTAACTTTTAACTTTGAACTTTGAACTTTGAACTTCCTAAGTTCCGCTTGCCCTCCGCCGAAAATTATCCGGAAATATTTGGAAAATTCCTTGTCTATTTCAGAAAATGTTTCCTCGAATGATTTTTTTATTTTTCCGTCCATTTCCCGGATAACTTCTTTTAAAGAAACTATCGCCCGTTCAAGATCCGCTGATTCGCTAGTAAGAAATTCGAATCTGTTTTTGGTTTCTTCATATTCCGAAACAACCAAAGGATCAATCCCGCCGATTTGCTCCATCTTGACTTTCAATTTGGATATTTCATGCTCCAGTTCCGCTCGGTTAACACTTCCTTCCAGCCTTTCAAGTTCCGAAGCTCCTTTTTTCAGCTCGTTTTTCACTTCCGCACGCAAATCATCTTCGCGAACTTCAATCTTGGCCAGGGTTATCTTAGATTCGTTGAACAGATCTTTAAGCTTATTTAATTCGTCTTGTTTCATCCGCAATTTTCTTTCCAGTTCAAAAAATTTCTGCCTTTTCTCCCTATCGCTGGCCACTTCTTCCTGAATTTCTTTTTCCGTTTTCGCAATTTCTTCTTCTGTTTTTTTTATCTCCTCTCTTAGTTTTATCGTTTTTTCTTTCAGCTCAAGCAAAATTGAATTATCTCTTTTTTCTTCTATTTTTGGAGTTGCTTCTTTTTTCCCAATTTTTTCTTCCTTCCGCCCTTTTTCGATGTCCGTTCTTAAATCGTGAATCTTTTGGGCAATAACCCTCGCAAACTCCCTTATATCCTGTAAATCTTCCATTTTTTCCGCCTGCTCCAGCTTTTTTATAAGCGTTTCCTGGTCCTTTTTTATCTCATCGATTCCCGATTTAATGTAGTTTGAATCGACCGTGATGCTTTTTATCTGAATCTCTTCGAGCATGGCCCGATTTTTCTCCTTTTCTTTCTCGATTTCAATTCTGCCTTCTGTAATAATCAGATCCCGATCCAGCTGGCTGAGAAGGCTTTTTTCTTCGCGCAATTTCTTTTCAAGTTCAGCCAAACGGGTGTTTTGGGTGT
Source organism: Patescibacteria group bacterium (assembly GCA_022711335.1). GTDB lineage: Bacteria > Patescibacteriota > Minisyncoccia > Moranbacterales > UBA2206 > JAKLFF01. Next base: position 19,333 of record JAKLFF010000005.1, on the reverse strand, counting down.
TTTCTTTCGATTCTTTGCCGATCTCGTCGGACAGTCTGTCCACTTCCCGCTGGATGTTCATCATCCGCCTTCCCGCTTCTTCCTTCTCTTCATTAAATTTGCTTTTCTCCGACTGGAAATTATGCCAGAGATAAGAATAGAGCCTGCTTTGCTTATTTTTTAGTTCATCAGCCACTTCTTTGCTCTGAGCCGCTTTATCCGCCTGTCTTTTAAGCATCTTGAGATGCGGCTTTATTTCCTCAATTAAATCCCTGGCCCGTGCCAGATTTTCCCTGGTTGAATCCAATTTCCGGATAGAGCGCTCTTTTTTTATCTGATATTGTTTCACTCCCGCCGCTTCTTCGATTATGCCCCTCCGCTCGAGAGGTGAAGCTGAAAGAATTGCGTCTGCCATGCCTTGGTTGATTATCGTATAGCTTTCTTTTCCGATTCCCGCCTTTGCCAGCGTATCAACAATGTCCTGAAGCCGGACGCGCGAACCGTTGATAAGAAATTCGCTTTCGCCGCTCCGGTAAATTTTTCTGGAAATCGCCACTTCATTGAAATCAAGCGCGATTTTTTTGTCGGAATTGTCGAGATACATCGTAACCCCGGCGCTTCCAAGACGCGCTTTTTTTCCGCTGCCGGCAAAAATAATATCCTCGGATTTTTTCCCGCGGAGATTTTTCATGGACTGCTCGCCCATCACCCAGCGCATGGCATCGGCCACGTTCGATTTCCCGCTTCCGTTCGGCCCAACAATCACTGTCACGCCTAAAACATTGCCGTTTTTAGTGCCACAAAAATCCAGCGTAGTTTTGCTGGCAAATGATTTGAAACCGGAGATTTCGAGCTTTTTTAAATACATAAGTTAATTCAAAATTCAAAAGGCAAAAGTCAAAAATGCAAGTCAGAAGTCAAAATTTCTTGTTTTTTAATTTTAAGACTCCACTGGCCAGCATGTTAGCCAGCTCTGCTACTTCTTTCAATAACTTTTCTATTGTTTCTTTTTTAGTTAATCTTGTATCACGCAACAAACATAACCAGTATTTGGTTTCATTAGCTGATTTAAGAGATATTTCGTAGAATTTTTTGAATTCCAGCCTGGAGCTAGAAGCTTTGGCTTCAACTAAATTAGCTCCAATTGAAGTAGCGGATCTTATTAACTGGTCGATTATTATCCAAGCGCTTTTCTTGCTTGGTAAAGTATCAGCTAAAGCAATTATATCAAGGCTGAATTTATAGCATCTGAATTTCAAATCACTTTTGAATTTTGGATTGTAATTTTGCATTTTGACTTTTGACTTTTGACTTTATTTCTGTATAAATATATATTCTCCGTCATCTGCAAATTATGCTACCATCCCTTTATTTTTAATCCTTCTTCCGCTGCCTTCCTTTGAGCTTCCTGTTTGGATTGCCCTTCACCTTTGGCCACTAATTCGTCATTTAAATATACGCCTACTACGAATTTTTTATCATGATCCGGACCAGACTCGCTGAGAACGCGATATGAAGGAGTAACGCCGGATTTGTCCTGCGCTTCTTCCTGAAAGCGGCTTTTGGGATCCTGATAAGACTTATTTTCCAAAATTTCCGGAAGTTCCACGATTACATTTTTTGTGATAAATTTTTCTGACTCTTTGTATCCATCTTTCCCCTGATCCAGATAAATCGCTCCAACAATGGCCTCAAAGGCGTTGGCCAGAAGATATTGGCGCGCCCGTCCCGTATCTTTCGCTTCTCCCCGGCTCATCATAAGAAACTCTTCTACTCCCAGTTTTTTGGAAATTTTGGCCAGCATTTCTCCGTTTACCAAAGCTGCCCGCCAATTAGTCAGCTCACCTTCGGGATTTTTATAATTTTTATAAAGATATTCGGTCACAACCAGTTCCAAAACCGCGTCGCCCAAAAATTCCAAACGTTCGTTGTGTTCCAATTTGTAGCTCCGGTGCTCATTCAAATAGGACCGGTGAGTGACGGCTGTTTTCAAAAGATCAAGATTATTGAATTTTACACCTAGTTTTTTAGAAAGCTTTTCAAGCACAATACTAAGCAATTTTCAATTATCAATTCACAATTTACAATCAATTTTCAATTTAATAATTTTAAAAATTAAATAATTGAAAATTGTAAATTGATTGAAAATTGATAATTGTAAATTGTAAATTAAAAATGTTATTTTTTACCCTTTTTCTTGGAATTGTCACTCTCTTCCAAGTTTTTACCAATTTTATCCTTTTTTGAGGTGTCGTCCTTCATCGGCTCCCCCAGCTCGCGATATATCGTCCCAAGCACTCCATTTACAAACCGTCCTGACGCTCCTCCCCCAAAAGACTTAGCCAATTCTATGGCTTCATTGATGGCCACTTTAGGAGGAACTTCTTCATAATTTCCAAAAAGAAGCTCATATATGCCGAGGCGCAAGATATTACGGTCAACAATAGTAACCTGGTCAAGAGGCCACTCCGGCGCGCATTTTTCAATAAGCGGATCTATCTTGTCTTGATTTTCAATCGTATTTTTTACAAGATTTTCCACAAACTGCGTATCCTCCATTCCCGGTCCGAATTCGGCTACATTTTTTTTGATTATCGCATCAATTTTGCTTTTATTTTGTCCGTTAAAGTCCCACTCATAGAGCGATTGCATTGCGATAGATCTTGAAAGGTGCCGATTTGCCATATAAGCTAGTTTTTTCTTTTTCCCCTTCTCCCCTCGGGAGAAGGTGGCCGTAGGCCGGATAAGGGAGGCACCTCCAAAACTCCTTCCCTCTCCTGCCCTTTGGGCATCCTCTCCCTAAGGGAGAGGAGGATATGAAATTATTTTATTTTTTCTTTTTATTAACCTTCTTCATCGTGTCAATTACTTCTTTGCCTTTATAATATCCGCATTTAGGGCAGGCTTTGTGCGGCACTATTTCTGTCTTGCAATTTGTACACTCGACTAATTTTTTCGGCTTGAGTTTCAAAAACACTCTCGCTCTGTCGCGCCTGGCTTTGGTATGGCGTTGTCTGGCTACTGGCATAGGATTATCGTTAAATTAAGTAATTATCAATAAATTTAATTTATCATTAAAATTAGGTTTTGGCAAGAAAATAATTGTCAAATCCCAAATCCAAATTTCAAATATCAAATAAAATCTAAAATCCCAATTCCAAATTTTTGGATTTTGAGCTTGAGATTTGATTGGAAATTTGGATTTTGGCATTGGGATTTATTGGCTTGTTTATTTCTCTATAAATCTAATATGCACAGTTCTCCAGTATTATCACAGATATATTTAATGTCTCCTCTTTCATCAGTTCTTAAAATATTTATCTTTTTCTCATTCAATCTATCCAGAACTTCTTGGGATGGGTGGCCATAACGGTTATTTTTTCCAGCGGAGATAACCGCATCGTCCGGCATGACTTTTTCCAGAAATTCTGAAGTGGTGGCGTATTTTGAACCATGATGGCTGACTTTTAATACGCCTGATTTTAAATTAATATTTTTATCGGCCAACTCTTGCTCTTTATTATCAGGAAGGTCTCCGGTCAGCAGAAATGAATTATCTCCAAATGATAATTTTGAAACAATGCTGTCCGCGTTGGTATCTTTGGGATTGTTTTCCAGATTCTCTCCCGGATATAATATTTCCAGATTTGCTTCGTTGCTGATTTTGATGTTCATTCCTGCCTGCCCTTTAAGTCTTGGAATGTTTTTTTCTTCGATAGTTTCCCGATATTTTTTATACACCTGCGAATCAGACTGGGCAGAATTATCGATTATTTCGCTGACGCCATACGCTTTCATAGCATCGATAAGGCCATCAATATGATCCTGATCCGGATGAGTGGCAATCATCACTTCAATATTCCGGTCCCAAAAAGGAATATATTCTCCCAGCTTCTCTAATAATATTTGCCCGTTCGGCCCGCCATCAATCAAAACTTGTTTATTGCCTTGCGATATTAAAATCGCATCCCCTTGCCCGACATCGAAAAAATTGACAGAGAGTTCCTGTTTTTGGGAGCTAAAAATTATGCCAAGGAGAATGAGGCAAAGGACGAATAGGAATAGAAGAATAAAGTATAATTTTTTATTATTGATCATATTCTTTTTCCCCTTCTCCCCTCGGAAGAAGGTGGTCCGCCTAGGCGGACCGGATGAGGGAGGCACCTCCAAAACTCCTTCCCTCTCCTGCCCTTTGGGCATCCTCTCCCTAAGGGAGAGGAGGAATTATTTTTTTACTTTTTCTTATTGATGCAATTGTAGATATTAATACTATATACCAGATTCCTACTCCCCACCAAGCCAGATTCATTTCGATTGATGAATATTTTAGACTGGCCAAAAAATTAATTACTGACGTTTCATATTTTAGCGGAAGATACGCCAGCCAGGAAAAAACCACCGCCAAAGGATAAAAAATGAAGCTTAAAATTACGGCGACAAATCCCAAAAGCATCGTCAGCGGTACGATCGGTAAAACCAAGAGATTAGCCAGAGGCGAAATCAGAGATAATTTCTGGAAATTGAAAAGAATCACCGGCAGGACAAAAATCTGGGCGGAAAGGGTTAGAAATAATATTTCCAGTAGCGTAGGGACAGACATTGCGTCTGTCCATTTTGTTAAATAATTTTGAAATACCGGATACATATACACAATCCCCAGCGTTGCCAAAAATGACAGCTGAAAACCGATATCCCATCTTAATAGCAACGGGTTAATCAATAACATAATTACTGCCGCGAAAATAATCGCATTTTGGGAATTGGCCAGTCGGCCGTTTTTCATCGCCCAAATGAGCAAAATTCCCATCATTCCGGCGCGTACCGCCGAAGACGGAAAGCCAGTCATAGCAACGAATAAAATTATGCCGACAACCGCAAACCAAAAAGCCTGGCGGCGCCAAAGCCCGATGAAAATTCCGATGATCATCAGATATTCCGCCACAATGGTAACATTATATCCGCTGACAGCCACGATATGCGTCATGCCGGTGCGGGAAAAATTATCCTGGATGTTTTTCGATAATTTGTCATCCCCGCCCAAAATCAAACCGCTCATAAGGCCAGATTCCGGCGCTGGAATCATTCTGGAAATTTTCGTGTTAAGATTATTTTTTATTTTTAAAATAAAACTGTAAACTTTATTTCCCTTATCGCTTCCGATTTTTTCTATCTTGGACTTTTCGCACTCGTATAAAATATTGTCCTTGGCTAGATACATCCGCCAGTCAAATATTTTATTCTCTGGAATTTTTAAGGTGCAGCTTAGCCTAATTTCATCGCCATAGGAATATTCGGGATAAGTAGGAGCAGTAATTAAGATTCCGTCTTCTTTCCTAAGGCGAAGCCTTTGGCTAGCCAAAGGCTTCGCCTTAGGAGAAACCTTAATCCTTTGCATTTTTCCGCTTATTTCAGGCTCTTTTTGAATTATAAAATTTCCAGAAATATTTTTCCTGTCATCTACTAAATTGTTAATTTTTTCTAATTTACTGCTCGATAAATAAATTCCCAGAGAAAAAACCAACATGCAAAAACCGGCAAGAAGCACCGGCTTATTCTTATAAAAAACAAAAACAGAGGTTAAGGCGAGCACCAAAAATAAATATAAATAAAAAACATCGATTATTTTGGGATAATAAAAAGAGGCCAATGCTATGCCCCCGATAAAACTCAAACTAAGAATTGAAAACATTCTGGATTTAGCCACATAGCTATAATCCCCTTCTCCCTCTGGGAGAAGGTGGCCGTAGGCCGGATGAGGGAGGCATTTTCAAAACCTATTCCCTCTCCTGCTCTCCGGGCATCCTCTCCCGAAGGGAGAGGAGGAATAAAAATTAAATTATTATATCCACTATTTTTGTCTTTGCGCTTTTTCCGCCGACAATTTCCATGGAATTTTTCGGTACGCCGAAATAATCCGCCAATATTCTAATCAGCATTTTGTTAGCTTCCCCGTCCACTGGCGGAGCAGTCAGCTTCACTTTATATTCCCCCTCGGAAATTTTTTCCACTTTATTCAATGATGACCGCGGGATGACTTTTACATATATTCTCATGATTTTATTCTTACAAAGTTCTTACGAAGTCCGACTTCGTAAACTTAAAACAATTAACCCCTGATTCCAATTTTCCCAAAATTCTTTTCTATTTTTGTTTTTATTTTTTCCAAATCCAGTTTCTTGCCCTTGGTTTTTTTCTTAAGATTGGGATCTAATATTTTAGTTTCCTGGTATCTCTGAAGCCAGTAGCTTTGGGCGTTTTTTATCCATTTCGCGATGGCTAAAAAATCCCTTTCGCTGTGAATCCCCGGCACTGCCGTCGTCCTGAACTCATAAGGGATCCGGCTGTTCATAATCAAACCGATGCTCAACTTTATCCTGTTCAAATCGAATTTGGTATTTATCGTTTTTTCATATTTTTTCGGCTGGTTTTTGATGTCCATCGCGATAAAATCCACCAGGCGCTCGGAAATTACTTCGCGAAGAATATCCGGCCTTGTTCCATTCGTATCCAGTTTTACTTTGTATCCCAATTTCCTTATTTTTCCAATAAATTCAACGAGATCCGGTTGAATCGTCGGCTCGCCTCCTGTTATGCAAACCCCTTCTAGCTTTCCTTTCCTTTTTTTCAGGAATTCAAAAAAATCTTTTTCTATTGTTCCATGTTCTATGTTGTATGTTCCATGATTTACTAGTTCCGGATTATGGCAAAACGGACAGCGGAAAGAACAGCCGACGGTAAAAACGGTGGCGGCAAGATGCCCGGGATAGTCGAGGAGGGTTAGTTTTTGGAAACCAGCAATGACCAAAGCAGTTATCAATTTACAATTATCAATTTTCAATCAATTTACAATTTTCAAGTTTACAATTTTCAAACCAATCTGAATTGATAATTGAAAATTAATTTGTTAAAAATTTATTGTAAATTGATCATTGATAATTGGTAATTGTCGTTAACAACAGAGGCGATATCCCTCAAAGAAAGACATCGCCCCCTATCTTTTTTTATTCCGCTATTTTTTGCTTTTCGCTACTACAAATTCCTTCCTGTCCTGAAATTCCTGGCTCTTTCCGGCGTTCCATTGTTCGACTGGCCGGATATAGCCGACGATTCGGGAATATACTTCGCATTTCTGTTCGATCACGCATTTCGGACAGATTTCATGTTCGCCTTCGATATATCCATGATGCGGACAGATGCTGAAAGTCGGCGAAATGGTAAAATACGGAAGGGTAAATTTCGTGGCGATCTTTTTCACCAGCTTTTTGGTCGTTTCAATGTCGTAAATCCGCTCGCCCAAAAAACCATGCAACACCGTTCCGCCGGTATATTTTGTTTGAAGGCCGTCTTGAAGCTCAAGCGCTTCAAAAATATCATCCGTAAATCCGACAGGAAGCTGGGAAGAATTGGTATAATACGGCTGGGCGCCTTTTTCCACCGCTCCGTTGTTGGCAAAAATCATTCTCGGAAAGCGCTTCTTGTCCTTGAGCGCCAAACGATAGCTCGTTCCTTCGGCCGGAGTAGCTTCCAGATTATACAAATTTCCTGTCTCTTTCTGATATTTAATCATCTTATCGCGCATATGATTCAGAACTTCTTCTGCAAATTTGAGCCCCTTTGGCGAGGAAGTGCTTTCGCCCATGAAATTCACCAGCGATTCATTCATTCCGACAAGGCCGATGGTTGAAAAATGATTGCCCCAGTATGTTCCCCGGCGCTTATAAATATTATCCAGATAAAATTTAGAATACGGATAGAGCCCCTTTTCAGTGAAATTTTCAATAATTTTTCTTTTTATCTCCAGGCTTTCTTTGGCCAAATCCATAAGCGCGTCAAGGCGCTTGAAATAATCTTTTTTATCTTTGGCCAGATATCCGACACGCGGCATGTTGAGCGTCACAACTCCGATTGAGCCAGTGAGAGGCGCCGCGCCGAAAAGCCCGCCCATTCTTTTATGCAACTCGCGGTTGTCCAGGCGCAGCCGGCAGCACATACTGCGCGCGTCGTCCGGATCCATATCGGAATTGATGAAGTTGGCAAAATACGGGATGCCGAATTTGGCCGTCATTTCCCAGACCTTGTCGAGATTGGGATTTCCCCAGTCAAAATCTTTTGTGATGTTGTAAGTGGGAATGGGAAAAGTAAAAACCCGGCCGGCCGCGTCTCCCTCGCTCATCACTTCGGCAAAAGCCCGGTTGATCGTGTCCATTTCCTCCTGGAAATCAGCATACTTTTCCTTCTGCGGAACTCCGCCGATGATTACATTTTGATCGCGATAAGTTGAAGGGCAAGTCAGATCCATAGTCAGATTGGTAAAAGGCGTCTGGAATCCGACGCGAGTCGGAACATTGAGGTTAAAAATAAATTCCTGCATCGCCTGCTTCACTGCTTCATAATTGAGTTTGTCGTATCTTACGAAAGGCGCAAGCAAAGTGTCAAAATTGGAAAAGGCTTGCGCTCCGGCCGTTTCTCCTTGGGTCGTGTAGAAAAAATTGACAATCTGGCCGAAAGCCGACCTCAAATGCTTCGGCGGCTTGCAGGAAAGTTTTCCGGACACGCCTGTGAATCCCTTGATCAGAAGATCCTGCAAATCCCATCCGCAGCAATAAGCGGCGATTTTGTCCAAGTCATGGATGTGGAAATCGCCTTCTTCATGGCCGCGCTTCACCGATTTCGGATAAACCCGGTCCATCCAATATTTGGAGCTGACTATTGAAGACACATAATTGTTAAGCCCCTGGAGAGAATAGGCCATATTGGCGTTTTCTTTCACCTGCCAGTCAATTTCCTTGATGTAGCTTTCAACGAGATCAACGGCATCGGCCAGGGATGCTTCCGTGTCCCTGATTTTAGACCGCTTGTCGCGGTAAAGAATATAGGCTTTGGCCGTCTCGTCAAAATCCATGAGTATCAGCACCTTTTCCACCAGATCCTGGATTTCTTCGATGTTAGGAATGTAGTCGGCCTTATATTTTTTGTTGAGAACGGTTGTAATTTTTTTCGCCACCAGTTCCGACTGCCTGGTGCCGCCTTCTCCGGTCTCCCGGAAAGCTTTGTACACCGCTTCCGCGATTTTTTTCTGGCTGAACGGAACAATTTCTCCGCTTCTTTTCACTACCTTGCGGATTTTGCCTTCAACCTGCTTGCTTCCCCCAGTTTCCCCCCTTTTTTTGTTTTTTCCCCTTTTTTTCTCCTTTTTCATGGCTTTTGTTTTAATGTTTAATTAGCGGCCCTAATTTATAATTTTTTTATTTAAATAGTTCCTCCTCTCCCTCCGGGAGAGGATGTCCCGAAGGGACAGGAGAGGAAGTTTAAATAAATTCTTCTATTTTCAGAAATACTCCCTCTAGGTTATTATTCACTTCATTGTTCCAAAATCTTAATATCTTAAAGCCCAGTTCTTCTAAATAATTTGTTCTTTCTTTGTCATATCTTTCCTGGTTTTCTTCTTTATGCTGGAAGCCGTCTATTTCAATTATCAGTTTCTTATCCAGACAGATAAAATCCACTATATATTTTCCGACAGGATATTGCCTTTTGAATTTCAAATTGTGGAATCTTTTGGCTCGCAGTCTTGACCAGACTATTATTTCCTGGGGGGTGGCAGTTTTTCTTAATTTTTTGCATCTTTCCAGCTTCTTTTTTTCCAGTGGTGGTTTTATGTACATTGCTTAGTCCCCTCTCCCGCCCCGCAAGCGGGGCGACCTCTCCCGAGGGGAGAGGTGGAATAAAAGTTACTTATCAAACGAATCCAGTTCTTTCTTGAAACTTTCAATGCTTCCGAATGATTTGTAGACGCTGGCGAACCGGACATAGGCCACCTCATCCAAGTCCCGCAGTTTCGCAAGGACTATTTTTCCGATTTCTTTTGTCGCCACTTCCGATTTTTCAAGTGCCTGAATGGAAAGTTCAATATCTCCCATAAGCTTAGCGACTTTTTCATCCGTTACTGGACGCTTGGCCAATGCTTTTCTGATTGAATGTTCGAGTTTATGCTTATCGTATTCTTCCTTCTTTCCATTTTTTTTGACAACTGAAAGACGAAGCAATTCCACTTCTTCATAAGTCGAAAAACGCGACTGGCATTTTTCACATTCTCTTCTTCTTCTGGTTATTTTTCCGTCATTAGTGTCGCGGGAATCAATTACTTTTGTTTCGCTATGAGAACAAAAAGGGCAAAGCATAAAATTACAAATCCGAAATTCGAATATCGAAATTCGAAACAAATTAAAAAATTATAATTTTCAAAATTCTAAACTGTTTTAAATTTATTTTTTTGAATTTTATTATTGTTTCTGATTTAGGATTTAGGATTTCGTATTTGGGATTTTATTTTTCAAATGCTAGGGATTTAAATTTTTTCTCTATTCTTTTAATATACTACTACATGTAGTATATCTAACAATAATTATACCACAATCAAAAAATCCGCCAAGAGGCGGATTTTTCGAGGATTTTTTCAATTTTTCAAAAGTTATCCACAGATCGGAGTATTTTTTAGGGATTTATTTCTTTCCAAATGTCGTCCGTGACACAATGCTTATTTGCCGAACAGTCAACACTTCCTCCGGAATTGGAACAAGTCCATTTGAATTCTGCTGAATTAGATGAATCAACCGTCGGAGTATTGGTATTGTTTACGCAGAGATCGGAAGTTGGAGCAATGCAATATCGTTCGCTGGAAGCTGAGCCGCAGGAAGGAGAAGAACAAGATATGGGAGCAGTACATACGGTTCTTTGAGAACTTGTATAAGAAGATCTGCAAGACCATTGCCAGTTACCTGAAACCTGGGAAATAGTACCGTATAGTTTATTAGGTGGGGTACAAAGACCGATTTCAGAAGGCTTGTTGCAAGTAGGAACTCCGGCGGCCGATCCGCATTTTGGTTTTTCCCTGCATACTCCCGAATAATAAAAATACCCGGGATTGCAAACATAAGCGCATTTATTGCTTCCGCAGGAACTGTACAATTCATAGTATTCTATTCTGGACAAACCGGTGTCGCTTCCCGGACAAAAATATGCGTTTGGAAAATTATTAGAACCTTTGCAATAAGGCACAATGCACCTTATGTTCGGCCCCCTGGTATAATCATCAAAAACAAACCCGGGCTTGCATTTATATTCGCAAGATTTAGTGCAACCCGTATTGCAATAACCAGTTTCCGCAAAATGCCAAGATGAATAATATTTATCAGGATTAGTCGCCACGCCATCTTCAGGACATTTTTCAAAATTACCGACCAAAGGAACCGTTCCGCTGCAAAGATTATGGATCACGGGAGCGGAACAATCCTGGGAGCAATACCGTCGTGTTGAATGATCTTCTGTGCATTTCCAAATCCAACTATCGCAACCGTACGAAAGCCCCACTCCGCTTGTTCCCACGGAACACAAGTTGGACAACGGTTTTGTCGCTGACGCCACTCCGGCCGCCGAACCGCATGCTCCTTGATTCAATGGGTAAGAGCAATTTATCGTTTCGGTACCCCTACATTTTGATTTTAGCTCGGTTCCGGTACATTCATGATCCCAATCGTATGTCCATTCATTAAAGGATGTTCCATTAATACAAAAGGGATCACCTTCAGATCTAATTGAACTCGTGCATTTGGGCACCGGTATAATTTTAAAATCGCCCTTGCAATTTCTATTTCCGCACGATCCGGTTCCATTATAAACCCACTGGGCAGTAATTTTTCCTCCTATGGAAACAATCCACATTGGAAAATTACAGGATCTTGGATTGGCCATGCCGCTTCTTGTGAAAATAAAATTAGCAGTGTTTGATAACGTTGAATCTGACCACCAGTTCGAACTGGGAGATGTTTTTTCTAAAACAGAATAATATCTATGATTATTTAACGCAAACCAATTGTAGCTTTCTTCCGTTAGAATATATGCTAGACACATTTTGGGATCTGACTCCTCATCACGTACGGTGTAAGCGCCTATTTTTATGTCATATGTTTTTGCCGCAGCCCTTGAAAGATAGTCATAATAGTCCCCGTAATATCGCCAGCACCCATAATCCCAAACCAATGGCTCTCTTTCAACACTCGCGGAAAAAGAAATCTTCTTATCGTCAGGATGATGATAGGTAGTATTGCCGTCGCGAGGAGGAATATTGTCATAGGTATTGACAATAAATCTGTTTCCATAATGAGCTGTTCCATAATTAGGATGACAGGAATAACTGAAAGTTCCCATATCATCAGTATAAACATATGTCGCCGCTTTTGCTTCAGACACCGCCAGAAAAAGAGCGCCAAAGACAAAAAACAAAAACAAGGGAAATTTGATATTTCTGAATTTTATTTTTTTATAAACGGAAAAGCCTAGAGCAAAAAGAAGGATGATTACCAAAAAAGAAATAACTATAATATTGTTTCTTTTTGATTTTTTGGCTGATTCTTCCGCTTTTTCTTTGGCTTCCTTGGATCGGCTTTCGATGAAATGTTTTTCTTCGTCCAGAATATTCCCGTCTTTGTCTTTTACGAAAACATGGAGCGTAAAATCAAAACAATTTTTGGCAATTTTTTCCTCTTCTTTTATAATTCCCGAGTTATCGAGAGTCTTTTCCCGATTTTTTTCTTCCAAACAGCTTTGTCCGTTTTTTTCCTTAAGGCTGTAGGAAATAACGGATCCTTCCGGATAAAACGGACGGATATCAAAAATTATTTTAGCCGTTTCATTTCTCAAATAATAATCTTTGTCAAGACGGGTGTTATAAAACAAAGATACGGAGCTTCCAAAATAAGGAATGTTGACAATCCTGGAAATTTGCCGATCCTCTCCAGAAAAAACGGAAACCGTCAGCACAGGGCTTTTCATCTTATCAATGCATCCAAGATCTATCCTGAATTCTCTTTCTTCGTCGGGATTAAGATTTTTTTTCTCCGAAATTTTACGTTCGCCTAAATCGCCAAGATATGATTTTTCACGAATGTCAACTCCAAGATAAGCTTCAATTTTGTTTCCAAAAACATTTTTTGCTTTGCACCTGAGATTCGGTTTTTCCAAATCATCCTGAGAAGGAATTTTTCCGCTAAGGCGAAAATCGACGTCTCCAAAAAATATGACGCAGGAGTCATTTTCTATTTCTATTTTAGACTCCCCGCCAGAAAGATTGATTTCTCCCGCCGAAACATAAGCCAGGCGGAGACCGCTTTTGTTTCGCGCTTCGAGAAACAAAGCATAATTTCCGCTTTTCAAATATTCGGGGGCTTCGTAAGACACAGCTCGGTGAATTATTTCCCCGTTTCCGATAGTGAGAATCTCGTCATAAATTTTCTGGTCTAAAACCGTTTCCCGGTCATCTTCTCTGCTGACAAGGTTAACAGCATATTTGACATAAGGCTGGATGCCCTCCTGATTCAATATGTCAAAAGAAACTTCAAAATTATTGCCGCCTTTTTCTTCAACTTTTACGTTTCCGGCGCTAACCAGCGCCACCAGCCTCATTTCGTTGAAACTGAGTTTTTCTATTTCTTCCGGACTGAGTTTTTCAACTTCATCCGGATTGCGCTCCTTCTCCCCTTCTTCATTTTTTTGAACAGAATCTTTTTCCGGAACAGAGGAAGAATTTTCAGCTTCTTGCGCCAAAACGCTTCCAGCACAAAAAACCGCTAGAGTAAAAAATACCACTCCCAGTATAAATTTATTTTTCATTTTTTTATTTAAGGTTATGTCTTATTTTATTATACCATAAAATCAGCAGAAAAAAAACACCCTGTGGATAATTATTTGGATTTAAAAAGGCAATGCTTGATTGGCATTGCCTGAAATCTCAAGAATCATTCCTATTTTCCTGCAGTATGCCAAAGGTTGAACCTTAGGTCCAGCGACTTGGGTCGAAGCTCAGGATGGCGGCATTTGCTTCTTGCTTTATGCTTTATGCTTTATGTTGCATGTTTCTATTTCCCCATTTTTCTGCGGATAAAAGCCGGTATTTCCAGTTCATCGTCATCATCTTCTTCAAGATTTCTTGTATCATTGGAAACATTGATAGTTCTTTGGGGTTTGGGCGGAACTTTTTCCGGAATAATCATCTTCGGCTCCATTTTTTCCGGATAAGTTATTCTTTCTTTTTTTTCTTCTTTTTCCTTGCCGCGCATATCTTCAATAGTCATGCGGCTCATTTTTTCAAGGGGGGATTCTTTTACCCGCTCCGCGTCAAATCCGGTTGCTACGACGGTAATATGCACTTCGCCTTTTTTCATCGTTTCGTCGATCACCGCGCCGAAAATCACTTTGGCATTGGGATCGATCGACTCGGTGATAATATTGGCCGCTTCGTTGATTTCAAGCATGGTAAGATCGACTGAACCGCTGACGTTGAAAAGCACTCCCTTGGCGCCATCGATGGAAAGCTCGAGAAGCGGGCTGTTGATGGCCGCCTTGGCCGCTTCAGCCGAACGGTTTTCCCCCGTTCCAATTCCGATTCCCATGAGCGCTGAACCGCTGTCCGCCATAATCGCCCGGACATCGGCAAAATCCACATTCACAATTCCCGGCTTGGTGATAAGATCGGAAATTCCCTGCACGCCCTGGCGGAGAACATCGTCCACGATTTTAAACGAGTTTATCAAGGTTGTTTTCCTATCGATAATTTGCAGAAGCTTGTCATTGGGTATTGTGATCAAAGTATCAACGCGCTCTTTGAGATTTTCCAGCGCTTCATCGGCAATCGCTCTTCTTTGCGCCCCTTCAAAACTGAAAGGTTTTGTGATAACAGCGACTGTAAGCGCTCCGATTTCCTTGGCCGTTTCCGCTACAATCGGCGCCGCGCCGGAACCGGTGCCGCCGCCCAATCCGCAAGTAACAAAAACCATATCGGCGCCTTTGAGCACGTCCTGGATTTCATCGCGATTTTCTTCGGCCGCCTGGCGCCCGATATCCGGATTCATTCCGGCACCGAGGCCTTTGGTCAGATTTTTTCCGATATGCACTTTCTCCGCCGCCTTGTTGTGATGAAGCGCCTGCGCGTCCGTGTTGATCGCCACAAATTCAACACCCCGAAGTTTTGATTCGATCATCCGGCTTATCGCGCTGCCGCCGGATCCTCCGACGCCAACGACTTTTATTCTCGCAAATGTTTCCACGGGTGGTTTTATTTCGGCCATGATTATAGTTTATAGTTCCTGCTTATTTTAAAGTCAAAAGCAATAACTAAAAATGTTAGAAAAAATTATTTTTTTCAAAATCAAAATGCAAAATGCAAAAGTCAAAATGACAAATAAAAAATCAAAAAGAAAAACCCAAATTATCATTCAAATTTTACATTTTGAATTGTAATTTTGATTTTTGATTTTTGATTTTTTCAGCCATAGGCTGATCCACCTTTGGCGAAGAATTTTAAATCACATCTATAAATTCTCCGGTAGTTAAATTTAACACATTGCAACATATCATGTCAAATTAGCTGCATATCGCCTTTACGGTAGAAACTTCCCCATCCACTTCTTTATGCTTGTCATTGTCTCGCCGACGTTTCCTGATATATTTCCGGCTATTTTGTTGCCAAACCTGCCTTTTCTTCCGGATTCCCGGTTTTCAAACGCCCACATAATCAAGCCTACGCTGGCCGCGAAAGACGGGTCATCCACCTTATCCACAAGCCCTCCCAAAGGAATCGGGAAGCCGGTTTGCGCCGGAAGCCCCAGACAATTTTTGGCCAAATCGACCGCGCCAGGAAGCTTGGCGGACGCGCCGACAAGAACCGCTCCTCCGGGAAGAAGCTTGTCTTTTTTGATTATGCGCAGCTCCTTATTGACCAGGCTGAAAATTTCCTCAAGCCGCGCTTCGATAATTTCCGAAACATGCTGGCGGGAAACCATTCCTTCCTCGTTGGAATCGATATTGGAAAGGTTTATGTTTTCTTTTTTTCCGATCTCCAGGGGAAGGGCGCTGCCATATTCCAGCTTCACCCTTTCCGCCACTTCAATGGAAGTGCGCAAGCCAATGGCGATATCGTTCGTTATGTGGTTTCCTCCAACTGGAATAGCCGCCACATGGAGAAGATCGTCTTCTTCAAAAACCGCGACTGACGTCGTTCCTCCTCCGATGTCGACAAGCACCACGCCCAGCTCTTTTTGCCTTTTGGAAAGGACTGCTTTGGACGCAGCCAGCGAAGAAAGCACCAGATTGTCCGGAGATATTCCGGCCTGCTCTACGCATTTAACCAGATTTTTTATGAAAGGCGAAGATCCCTCGACAATCATGGCATCCACTTCCAATCTTACGCCATTCATCCCCAGCGGATCTTTTATATTTTTTTGGTCATCCAGCGAATAATCTCTTGGAATGATATGCAGAATTTCTTTGTTCGGCGGAATAGAAATAGCCTGGGCTGCTCCAATTACTCTGGAAATATCGTCTTCCGTCACCTCTCCGTCCGCCCGTCCGATCGCAATGACGCCTTTTGAATATTGGGAAACGATATGGCTTCCGCCGACGCTTATGATTGCGTTTTCCGCGTTCAATCCGGCCGTCCGCTCCGCCTGCTCGACGCAGCTGTTTATTGATTTTACCGTTTCCTCAAGATCGACAATCACGCCTTTCCTCACCCCAGCCGAAGGCGCAACCCCGACTCCGATGATTCTCGGTTTTTCTTCAGCCGAAACCAGCTGGGCGATAATTGTCCGTATATTGGATGAACCGACATCAATAGCGCAAATTGTATCTTTTTTGGACATGATGCAATAATTTTTAATTTTGTAATTTTGTAATTTTTAAATAATTTTTAATATCCGAATTTTTAATGGCAACCCGCATCTTGGTTTAAAAATTATAAAATTAAGATTTATTTATAAAATTAAAAATTCAAAAATTATAAAATTTTTTAAAACATTTCCGCGATATACGGAAAAAATATCAAAATTCCAACAAGGAGAGCCAGAATCGACGCGACCAGAACCGACGCCGCCATCAAATCTTTGATCAGCCGGGCATACGGATGGACCCGGGGCTTTAAAATATCCACTACCCTTTCCACAACGGTATTGAACAGCTCCATAACCAAAACTCCGGCAATAACCAAAAGAAGCACGACCATTTCCGCACGTGTCACTTCAAACCACAAAATCGCCAAAATAACCAGCAGGGCTGCAACCAGCTCGGTTTGGAAATTTTTTTCATGCTTTACCACGTATGTCAATCCGCGCGCGGCATGCGCAAAACTTTTTTTGAATTGTTGGAAACGATTCATAGATGGATAATTTTGAATTTCGAATTTTGAAATAATGATTTAATTTTTTAATTTAGAAACAATTTTTCCAAAAATCAACACTAATCCCTGACACTCTATCGTAATTCATGTTTTAAAATTCATTCATTCGAATTTATTTCAAAATTCAAAATTCGAAATTAAAAATTGTATTTTATACATCTTCTTTCCGTGTCGAAACCCAAGCAAATGCAAGACGCCGTGAGACACGACTTTGGCCAGCTCCTTTTCAAGAACCAATTTATTCTTTTTGCAATATTTGGCTATGTCATTATAACACAAAATTATCTCTCCAAGAAATATTTTCTTATCCACAATTTTTTTTATTTCCCCCTGATTCCCATATTCCGCAAATGTCAGGACATCCGTCGGGCTGTTTTTTTTCCGGAAATTTTTATTGAGGTTCTTTATTTTTTCTTCGCCAACATCCGCAAAGCTTATGGAAATTTCCTTTTTTTTGGCGTCTAAAACGCCGCTCTTTATGATAGTTTCTCCAGCTATTTTTTCCAAAAAGATTTTCCTTATCGGGCTTTTGGAAAGATTATTAAATTCAACTTTCAGCATAAAATGTTTTCAATTATTAATTAACTGATTTTAATTAATTCTCATTCCTTATCTGGAATAAGCCATTATATAAAAATAAGTTTGTACTTAATTGTCATTCCCGCGAAAGCGGGAACCTAGTCTGATATTTTGGCTTATTCACTGGATTCCCAATCAAGTTGGGAATGACAAAGCGAGGTCAATGTTAAATGAGCTCAATGCGCTTTCATATTTCCCCGCATCTGGAAATTCCCCCGGCCTTTATAAACATTCTTGTCTCCATATTCATCGGCATAATATGCGGAAGCGCTGGAAAGATACGGGCTCACATTGGTATCCGAAGTTGAAAAGATGGAGCGGTATTGGAAATAGCGGTTAAATGACGATGCAATATTGCCGGACGCGGCCGGATCAGTGAGATAATTGTCCAGCGATTCAAAATCATCGAGATATACGGTCCGCCCTTCGCCACCGTCAGTCTGCCTGATTGTCAGCCTGGTTGTCTCATTGATCTGGTCATCCATCGGTCCGGTGATGTCCCAATACTCCCTTTGCCATTTGAAAAGCACCGCTCCGGTGGTATATCCGCCGGATGGAGCGGTGGATCCGCTGTCCCAGGATTGGACGGTAATGGCCCCGGTTAAAACATTCACTCCGGAGACTGTACCTTGAGCCATATATTCCGTTCCGTCATAGTTTTCTTTGACTATTATTTTTTCTCCTACATATATGTTGTCTCCTTTGTTTTGGGCTCCGTAGGTTTGGGAGTTGATGGTGAAAGAAGTGTCGGCTGTTCCGGAAATGAGATTGCCGGAATCCAAAGATGCGGCAAAATTAATAGTGATAGGATGGGTTCTTCTTCCGACTTCGTAAGCTTGGCGGATTTCGTCGGGGGTGCGGGCGGTGTTATCAATGCGGACTTCATCGATAATACCGTTAAACGGCGTATAACCTTCACGTGTGGACAATTCATGACCAATTCGCCATTCCCCACTATTAAGAACAGTATTAATAGATGTCGAGTGTACGGAATCAAGCTTGCCGTTTATGTAAATCGATAAAACCTGGCTATCAAGTGAAAGTGCAATATAATTCCACGCATCCAATGTAACTCCATTGGTACTACAATAATTATTAGTATGGCTGACTACTCTTATTTTGTTATTAGTATAAAATGTTATATCAAAAGCATTATTGACAGACCAAGAACCATAAGAAATAATTCTGGTCGCAGAAGTAGCAGAATCAGGCCTGATCCAAAAATCCACAGTTCTGTTTGATGTCCCGGAAGGAAGCATAGAATCACTACTTATGTAAATATAATCATTGCTCCCGTCAAAACTCCTGGCGCCTCCAATTTTTCCTTGCGTAAAAGAAGGAGCAGACGTTCCCGATCCAAGAGTTCCGTTATTGTTGTTCCCGGACGAATCAAGGATATATGCTCCCGATCCGTTTTTTTCATCCAGATGCCAGAGCCCGACT
The DNA here is from genome assembly GCA_022711335.1 of Patescibacteria group bacterium. Classification (GTDB taxonomy): domain Bacteria; phylum Patescibacteriota; class Minisyncoccia; order Moranbacterales; family UBA2206; genus JAKLFF01. Next base: position 105 of record JAKLFF010000005.1, on the reverse strand, counting down.
GTATTCGCATCCGGTTCGCCGTTGGCATAGGCCGATTCTCCGACCGTTGTTTCAAGATAAGTTCCCGGCCGATCGGCGGCAACATAAAAAGGAATTTTATTTTTT
>JAKLFF010000041.1 GCA_022711335.1 Patescibacteria group bacterium | reverse complement strand
ACACTGGACAAACAAAAAGCATTCATTCAGAATTTTCTGATTCACTCGACATATCACGAGACATCAGAAATTGAAAATTCACTGAACACGGTTTGGGACACCCAAACTTATTTGGAGATTAAAACGATTTATTATAAACTTAAGAATAATATTTGATCCGTTGGGAGGATATTTGGTTTTATAAAAAATTTTCCATTTAGACCAGATAAAAGGCTGTCATTGCGAGCGAAGCGAAGCAATCTCGGTGTATGAACGAAAGATTGCTTCGTCACTTTGTTTTTCCCAATGAAAGCCCCTCCAGGTGGAAGATTTAAATTTAAATTCGAAAAACGCTATTGCGCAAAGATTAAATTCCGCGGATGAATATAAAACCAAACATGGCTTTAAATCTTAAAAAAACAATCCCGACTCTCCTCATCAGTCTTTGCATGACGCTATCTGCGGCCGTTTATGCCCATGCGGATGTGTCTGTGTCTTTGGAAACAGACAGGACTCAGGCGGCAATGGG
>JAKLFF010000040.1 GCA_022711335.1 Patescibacteria group bacterium | reverse complement strand
CAACTCTCAGGTGACGGTATAACACTTGTGACATGCGGCATGTTAAGCGTATTGCACAGATAACAGTATGCTGAACGTAGCCCACGTTGTTCATCTTCTGCAAAGAGCTGCTCAATCAGTTGTTTCAAAAAGTCTGCATAGGTATTATTCATTTCATTCTCCTTAAAATGTTACGGATAACATTATCCATTGCAGTACACTGTTTCCAACGGTTGCTAGTATAATACTATTCTTGGTGCCCGCTACCAGAGTCGAACTGGTACGCGTAAGCGAGGGATTTTAAGTCCCTTGTGTCTACCAATTTCACCAAGCGGGCAATACTAATTACTTGTAAAATGCACCCTTTCCAATTACTACATTACCCCACATAATACCTTCATTTCTAATAATCACGATGTTTTGCACCCATAGCTATCAACAGGTTCATATAGCGTTGAGCAGCAGTCCTTTTGAAGAATACGCGATGCTGATTATAACCGCCGCCTTGCACATTCATGTCAGCTAGAGACCAGCC
>JAKLFF010000004.1 GCA_022711335.1 Patescibacteria group bacterium | reverse complement strand
TCAGTAAGATCGTCCAGATCGGAATCCAAAAATACATTATTTGCGGTGCTGTTTTTTTCGTCAGCAACGACAAAAAAGGCAAAACTCAAAAACATTAAGCCGGCTAAAATGAGAAGCGACAAATTAAAATTTCTTAATTTCATTGTAATTGAATTATACCATAGAAATTAAAATGATGTGAATAGCAAAAATGCTAATAAGTTGCTAAACTAAACATATGTGGAAGATAGAAAAAATATTTGAAAATATCCTGGAAACGAAGATCTCTCTTTTGGCCTGGGCCGGGATTTTTTCATCCATCATAATGCTGCGGGTTTTTACAGAACAATTTGTTGCCAGGTCGGCAAAAATATCAGAATATCAGCTGATTATTGAATATATTCACAACTTTTACTTTTTTATAATCACTTTTATCATAATCTGGCTCTATTTAAGCCTTTTTTTAAAGTTAAACCCTCAAAAATTGGCTTATCTGCTTATTTGGGCTTCGCTTCTTATTTTACCTCCTCCTTTTTTGGATATGGCTAAAACCAAAGGGGAGCTTTTTTGGAGTTTTTATATAATTAGCGGCGCAGGAGATCTCAAAAATCAATTCCTTACCATTTTTGGCAATCTTCCTTCTGGAATTGTCTATTTCGGGACAAGAATAACTTTTCTTTTGGCGATTGCTATGTGCGCCGGAGCAGTGTACCTTAAAACAAAAAATTGGATTAAAACAGTCGTATCTTCGGCTGTTGTTTATATAATCTTGTTTTTTATGGGCAGCTTTCCTTCCATCTTCTTTTTTGCCTATAATTCTGTTTTTGGAACAAAAAATTTTTTTGAAATAAAATCTTTTGAAATTGCCCAGTTTTTCGGCGCTCCGCAAAAAATATTGGGAATCGACTCTTTGACTTTTAGACATGCTTTTGCCTATAAAGTGGAACTTTTTTATTTTCCTATCCTGATTTTGCTTCTGCTTTTTCTTTTTTATCTTATAAATTCAAAAAAGTTTTTTTCTATGATTGCCAATCTGCGCTATCCGCAATTGGTTTATCATGGCGGGCTTTTTTTTCTCGGAATCGGACTCGGTTTCTTAAATTTTAGGGAAAATTTGGCTATAAATATCTTTTCAATAGAAGCTGTTTTTGTGCTTCTAACCAGTGTTTTCCTGGCTTGGATTGCCTCTGTTGTATTTAATGATATTTATGATTTGGAAATTGACAAAATTTCTAATCCTGATCGTCCGCTTCCGAAAGGAATGTTTGAAATTTCAGAATACGCGCAGTTAGGGGCGGTTCTTTTTCTGCTGTCGCTATTGGGAGGTGTTACGATTGGGTTTAATTTTTTTATGCTGCTCCTTACCTACCAGATTATCGCCTGGTTTTATTCTTCTTTGCCTTTTCGGCTCAAAAAATTTCCTGTTGCCGCAACACTTGTGAGTTCCTTGGCATCTCTCATGGTTCTTTTTCTGGGATATATTCTTATATCTCCCGATCAGACAGTTTATACCTTAAACTGGCGGATAATTTTGCTGCTTATTGTTTGCTATACAATCTCAATTCCCATAAAAGATTTTAAGGACATTGAAGGCGACAAAAAATATGGCATTTGGACGATCCCGGTGATTTTTGGAAAAAAAAATGCAAGACTGATCGTGGCTATTTGCCACTTTTGTTCTTATATTTTGAGTGTTTTTTTGCTAAATGAAAGAAGGCTTTTTTTGTGGGCGCTGATTTTTGGAGCGATAAATTATACAATAGTGATTTCTAAAAAAATAAACCCGCGGAAAGTTTTTTGGTGGGTTTTGGGAACTGTATCCGTTTATTTATTGATAATGATAAAAATTATTTTTGTGGATAATTTAGGCAAGTTTAATTTTTGAGTTTCAATGCTTGTCATTCCCGCGAAAGCCTGCCTGTCCGGTAGGCAGGCGGGAATCTAGTATAAAAATAAAATTATATGACTAGATCCCAGGTCCCTCCAAAGGCGGGCAGGCAAGCCTGGGATGATAAAATTTTTTATAAAAATTTTGTCAATTTTTTCCAGTCCTCAACTGATAACTCTTGCGCTCTTGCTCCCGGATTTATTCCGGCTTTTTTTATTTTTTCTTCCGTTGTTTTTTTGTCCAGATGAAAACTTGAAGACAAATTATTTAGCAAAGTTTTTCTTTTGGCGCAAAACCCGGCCTTAACTACTCTGAAGAATTTTTTTGACTCTATTTTTGATATTTTATTTTTAATATCTGATATTTTTATCACTGCGCTGTCTACTTCCGGCACCGGCCAAAAAGCGTTTTTATCAACATAAAATAGCAGTTTTGGCTTGGCATAATATTGCACGCTGACGGCTAAAATGCTCATATTTCCAGGACTTGCGCAAATTCTTTCAGCGACTTCTTTTTGCACCGTCAGAAGCATTTCTTTTGGCGGAAATTCTGTTTCCAAAAACAATTGGATGATAGGAGAAGTAATATAGTATGGAATATTGGCAACAACTTTATAATTATAAAAATTGTTTTTACTAATCAGTTCAATCAAATTTAATTTTAATATATCGCCAGAAATAACAGCAGCTTTATTTTTAAAATTCAAAATTGGATTATTGAAAATTGATTGAGAGTCTGCCTCGTCGGCAGGCGGGTTGAAAATTGAAAATTGAAAATTACGCGCGATTTCATCAGCAAGATTATAATCCTTTTCGATCATAATAAAATTCTTAACGTGTTTATTTATTTCAGATGAAAGCGCGCCACGTCCCGGTCCAATTTCAATCACTAAATCATCCGCATCCAAATTTGCAGCTCTAATTATTTTTGTAAGAACCTCTTTGTCCTTTAAAAAATTTTGTCCGAGAGATTTTTTAGGTTTCATAATAATGTGTCATTCCCGCGCCCGCCTGCCGTCGAGGCAGGAAAACGGGAATCTGGCCGATAAATATTTTTGAATGGATCCCGCATCCCTCCAAAGGCGGGCAGGCAAGTGCGGGATGACGCTTCGCGTCAATTTAACACCTCTTCCACCTTCACTCCAATCACCCCTGCTCCAAGCGAGGCGATTTTGGCGAAAGCAGGCTTATCAAGATCAATAATGCGGCCTTTGCCGTATGGTCCGCTGTCGTTAATTTCTACGATTACTGACTTTCCGTTAGCCGTGTTGGTTACCTTGGCAAAGCCGCCGCGGGGAATAGTAAGGCTGGCGGCGTACATGCCGCCTTTGAAGGCGTACCATGTCCCTTGCCCCTTTTGGGCTTTTCCAGTTTTGACATAGGTGCCTTGGACTTCCACTTGTGTTATTGGTTCCTTAATTACCGATTTATTGAGGACTACCCGGGAAACCTCTTTGCCGTTTTTATAGGTAATCTTGTATTTTACTTCCCTTATTCCCTTTTCTCCCTTTGTTTCAACTTTCTTTTCCCTCCATCCCAGCTTAGAATCATTCTTGGCGGTTATCTTGAAGTCAATATCTTCCTGTTTGGTAATTTCTTCAACATTGATTCTGGTAACTATCACGGTAATATTGTTCTGCGGGAGAGAATCAAGGCTGGGATCGGTTTTATCGAGTCTGGCAAGAACTATATTATTTTCCGAAAGCGATTTTGAAATGGTTTTTTCGAGAGTGTGAATCTCCATTTCTTTTCCGTCCGCTTCCACCTTCATTTTGATGGCTCTTCGGATTTCTATGTTCATGCCGGGATAGATCCGAGCATCTTTTGTGGGAATAATCTGATCATAATCGCCCAATTTAATATTTTTTTCGTCCAATGAGCCAGAAACAGTATTGGCAGCAACAGTTGTTTCAAAACGCGATCCGTTGTCGTTTATTGTGATTTTTTTTGGAGAATTATCAAAAGCAATACTTCTGCTGGAAAAAAAGGCAGAAGTTTTGCAGGCAAAAAAAGTCAGGATGATTGCAAAAAATAATCTAAAAATTAAAAATCTATTCATTAGAATTTTATGGTTATTCTGTCTTGAATCTGTATTGGATTGCTTCCGCAATATGCTCCGACTTGATGTTTTCAGATTCCATGAGATCGGCAATGGTTCGGGCGACTTTGATTATACGATAATATGACCTGGCGCTCAAATGGAGGCTGCTGACGGCTTTTTTCATAAGCTCGATGCAATTTGGATCGAGCGCGCAGAATTTTTTTATTTGTTGGGACTCCATTTCGCTATTATTGATGATTTTTAATCCAATAAAGCGCTCTTTTTGGATGAATCTGGCCTTTTCCACTCTTTTTCTTATGTCTGCTGATTTTTCAGACAAGCTGTCTCCGGAGAGCTTTTCGAATTTCAGCCTGGGCACTTCGACATGGAGATCGATGCGGTCAAGAATCGGTCCGGAAATTTTTCTTTGATATTTTATAATGCTAGATGGGCTGCAGGAACATATCTTTTCAGGATCAGTGGCGTTTCCGCAGGGGCAAGGATTCATAGCGGCTATAAGCGTAAAGCGAGCTGGAAATTCCAATGTTCCCTGGGCGCGAGAAACTGAAATAGTTCCGTTTTCCAGAGGCTGGCGCAGATTTTCCAGAACTCCGCGGGAAAATTCCGGAAATTCGTCTAGAAATAAAATTCCGCGATGAGCCAGGCTGATTTCTCCGGGGCGCGGGTAAGCGCCTCCTCCGACCAAAGAAACCGCACTGGCGCTGTGATGAGGGGATCGAAACTGCCTTTGGGTAATAAGCGACAAATTCCGCTGCAACTGTCCGGCGACGGAATATATTTTGGTTATTTCCAAGGCTTCCGGGATGGTCAGCTTCGGAAGGATTGATGGCATAGTTTTGGCAAGAAGCGTTTTTCCGGATCCAGGAGGGCCGTTAAGAATGACATTATGGCTTCCGGCAGAGGCAATTTCAAGAGCACGCTTAGCGTGCTCTTGGCCGCGTATGTCGGACATATCGATGAAATGGCTACTATTATTAAATAACTCCTCGAGATTTATTTTATCAGCTGGATCAATCAGCTTTTCTCCAAGTAGATGGGAGATAAGATCATTTAGCGTAGAAACGGGAAAAATACTTATTCCTTCGATAATAGAGGCTTCTTTTGCATTTTCGGATGGAATATAAAATTCTTTTATTCCTTTTTCTCTAGCCATAATTGCCATGGGAAGAATGCCTTTTATGGGACGAACTTTTCCATCAAGCGAAAGTTCTCCCAAAAAAAGCTTTTTCTGGATATCAAAATGTATTTGATTGGTAGAGAGCAGAAAACCAAGAGCCATCGGGAGGTCATAAATCGGCCCCTCTTTTTTGAGATCGGCTGGGGCCAGGTTTATAGTCACTCTTCCGGCGCGATGGGGCGGCAAAAAACCGCTGTTTCGAATGGCAGATCCGACTCGGTCGCGTGATTCTTTCACGGCTGTATCCGGCAGTCCAACGACATTGAAAACGTGAAGACCGGCGGAAACGGCATCAGCTTCCACTTCAACTAGTTCGCTTTTTAGGCCGATTGTGGCGGCGGAGAGAACTTTAGAAGACATAGTTTCATATAACACAAAACATATAACATGTAACAGAGATTAACTTTTTTTTGTTGCATATTGCATGTTGCATGCTATATGTTTCATGATTATTATTGCTCCTATTGTAATATAAATATCAGCTAGATTGAAAACCGGCCAAATTTTGAGGTCAATAAAATCTGTTACGCAACCATAATGAAGCCTGTCTATTAAATTAGATACTCCTCCTGTCACGATTAATGAAACTGGTAAAATTATCCATAAACGATTTCCAATTTCCAATTTCCAATTTCTAATAAAATGTCTAATGCTTAAATTTCTAATTAGGCATTTAGGCTTTGGGATTTTATTAGAAATTGGAAATTTGGACTTAGTAATTTGGTGTATAACAAAAAGAATGATAATTAGTAATAATATAAATGCTATCCAAAAAAAATTAAGACCAAAAGCTATTCCCTTGTTGCAAATATAAAATCCGCCACTAGTGCGGATAATATATTTTGATAGCTGGTCGATAAGTATTAACAAAAATAAAAACGCATTGATTTTTCTATATTCGTACATTCGTATATTTGCACAAAACCCACCCGCCTGGCTGGCAGTTTGCAAAGAACTAACTGCATTTAATGCAAGTTCTGGCGCTGGGATTGGCACGAAGCCTGTTAATGTCAATCTCTTTTTTGCAATTATCGCATATTCCATAAGCTCCTTTTTCAATTTTTTCAAGGGCGGTCAAAACATCTTGCAGTTTTCTCTCGAGAGTTGTTTCAACTGATATGTTGCCTGTATATTGGTCGACTTCGGTTGCGTTGTCGTCTTTATCCGAGCCGATTTCTTCAAAATTGGTTTCATAATCCCCCTCTCTTTTATCAACCGGACGAGCAATTCTCGATAAATCGTTCTCCAGGTCGGTTTTTTCTTTAAGTAAGAGATTTTTTAATTCCCCAAGTGTTTTTTTATCTAGCGACATGCATTTTAACTTAATAATTAGCCAAGTTTTGTTAGTACAATTATATCAAAAAATAAATTACATGTCTAAAAATTTTACAAGCTTATGATATGCTTTATTTTAGCTTTTTTTCGCTTAAGGTCAAGCCAGACAGAAATGGCGTCAAAACGGTAGTCTTCCCTAAAATCTCTCTTTTGTCTTAGATAAACACTGGCAATTTTAGCCAATTTTCTTAATTTTCCATAAGTTATGTTTTCCTCCGGCAAAGTATTCTGATATTTCTGCATTTCCCTGGTTTTTACTTCTACAAAGACCAGCGTGCCTTTTTCCCGGGCAATAATATCAATTTCCCCCAGCCTTCGTCCGGAATTGTTCTGGTAATTTGTCTCAATAATTTCATAACCCTTGTTTTTTAAATAACGGGCTGCAATTTTTTCGCCGATGTTGCCAAATGATCTTTTTTGAGTAATGGGCATGCTTCTATTATACATTTTTGGCAACAAAAAAAACACCTTCCGGTGACTTTGCTAATTATGCATTAGGTATGGTAACCGGGCGCTTCTAACGCCCAATAAATAAAAATTATAGGCTGAAGCGCCCAGTGTTTGTCATGTACTAACATGTTAGCCGGAAATCATTTAGCCCGGGTGAGAGGCATCGATGATTATAGGCAACAAGTATTTTATGTACATGCCTTTGGCACTATGTCTGACTCATATTGCTCTTCTCTTGCCATCCTCTGGCTTTCGCCTTTGGATATAAAAGAACTTTAACTTTTTATTTTTTGTTTTTGTTTTAAAAAGTTTGTTTGTTTTTATTTTTAGGGTCCTCCGGTCAGAATCGGAGGCGGTCCCGACGCGTTGGTAGCGGGACACTTGGACAGCAAGATGGTTTTCAATCGCAAATAGGGGGAAATTGCGATTGAAAACTATCTTGCCATGCTTTTTTTATGTTTTTAATGTCCAATACTTTCTAATTATAACAAAAAAAAACCGAAAAGTCAATGCTGGATCATTAAATGGCTTGAATCTGTCTTTTTGCAAAATAAAACATAAAGGTCTATGAATGAGTTAATGCCGGCGATTCTAAAATGAGAATGCTTTTTCTATCAGTTTTTAACGTGCAAACCCGTGTTGCTAACAAGTTATCCACAGCATAGAATAAAATTCATCTCAAGATGAATTTCATCACGCTATAGGCACGTGGTCCGACATTACGTCGGACTTTACGTGCCACGTCCTGCATTTTTTTTCTTATTTTATTCAATAATGTCCTGAACGCCTTTTGTTTCCGGTCGATTATCAATGTAATCCATGATTGACTGTATAGTCATTTTAGTTGTTCCAATAATGAGTTTATTTTTATAAATCGTGTAATCAACGGTCAAATCTTCCGGAGAGATCAGATTTATGTATCTAATTTCAGTATTGGCATAGCTCCCGCTGCTAAAAGACTTTTTTTCAGTTGTAAACGAAATATTCTGTAAGAGGGGTTTTAGTTTTTCAGGAAGATCGGATTCCTCCTGAAAAATCGATGCTTTAAGCTTATAATCATCTTTCGAATCAATAACAAGCCCTAATCTCGCTCTGTTGCTGCTGTTATATATGAATAAGCTGAATTTGTTTTCTGTTTCCAGGCTTGAAAGCAGTTCTGGGGAAAAACTAATTCCTATCTTAGAAGCAAATTCTCCAAATCCGATAGGATTGTTTTTAAGATCTATCACTATGAATTCAGCGGGGGCAAGCGATCCTGATGCCAAAACTTTTTCAGCGTATTTATTAATTGCTTGGCGGGCGTTCTCGCTATCGGAATTGGCAATGTCCATAGGAAGATAATTGGGTTTTTCAATAGAAAAAACAATGGCTTCTTCTTTGGGAGGAACTGTTTCAGAAGAAATGGATGTGTCTTTATCGCTATTTTTTGTTATTGAATAATAATAAATTATTGCTCCCGAAGCCAGAAATAAAAATATGAAAATAGACAGCAGGATCAATAATTGCCAATTGGTTTTTTTTTGTGTTTTTTCGACAGAAATATCCTGATAGGCTGGCTGGGATAAAAATGGACTTTTTTTTTCTTTTTCCGACAGCACCTCTGAATTTTTTTGCGCGGTATCGGATATTTCAGCGGCAGAATGGTTCGTGTAGCTAGGATTATCGATATTTTCCAAATCTTTTTTCATGGAAAAAACCGGAATATTTTCCACTATATAGTCCTTATCTTGAGATAAATTCAAATTTTTCTGGTTATTTTCGTTTTCTTTTTCAGACAAAGAAGAGGATGCATTCGGCTGAAACATGGTTTTACTTAATAAAAAATAAAAGCGAGCAATCTCGCTTTTATTTTACCACAGAAGTTAATTTTGTAAAACTAAGTTATTTTTGTAACCGCTTTTGCTGAAAGATTAATTCTTCCTTGAGAATCGATCTCTTTTACTCTAACTGGAATAATATCGCCGATTTTCAGAACATCTTCTACTTTCTCTATTCTTCTATCGGCTATTTCAGAAATATGTATAAGCCCCTCTTGTCCGGGAAGAATTTCAGCAAAGGCGCCAAAATTCATGATTCTTGTTATGCGAGCATTGAAGACCTCGCCGGCTTTCACTTCATGAGTAAGATTGTCAATCCATTCTTTCGCCTTTCCCGCTGAAGCTTCGTCTGGGGAAGTGATGAAAATAGATCCATCGTCTTCTATGTCGATTTGAACTCCGGTTTCATCAATAATTTCATTGATTATCTTGCCGCCGGTTCCAATAACATTTCTGATTTTATCGGGATTTATCTTCATGATGATAATTCTTGGAGCATATTGAGACATTTCTGTTCTCGGAGAGGCAATGGCAGCAGTAATTTTTTCCAATATTTCCAGTCTATTCTGGTGGGATTGCTGCAGAACTGCTTTTAACATGTCGAGAGTTACTCCATCGACCTTTACATCCATTTGCATGGCGGTAATTCCAGAATCTGTTCCGGCTACTTTGAAATCCATGTCTCCATAATGATCTTCGAGTCCCTGGATATCGGTCAAAATTTTAAATTTTTTATCTTTTCCGACGATTATTCCCATGGCAATGCCGCTGACCGGCTTCTTTATAGGCACTCCTGCATCCATAAGCGACAGTGTTGATCCGCAAGTGGAAGCCATGGAAGAAGATCCATTGGAAGACAGCACTTCTGACACAAGAAGAATCGTGTATGGAAAGTCTTCTTTTTCTGGAAGCACCGGAACAAGCGCTTTTTCTGCGAGCGCTCCATGCCCGATTTCTCGTCTTCCAGGACCGCGCATCGGCCTTGTTTCTCCGACTGAAAAAGGAGGAAAATTATAGTGATGAATATATCTTTTTTTCATATCCACTTCCATTGTGTCTATGATCTGCTGGTCGCCGGGAGAACCAAGCGTTGTAACAGTCAGCGCTTGTGTTTCTCCGCGGGTAAAAAGCCCGGTTCCATGAGTTCTCGGCAAAATGCCCACTTTGCATTCAATGTGTCTGATTTCATCCAATTTCCTTCCATCTGGCCTTTGCTCTTTTTCCAAAACATTTTGATGGACTATTTCATCTGAAACTTCTTCAAAAACAATTTCCGCGATTTCTTTTAATTTATCAGTTTCTTCAGGATAAGCATTTTTTATAAAGTCTTCCACTTTTTCCTGGATAGCTTTGGTTTTTTCTTCAATAACTTTTTTGTTTTTATCATAAAGAGCTTCAGCTAGTCCTTCAGAAAGAAGGATTTCTTTTACTTTGGCTTCAAATTCATCTGAGCCTTGAACAAGCGCTGGCTGCGATTTCTCTTTGCCTATTTCTTTTTGGATTTCTTCTAAAAAAGCGGCAATTTTCTTAATAGCTTCCTGCCCAAAGGCCAAAGCCTGGATCATATCGGTTTCTGGAACCTCCTTTGATCCGCATTCAATCATATTTATTTTATCCTTCGTTCCAGAAATCAGAAGATCAAGATCGCCTTCAGAAACCTCGCCGTTTACTGGGTTTAGAATAAGCTCGTTATTAACCCGTCCGATTCTTACAGCGGCTACAGGGCCTCCCCAGGGAATGTTGGAAATAGAAAGGGCGGCTGAAGCGGCGATAATTGAAATAATATCCGGATCATTTTCTCCATCATAAGACAGGACAGTTAAAACAACTTGGACATCATTTCGCATCCGGTGGTTAAATAAAGGGCGGATAGTCCGATCAACAGCGCGACCGGAGAGGATGGCATCATCAGACGGACGGCCTTCACGCTTAATAAAGCGCGATCCTTTGATTTTTCCGGCGGCATAATAGCGCTCTTCAAAGTCCACCATCAACGGAAAATAGCCGCTGATTTTTGAAGCGGATTTGCTCATAACGGCTGTGGCCAAAACCACCGTGTCGCCATAACGGACAGTTACGGCTCCGTTGGCTTGGCCTGCCAGAAGCCCTGTTTCGACTTCCAGAATTCGCCCTCCGATCTGGAGAGACCATTTTTTACTTTGCATGATTTGCGTACTAGCCTTGCGCTAATGACGTATATATAATAAGCTCAAAGTTCAAAGCTCAAAGTTTAAAGCTACAGCTTAAAACTAAAAGTTTTAAGTTTTTAGCTTTATCCGCCAGTCGGCGGATTGCGTTTTGAGTTTTGCGTTTTGAGTTTAATTAACGCATTAACAAAGGCTTTTTAAGTTTTTTTAGTAGCTTTTAAAGCAGTTGGATTCTAGCCTATTTTCGATGTTTTGTCAAACAAAAATGCCCTTTTCAGGCATCTTTGTTTTTATGTCTAAATCATTTTCTAAACTACTGGTTGAACAGGAGGAACCGACTGAATGGGAGTTGTACTATTCTTGGAAAAAGCTAGATAAGCTGGAACAATAATATTGGCTACGGGAATTATAATTAATATTCCCAGCCATTCCTCTTTTCCGCATTCTCTAGATATGGCCATCCAAACCAAAATCTGGAGCACAATCCAAATCATATTTACAACCGGAATAAAAAGTAGAATTATCCACCAAACTGGCTTTTTGGCAATTTGAAGCATCAGAACAACATTTAGAATCGGAATCCAGGCAAACCAGCCATTAGGAGTGTTGGTTTTCTTGGCAATTTTCATAAGGCAAACTGCCATGAAAATATAGACAGCAAGAAGAACAACCAAAATAATCATGAAAAATCCGGCAAAGAAAGCCAAAAAACCGGCTGCTGCTGCATCTGAGCCTGCACTTCCTATGTAATTAGGATCCATAATTAACACCTCCTTTTCCAATTTTGTCTGCGAGCGATAGCGAGTGGATACAAAATTGAGAACCCCGCACCAATTTGCTCGAAAGACTTTTTATATTTGTTAAACTTAAGCCGAAGGCGACAATATTCACCAAACTAAAAGTATAATAAATTCTTTTTTGAATTGGTGCTGGGGTCGCTTCAACTTATATCAAAAATTTCTTCTTATTCTCGCTAAGATTAGTGAAGCTATCTAGTTCTTCAATAAGCTTGTTGCTGGTAGATTCCTGGAAAGCTATCCCTTCCACGCGGCATCCGGTGGTTGATTGGATATATTTTACAAGAGGAATATAATCGCCGTCTCCGGATACGAGAACGATAGCATCAAGGCTTTTGGACATTTTGATGGCATCAACAGCAATTCCTACGTCCCAGTCGCCCTTCTTGGCGCCTCCGGGAAAAATCTGAAGATCCTTGGTTTTTACTTCAAAACCAAGCTTTTCTAAAGCTTCAAAAAAATTTTTTTCCTGTCCTTCCAAGGTTTTTATTCCGTAAGCAATGGCTCGGATGAGCTTCCGGTCTCCGGTTGCAGCGCGGAGAATCTGTCCAAAATTAACTTTCTTTTTGTAGATGACTTTGGCGGAATAATAGAGATTTTGAATGTCAACCAAAACTCCTACGCGTTGTTCTTTGTATATAGACATATTATATTTTTCATCCCGAGCTTGACTCGGGATCTAGTCATTGAATCTAATTTTTGCACTAGATTCCTACTTCCGCAGGAATGACATGTTGAGTTATCCTTTTAATCCTAATTTTTTAACTAAAGCTTTGTAGGCTTTTTCATTTGTTTTTTTGAGATAGTCCATCAATTTTTTCCGTTTGGATACCATCTTAAGAAGCCCGCGTCTAGAGTGAAAATCCTTTGTATTTTTCTTTAGATGCGCGGTCAATTTTTTGATTCTTTCGGTAAAAAGCGCAATTTGATATTCTGGTGATCCGGAGTCTTTTTCATGCCTTTTTACTTCTTTAGTTACTCTGGCTTTTTGTTTGGCGTTGAGTGCCATAGTTTTGGGGCGAAACATTCGTTGGGCGCTGCCGCAACCAATGTTTGCTAATGAATTATTATGTGTAAACAGTATAACAATAAAAAAGTTTTGTCCAGTCAGTCTAATGTGATAAAATAATTTAGCTATGAAAGACAACATTTTAGAAAAGCTTAATAATAGTCAAAAAGAAGCTGTGACTACGACCGAAGGGCCGGTTTTGATTATTGCTGGGGCGGGATCGGGGAAAACCAGGGCGCTGACGCACCGGGTAGCCTATCTCATCTGCGAAAAAAGAGTGAGGCCGGGAAATATTTTAGCGGTGACTTTTACCAATAAGGCGGCGCAGGAGATGAAAGAGAGGATAAAAAGTTTGCTTGAAAGCAATGGAGGAGATGCCAACTTCCCTGTTATGGGAACATTCCATTCAATCTGTGTGAAAATTTTACGCCGGGAGATTGATAAAATTGGATTCAAAACCAGTTTTAATATTTTTGACGATCAGGATCAATTGGCTCTCATGAAAAGGACAATGAAGGAGATGCAAATCGATGTGGAGCAATTTCGGCCGAAAGCGATTCTAGGCGCTATATCCAAGGCCAAAAATGAATTGATTGATGCCGAGGAATTTAAAAAAGGCATTGGCGGATATTTCGAGGAAGTGGTTTCTAAAATTTATACAAATTATCAGAAAAAGCTAAAAGAGCAAAACGCGCTGGATTTTGATGACATTTTGATGTACACAGCCAAGGTCTTTCAACGATTTCCAGAAGTTCTGAAAAAATATCAGAATATTTTTCGCTACATCATGGTGGACGAATATCAAGATACCAATCATGCTCAGTATCTGCTTATAAAACTATTGAGCCAAAAGCATGGAAATATCTGTGTCGTGGGGGATGATTGGCAGGGGATTTATTCTTGGCGGGGAGCTAACATTCAAAATATCTTGGATTTTGAAAAGGACTATCCTAAAGCAAAGGTGATAAAACTTGAGCAAAATTATCGTTCCACGCAGAACATTTTGGATGCGGCCTATGGAGTTATTTCAAAAAACGTAAACCGCAAAGACAAAAAAATATGGACTGAAAATTCAGGCGGGCATCTGTTGGTTTCCTATGAAGCTGATAATGAAAAAAATGAAGCTGAATTTATTGCAGAGGAAATTCAAAAGATGAAAAAAACTAAGCATGCCTATGGCGATTTTGTTATTCTCTACAGAACCAACGCGCAATCTAGAATTATTGAGGAAGTGATGCTAAGAAATTCTATTCCCTACCGTATCATTGGCGGGATAAAATTTTATCAGAGAAAAGAGGTAAAGGACGTGGTTGCGTATTTAAGATTGATTAATAATTTTAGCGATGAAGTCAGCTTAGAAAGGATAATAAACGAGCCGAAACGAGGAATAGGTGATATTACGCTAGGTAAGTGGACTCAACTTGCCAGGAAGAACAACAAAGACTTGATTGAAACCGGTCTCGCAATTTCCAATTTCCAATTACCAATTTCCAAAAAAACTCCAATTCTAAATGACCAAATAAAAAATACCAAATATAAAATACGAGATGCAAAATTGGATGCCATATCTAAATTCTCAGAATTTATAGTGCGAATGGCAGAATTGAAAAAGAAACTGCTAATCACTGACTTTATCCAAAAAGTTTTCGTTGAATCCGGTTATGAAAAATATCTGCTGGATGGAACTGAAGAGGGCGAGATGCGCCAAGAAAATGTCCGTGAATTGCTGACCGTCGCTAAAAAATACGAAGATTATGAAGGAGAAGAGGGATTAAATTTGTTTTTAGAAGAAGTGGCTTTAGTATCCGACACGGATAATATCGATCAAAACATCGAATCTGTGCATCTTATGACGCTCCACAGCGCCAAAGGGCTTGAGTTTCGGGTGGTTTTCATTGCCGGGCTTGAAGAAGGGATTCTGCCTCATTCCAGGAGCATGCTTGATCACAGTGAAATGGAAGAAGAGAGAAGGCTTATGTATGTCGGTATAACCAGGGCCAAGGAAAAAGTATATCTGCTCTTTACATCAGAAAGAAATATTTTTGGGTCGACCCAAATCAATCCACCGTCCCGTTTTCTGGATGATATACCGTCGCACCTTGTGCGGAATTACCAATTACCAATTACCAGTTTACAATCAAATTTTAATGATAAAATTTCCAATTTTAAAAAGGAAAATAATTTTGAAATACAAAATATTAAATTTAAGGATGGTGATCGAGTAAGGCATACGGTTTTCGGCGATGGAATGATAGTGGCAACGCAGGGTGATGTAATAACAATAGCTTTTTCGAAAGTCGGACTGAAAAAATTATCGGCTAACATAGCGCCACTCAAAAAAATTTAAAATTTTCAATTTTAAGTTTTAATTTAAAATTTAGACATTAATAAATTCGAAATTGATTAAAAATTAAAAATTTTAAATTAAAAATTGAATATGAAGAAACTTTATAAAAATAAAAAAAGCCCGGAAACAAACCGGACTTTTTTAATATCTCAGAAATTAATATATAAATCCTTTTACTACCCTGCTTCCAGTTGAAATTGTTCGAGTCGATCTTTTTCCCCAGCCGGCGTAGTTCATCTCAGAAATCTTAAATTCTCCTCTGCTGACGCTTTCTACAATTGCCACGTGCCCCCACCATGATTCAGAGCTGACCATGATAGCTCCCGGCCTCGGAGTTCTGCCAGTGGCATATCCGGCTGCCTTGGCATGATAGAGCCAGGTTCCGGCATTTCCTCCCCAGGGAACATATCTTTTTGAAGCCACATACCAGGTGCAGTATCCATATGGGAAGCGATGTCCAGCTCCAGCTTTTCCAGAGAGAGTTGATTTTCCGGATGTTCCAAAAGATTCGTACGGGCGGGCGGCTATACCAAGCGAACTTCCGGGAGTCGCTGGCACCGTGCTTTGGGTTCTTGGTATTTCTTTTTCTCCTCCGGGTATCATAATTTCCTCTCCTTCGGAAAGTTCGCCATTGGCAGGAAGATTGTTAAAAGCGATGATTTTGTCTTTATCAGCTTTATATTTTTCGGCCAGATTTTCAATCTTGTCTCCCTTTTTGACAGTATAGGAAAGTCCGGAAACCGGCAGAATGAATATTTTGTCTCCTGGCATTATGGAGTTTACATTATCCAGTTCATTAGCCCAAAGGATGGTGTTTGTTGTAATTTTGTGCTTGGCGGCAATGGTGCTCACGGTATCGCCTTCTTTGACTTCATAAATAATAACTCCTCCGTCTTCTTCAGGATCCTTTTTGACTGGGCAATTCGAAGCAATGAGGGCCTGCCCTTGAGTGAGCAGCTCCTCCTCCTCATTTTTTTTAGAATCAGGATCGGGCGCGGAACTGGATTCGGCCAGGGGTGCCATTGCCAAGCTAGTTTTATTGTTGGTTTTTAGGAACATTTTTCCCTCAAGAGGATTTTCATAACTTTCTTCCGTTCCGAAATAGCCAAACAAAAAACCACTGGACTCATGCCCGGCGGCAAAATTTGTGGCAGAAACTAAAAGAGTGCTTGAAATGACCACTATAAGAGCTGAATAATTTCTAAAAATATGCAGCATCTTAATAGTTCTATGTTCCTTTATAAATCGAATTATTCTTTTTTGGGCTATATGGATACGTTTCGGCAAATCGACAGCATTTTTTCGTTCCAGAAAATTTCTCGAAATGGTTGATGTAAGTTTGCTAATGAGGTTGGCCTTTCTTATGGTTTTGACTGGAAAAAGGCCCTAAAGCCTTATTTTTTATAAATCAAAACCCTAATTCTTACGTGGTGTCCAGTATACACAAAACTGCTCTTTTTGTCAAAAACGATTATAAACAGTATAATTTAGAGTGTTGCAAAAGAAAATTTATGGGCATAGGAGAATTAAAAACTCAGTTTTTAGAATATTTGGAAATAGAGCGCGGACGGTCGCAAAAAACGATTGAAAATTATGATCGCTATCTTTCCAATTTTTTGGGCTGGGCGAAAATCGATAAATCTTCTGATATTACAGACGGTTTGATTAGAAACTACCGGATATTTCTTAATCGCTATAAGTACAAAAATGAAAAAGGGCTAAAAAAAGCCACGCAAAGCTATTACATCATTGCTCTCAGAAGTTTTTTAAAGTATTTGGCTAAGCGGGATATCAAGACGCTTCAGGCAGAGAAAATAGAAATTGGCAAAACCCCAGAAAGGGAGGTGGAATTTTTAGAATCCGATGAAGTGGAAAGGATTATTACTGCTGCTTCTGGAGCGAGTTTTAAAGCATTTCGCGATCAGGCAATTCTTGAACTCCTCTTTTCTGCCGGGCTGCGGGTTTCGGAACTCGTAGGAATTAACCGCGACAAGCTGGATCTTGGAAGCGGAGAGCTATCTGTCCGAGGAAAAGGAGAAAAAATCCGGGTGGTTTTCATTTCTGACAGTGCCAAAAGGGCCATCCGGCAATATTTAGACAAAAGAACAGACATTGATCCGGCCTTGTTTGTGAGGGACGTGAAAGGATTGGAAAAATTTTCTGCCAAAGATGAAAAAAAGAAAAGAGATTCAGATAATTTAAGACTAACACCGAGATCAATTCAAAGAATCGTCAAATACTACGCGGTGAAAGCTGGAATTGTAAAAAACGTCCATCCGCACACGCTTCGCCATTCTTTCGCGACGGACTTGTTAATCAATGGGGCTGATATCAGAAGTGTGCAAGCCATGCTTGGCCATTCTTCAATCACAACCACGCAGGTGTATACCCACATAACTAATAAACAGCTCAAAGAAGTGCATCAGGCGTTTCATGGGAGGAGAAGGAAGAAGTAATTGACCAAACTCTTTTTTTGAAATAAGATTATTATGTTATCCGGGCTCGTAGCTCAGTTGGTTAGAGTGCGTCGTTGACATCGACGAGGTCTCCAGTTCGAGTCTGGACGAGCCCACGGGACCATAGCTCAGCGGTAGCCCAGCAAGTTTGCTGGGCATAATCGTAAAAAGTATGTTTTTTGTTTACATATTGCTAAGTTTAAAAGACAACAAATTTTATATAGGTTTTATGAGTAATCTGAAATTAAGATATAATCAACACAAGGAAGGAAAGGTTAAATCAACTAGCAAGAGGTTGCCGGTCAAGCTGATTTATTATGAATGTTTTTCTGAGAAAGAGGACGCAGAAAGAAATGAAAAATATTATAAAACAACAAAAGGTCGAGAGGATTTAAGAAAAAAATTAAGAAAATATTTGGGGACCATAGCTCAGTGGTAGAGCAGGCGGCTCATAACCGCTTGGTCGCTGGTTCGAATCCAGCTGGTCCCACCAAAAAATACTACCTTAGGGCAGTGTTTTATGATAAATATGTCAGGCTGTATATGTGAATTTGGTTTAACTATATCCCGTCTTCATTTTTTTCATCGTCCAAATTTTGTATAAATTCATCAACCTCTTTGTATAAGCTATAAGGATCTGCATATCTAACATTTTTTACTTCTTTTTCAATATAATCAAAAACTTTTTCAGCCTTTTTTGGATCATTGCTTATTCTTATGGTTTGGTCCGTTATTCCATATCGGTCTACCATTCTCTGATACGTCTTAATATCCGGAAAATACACAGTATATTGTCTATATCCCTCGTCCCAGCGTACAATAAAATGTATGCCATTTATTTTTTCATTTTTATAATAATGCCCTGTCTCTTTACTATTCATTTCGCCATGCATTTCTTCCTTCGCTCTTTCGATCTGGTTTCCTAGCATTTTCAAACTCCCGCCATTTCTTATTAAGGCAAAGTCTTTATCGAGTTGATAATCTGACTCACTTCTACTCCTTGCTTTTTTTTTCCTCTTCTTCTGTTAGGGATATTGGTGGTTTTTGTGCTGCAAGCCGTTCTAATTCTGCGAGTGTTTCTCTTCCTTTTTTCTCCCAAAAGTCATCTTTTTTTGAAGTTTTTTGGGTTTTTTTGGTGCTTTTGGTGTTTCAAATCCCATATGTTTTAATATTTATTAATTATCTAAGTTTAAAATATCATATTTGCTAAGATATGTCTATTTCTCTATCCCTATTGTCTTAACCGGCTCTGGAGTTGGCAGTTCTTCCTTTTTCTCCAAAATTTCTTCCAGAACCCTTTCTTCAATTTTCGGCTTGGCAATTTCCAGAAAAAAGAGGTACCAAGCCGTTTGGGCGAAAGTTTCATAGACCGAACGAAGAGCCAAAACAATGGCCAGAAAACAAATCGCTCCGACTGCTGCGGCAATAATAGCTCCCGGTGTTCCGGCGGCAAAATACAATCCAAATCCAATCGCTATGAAAATTATGGCCAAGGGAATAAGAATTGCAATGATTGCCAGCATAAGGATAAATCCAATTGGGATGAAAAAAAGCCACATAACAATGCTAGCAAGCAAATTTTTTCGGAAAAGCTCATAGGCTTTTTCCAGGGAGTTCCACGCCGATAGGTCGCCAAGGACAATATATAAATTTCCAAATTCTTTCAAAAATACGGCCAGTATAAAAACCGGAATAAGGATCAAAAAGGCCAGTATTCCTAAAAATATTCCGAGCGCATAGGCTTTGGTAAAGATAAGAAAAATTATCGGGACGGCCAGAACTATAATTGAAGAAAGCACCAGAAAGAAAATAGATATTCCAAGCAAGAATAATTTTCCAAAATATCTTTTTCCTTCCCGCATTCCCATCTTAAATCCAAGCGGTTTATTTTTGCAGAAAGAATCAATGGATTTGATAAGTCCGGCTCGGGCGATTATGCCGATAACCACTAGAATGATAAGAAGCGCCATCAGTACTATTGCTCCCGCTATAATCCAATGCATATTTTGAACCATAAAATCAGATATTTTTTGAATTTTCGCGTCGTCAATTTTTTCATTTCCTCCTGAACCCAAATTGAAGTTCATGCTGCCGGGACTGGCTAATGCAATAAGCAAACCAAACCACCACAAGTGGCGATTGTGCCAGGTCATGTTCCAGGCGCGTTTTAATATTTCGATGTAATTTATGGGAGGCATTGATGAAAATTTTCAATTTTCAATCAATTTAAAAATTGATAAATTGGTAAATGTTAAATTAAAATTTAAATATTTAAAATTCATTTCAAATTTTAAATTTAGCCTTTCAAATTTACCCGTACTTCTGTTTTTTCTTGGGTTTCTTTTTCATCTTCAGCCTTATCTTTTGTTGGTATTCCCACTAATGCATTGAATTCTTCCTGCTCGATTGTTTCCCTTTCAAGAAGGATAGAGGATATTTTGTCCAAGGTTTCTTTTTTGTCGGTGAGAATTCTTTTCGCTACCTGATATGCATTTTCAATAAACTGGGAAACTTGTTTGTCGATGTCTTCGGCGGTTTTTTCCGAGTAATTTTTTTCTTCATGAAGATCTTTTCCCAGGAATATCAACTCTTCTTTATGTCCGAAGGTTCTTGGTCCCAAATCGCTCATCCCGTATCTTGTCACTAGATTTCTGGCCATTGCCGTTGCTCTTTCTAAATCATTGGAGGCGCCGGTAGTGATATCGCCAAAAGTAATTTTTTCGCTCACATAACCCCCGAGAAGCACAGATAGCTCGTCGATAAAATATTTTCGGCTATGGAGAGTCTTGTCTTTTTCTGGAGCGCTCAAGGTATATCCTCCGGCATGTCCTCTCGAGATTATGGAAACTTTTTGGACCGGATCAGCATTTTTGAGAGTAGCTCCGACAAGCGCGTGTCCAGCTTCATGATAGGCAATTATTTTTTTCTCCTGTTCATCAATTCGGCGGCTTTTTCGTTCCGGCCCTAAGATTACTTTTTCAATTGATTCGGCAAGCTCTTCCATCCCGATGGTTTTTTTGCTGCGTCTGGCAGCAAGAATAGCCGCTTCATTCAATAAATTAGCAAGATCGGCTCCGGAAAATCCTGAAGTTCTTTGAGCAATTACTCGAAGATTCACTCCCTTTAATATAGGTTTATTTTTTGAGTGAATTTTCAAAATTTCCAGCCTTTCCTCAATATCCGGAAGATCCATAACTACCCGGCGGTCAAATCTTCCGGGACGAAGAAGTGCCGGATCAAGAACATCCGGGCGGTTGGTGGCAGCAATAACAATCACATTGGTGCTGGTGTCAAATCCGTCCATTTCTACAAGAATTTGGTTTAATGTTTGCTCGCGCTCGTCGTGTCCTCCGCCAAGCCCGGCTCCGCGATGTCGTCCAACAGCGTCAATTTCGTCTATAAAAACAATAGCAGGTGCATTTCTTTTGGCTTGTTTAAAAAGGTCGCGTACGCGCGATGCTCCGACTCCCACAAACATTTCCACAAATTCTGATCCGGAAATATTAAAAAACGGGACATTGGCTTCTCCAGCCACTGCTTTTGAAATCAAAGTTTTTCCGGTTCCGGGCGATCCAAGGAGAAGCACGCCTTTGGGAATTTTGGCTCCGAGATTTAGGAATTTTTTAGGATTTTTTAGAAATTCAACTATTTCATATAATTCTTCCTTAGCTTCTTTGGCTCCCGCGACATTGGCAAAAGTTATCCTCCCTTTTTTATCTTTGGGGTCGGTCATTCTGGCGCGGCTCATTCCGAAAGAAAGCGCCTGAGAATTTCCTCGCTGGGCTTGGCGGAACATAAACCAGACAAAAGCAGCTACCAGGATAAAAGGAATTATGAACGGCAGAAGATTGGAAAGCCAAAAAGAAGTGGATGATTCTCCTTTGATGTCAATGTTTATAGGAGTTAACTTTTCGTTGTCCACCCCATAGTTTTTGAGCGATTCTGTGAATCCCGTTTCTTTTTCTTTGGTAGATTTTTGAGTTGTTCCGTCAGCGAGAGTAATTTTAAGATTGTCGCTGTCGATAGATATCTCTTTTACTTTTCCATCATTGATTTCCGAAACAAGAGTGCTTAAAGAGACCGACTGAGGCTTGGCTTGGGGAGAACTGTAAAGTATGGATATGGCGGCAATAAACATGAAAACTAGGAGAACAATCCCGATATTTTTGAGTAAATTTCGCATATTGCGACTACGAATCTTATACGAATATACTTGCCTGCCGGCAAGCAGGCGAATTTACGAAATTTAATTCGCAATTCTTATAAGACTGTAACAGTTGAATGTTATATAATGCGTCAGATTTTTTCTATTGTTAGCTTATCACCTTTGCGGGTGATTTTCAAACCTTGAAATACTACAATCTGGCCTTTGCTTTTCGTGCTTTTGAGAATTTTCAAGAGTTCTCTTATGTGGGATGAGCTGATATTTTTGAGGCTGTTTTTTGATTCTGCTATTGCCAGAAGGAGAAGCCGTTTTTGGAGCGACGGATGGACAGAGAGGATGCTTTTGACTGACAAATTTTTATTTTTTTTAAATTCTTTATTGGAAATTTTTTCTAAAAAATCAAAATCTTCCTGTATGGATTTAATTGAATTGAAAATGGTAGTTTTGACTTTCGGATTATAATTTTTTTCAAGAATCGGGATTAGCTGGTTTCTAATTTTATTTCTCAAATAATCAGATTCAAGATTGGTTCTGTCGATTCGGTAGGATAATTTATTTTTTTTAAGATAATTTAGAATTTCAGCTTTAGATATATTCAATAGCGGCCGGATAATAGCATTGTTCTTGTAAGAGATTGCAGAAAGTCCAGCGAGTCCCGAACCGCGGATGATTCTCATGAGAAATGTTTCTACCTGATCGTCTAGCGTGTGTCCGACGGCGATGAAATTGAAATTCAGTTCTCGCCTGATTTTTTCAAAAAAATCATAGCGAATTTTACGCAGGCTGTCTTCTGAAATTTTTCCAACCTTGGGATTTAGAGCAAATAGTTTTAAGTCGTATTTCTCAGATAGATTTGTTACAAATTTTTCGTCTCTTTTGCTATCATTTTCACGCAGACTATAATTTACATGAGCGATAACTAGCTCTAGATCGTATTTTTTTCGAAGCTTTGAAAGAATATCTAGAAGCGCAGATGAATCTGGCCCTCCAGAACAAGCCAAAATTATTTTTGAACCGTGCGGAAAAAGATTATGTTCGAAAATAGTGTTTTGGACTTTTTTAATCAGATTGGGCATTGAAATTGGCTTCTATAATTTTAGCAACTTTTTCCACTGCTTTGTCTAGCTTGCCTTCTTCATTTACAACCTTATAGTCATAAATATCTTCGTGCTTCATCCACTCCTTTGTATATTCCATTCTCTCTTTGAGATACTCTTTGCTGACATTAGCATCTCTTTTTAATATTCTTTTCCTCAGGATTTTGAGAGAAGGCGGAGCGATATAAATAGATTTTATATCGGGAAATTTTTCTTTGGCGGTAATAACTCCTTTATATTCTATTTTCCAGATTCCGATTTTTTCTGATGCCCCAACTCTCTCTAACTCTTTTTTTGTAACTCCGTAAAGATTGTCGTTGTATTCCCTGGCCCATTCAGCCATCTCGTCGTTTCTGATCTTAGCTTCAAATTCTTCTTTAGATACGAAATAATAAGGGTTTTTTTGAGATTCTCCGGCGCGCATCGGTCTTGTTGTTGTGGTAACTATTCTTTCGATCGGAAAAGATTTGCTGATTCCCGAAATAACCGAATCTTCGCCGGCGCCAGAAGGTCCAGAGATGATAAAGATTTTTGACATAGGAGCGAATTAGTTTTTAGTTTCTTTTTTAGCTGTTTTTTTCTTGGGAGCTTCTTTTTTCTCCTTTTTGTCTGCTTTTATTTCCTTTGCTTTCTTTTCTTTTTTAACTTCCTTCCCATCCTTTTCAGCCTTAACAGTTTTTTTGGCAGGCTCCTTTTCTTTTTTAGCCTTTCCTTCGGAGGCGGATCTAGATTTTTTATCAGTCAATACCAGTCCCATTCTATGCTCTCTCGGCTCAATAGATAGAATTTTCCAATCATATTTCTCACCAGTTTTTATGAGTTCATCGATATTTTTCCCAGGATACATTTCGGACATTTCACTGATGTGCGCCAGGCCATGAATGTCTTTGTCGAGATAAACGAAGGCTCCAAAGTGATTGATTTTATTGACCGTTCCGGAAACCACGTCTCCGATATTGTATTTTTTGTTGACTTCGCTCCAAGGATCTTTTTGAAGGGCTCGGATAGAAAGGGAAATCTTGTCTGCATCAATTCCAATTATTTTAGCCTGTACTCTGTCGCCTACCTTGATAATGGTTCTCGGGTCTTCGATAAGCTGCCAGGCTAGTTCTGAAATATGGACCAGTCCTTCCATTTTTTCCTCTTCCTGGGCATTTTCTCCTGATTCTTTGGCTGAAAATTTTATGAATGCTCCAAAATCCACTACCCCGCTGACTTCGCCGGAAACTGTATCGCCGACATGGAGGTTGGAAATAATTTCCTTGTCTTTTTCGCTCTGGGCGGCTTTTTCGCTGACGATTAATTTTTGGGTTTCTTTGTCGGCGTCTAAAATTCGAACTTCCAGTTCATGTCCGACCATTTTTTTTAGGATACTTAATATCTTGTTTTTATCCCCATCTTCCACTCTCGGATAGTTTTTGCTGGAAAGCTGGGAAACAGGCAGAAATCCGGATATGCCGTTGACTTCAATAAGCAGACCGCCTTTGTTGGCGCTGATAATTTTGGTAGTGATTTTTTCCTGGGTGTCGCGCTTGGATTCAATATCTTCCCAGGCTTTTTCGTGTGAAGCTTCGCGGATAGAAAGTTCGATATATCCGTTTTCATCTTCCATGTCCATGATAGTGGCGGTAACCTTGTCTCCGATTTTTGCTTTTCCTGATCCCATGCCGTCCTTAATTTCTTTTCCTAAAACGATTCCGGTTCCAAAAGGTGCCAGATCCAGGTACATTTCTGATGAAGTGATGTCAATTACTCTTCCTTCTATAACATCTCCAACGCATGGGAAAGCAACTGTTTTTTTGCTCATCAGTTTTCCCATAGGAGAATCATCCGCTTCATTTTTGGCAGGTTTTTTCTCAGTTTTTTCAGTTTGTTTGGTTTTTTCGTCTTTTGAAATATCTTCTTCAGATATTTTGTCCACTTCTTTGGCTAATTGGTCTAAAATGTTGTCCATAGCGTTAAATAATAATGAAAATTAATTATTATGAAAACAAAAAAATTTCCGCGTAAGGGAAATTATCAAGAAAATTAATGATTAGAACGGAATTAAAGCATCCCGCTTGTCCGCCTCGGGCGGATATTCAATTTTCCTAATAATTATTGTGTTTATCAGTGTATTTGATTTTTAGAACTTTGTCAAATTCGTAGACAGCATGTTGCTTTCATCAGGATTTTTTACATTGTCTTCTGCTGATTTCCAAACTAGATTGAAAATTTGCGTGATGGTTTTGGCAATGTCCGCGTCCTCAACCATTGAAGCCTGCATGTGTTTGTGGGAAACAAAGAGAGTTATATTGTCATAAATTTCAATAGCTACATCGCTGTCAAATTGTTCAAGCGGCAATTTTTTAAGTGCGATGTCATCTCGTTTTCCGATTACTGAGCCAATATAATCCCGAACCGAAGAATCATCGGGAATGATAATTTTTCTTTTAATATTATTTTTCGCGTATAATTTATCTATTTTTTCCCAATAATTTTTAACTTCATCGGGGACATTACGCTGGTGAGCGAAAAAAGCCGCACACTCAATATCTTTTTTATTTTTCAATATTCGATCATACGCTTCTTTCAGTCCCTCAGTTCCTTCAAAGTGGAAAATACTGGTTTTTTCTTCCTTGCCTTTTTGGATAGCTTTTATTTCCGGAAGTATTTCCAAGCTATAATTCAATCTTTCTTTGGCCAAAAGGGCGCATTTTTCTATCTCGACTGCTTGGAAAGCGTGCTTTCTGGCTCGGGGAATTTTGAAAGCAAAGCCTTTTTTCATCAGTTGTTCCAGAATTACATAGGTTGTTGGCCTTTTTAAGCCGCTTTTCAAAGAAAGGCTATTGGCTGAAGCTTTCCCGGTTTCCAAAAGAGCCAAATAAACAATGGCTTCTTTTTCGTTTAAACCTAGATTCTGGATGGCTTGAATGTGATTTTGGTTCATAAATGCTTTTTAAGGGTATTTTTAGTATATCAGCTATATAGCAAATTGTCAATAAAATTAACAACAAAAAGTATATATTCTAAAAAATGTCATAAATAAAGCAATATAATACAATAATAATAACTAAATTAATTGACTAATTCCCATTTTTGATGTATAATAGACCGTTAAGCTGAAAATTGGATAGTCCGGTTGGACGCTTAATAAGTTTTTTAAAAATCACCTCTATAAGAAAGGAATTGCCATGAAAAAATCCATCCTGTTTGTCGAAGATAACGCTATTGCTCAATCCTTAATCTCTGAAGTTTTTGGGACTGAAAACCAGATCGAAATCACTGGTGACTATGCCACTGCAATGGAAAAACTTAGCCAGGGTCAATATGACCTGGTGATCACAGACATCTTCTTCCCCCAGGAAACTGGAACGGGGAAGAAAGAGATGGCTGGGGAGCTGGCGGAAAGGCTTAAAAATTTCGTAAAGGAGAAAGGAATTGAGAATTTCTTCGAAACGCTGGAGGAAGCTCTCTTCAACAAGGAGTTCATCGAAGATGAGAAAAAATTGACGTATAAATTAAAGTACGTCAAAAACGAAATTCGACACATAACTTATTGTGTCGAAAAGGCCGAAAGAATTGCAGGGGCGGTTGACTCGTGGCTCTCAAGCCAAGACGAAGCAGATCAGCCATTGGGAATATTAGTGGCTGAGGAATGCGAAAAAAGAGGCCTGAAATTCAGAATGGCCTCGTCCCTGTTCCATCACAACGACAAGCTGGAAGCAATTAATCAGTTTGTCAGCTCAAAAAAGTGGTCGGATATTTTTGACTACGGCCACAAGAACTCCTCTGGCGAGGAGCTCGAAAACCCAAAAGAACACAGAATCTTTTGGGAAGAAATGAGAAAGGAGGTGACGAAAGGGAGCGCCGCTTAATGTAGCGCTCTAACCACAAAGACCTGAGCCAAGTCTATAAACTGGCTCTTTTTTTATTCCTCTTATTAATAATATATAGAAGAAGATATGCAATTATTATCAAAGAATAATTAGTTATCATAAACCACGGGGTGCCCCAATGGAAGCCGTTTATTTTGAAATCAGATATCGGCCAAAGAAAAGGCGTGGGATAGAAATCATAGGAATGGGAAGGGATATCCATGAGAATATGCAGTAGCCAGCCAGTCATAACCCAGACAGGCTTTTTAAAAATCAGCCAGGCTAATCCAAAAATAAGGAAAAATATAAACAGGCTATGGCTGATATTATATAAAGTATGGGTAAGATGCATTATGAAAAGGCTGTTTTGAGTAACCGGCTCCATATTGCCAGGACCCAAGTGCTCGATTTTAGGAATAAACGGAAAAATCTGGCTCCCGATCATCCAGGAAAAAGAAATGGCAAAGGCAAAAAAATCCGGAAAAATTCCCCAAACAACCATCCATTTGAGTTTTAGCGGCTCTTTTTCCGCCGGCTGGCGGATTAAATTAACAGCCTTTCCGGCTGATCCGGCCCAAAGGCCATGAGCGAGAATATCCACCCAGTAGTGAAATTTCGACTGATTTTTCCTACGGAAAAATCAAAAGAGACTTAGTTAATTTATTAAATATTAATAATTCTATTACAATCAAATTATGTTTGTCGGACTCAGCATATTAAAAGTCGAAATTCTACTACTGGGTCCATCAGAGCTTTTTTATATAAAAATATTCTTTTATATACTTAATAAAACATATGATTACTCATACATTAATATACTAGTATTAGATTTATGTTTCGTAAAGAAAAATAAAAACAACCCGCGCGACTTTTGCAGAATTATCTGCTAAATCGCGGGGTTGGGTTGTAAGTTAATCGATGTTGTTCACTTGACGGACAAGCACATGGAGTGCTTTACAAGGATCATCGGATTTCCATACTGGAGATCCGCACGAAACAATTGTGGCGCCGTTAGCTAAGCAAATAAGTGGATCCTCGAATTGTTTCTGAAAATTTGCTGATTTATCTTCGAAAGACGACGGCCTTGTTCCTGGAATAAATTTAATGCCTCGCAAACCTTTCACTGCATCAAGCATAGTTCCGGGCATCACATATCCATCGCAGCCTCTTTCAAGAGAAACCTTGGCGAAATGGCGTACTGACTCAGAAAGAGATCGTCGAAAATGGCGCCGGCAATAGGCATCGTCGTAATGGGTAAGGATTGTAACTCCAAGAACGATAACGCCTAGCTTTTCCCCTTCTTCGACTGCTTTTTCGAGCATGCTATCAGCTAAGGCGTGAAAATTGATCATAGATGCGCCTTCGCCCGCCGCGATAGTAACAAGCTCTTTAAGTGTCCGATTCCCATTCCAGCCCTTAAAATCAGTAAAAACGGGTTTGCCGGTTATCACACAAATATCACTAATAACTCTTTTGCTATCCACGATGGCATCCAGATTAACTTTGATTCCGTAATTCCCGGGAACACCCTTGATCTGATTTGCCTTATAAACGACTTTTTCGGCCGAACTGTCGTCAATGGCAAGACAAAATTTTGGAAATGCGCGCTTATACATGACATGTCTCCTTATCCGAAGAATTCGTATCCGCGACTTTCATTCCATGTTTTTGGATTTTGGAGGAAGGCTGTATATTGATCGAATTGTTTTTGGTTAATATAGCCTTCTTGAAAACCAAGATCCAAAACTTCCGGAAGCGCAACAACCCAATGGAGAGTGATGCTGTTTTCTTTAAGCCGTTCGATTGCCACGGGGTTTTTGTAGAAAAGAATTGTGGCCGCGTGATCAACGATTCTTTTCTTAACATTGCGCTCATAGAGAACGCCGTTAGTGGTTGTTCCTGCAAAATTTACCAGCTCTTCGACTACAAGCCCGTAACAGCCTTCCTGTATATGGCAGTTATTACGATCACCTGTGTCGAGTTCGGCGTGCCCGCCTTCTTTTCGTGCGCCACGCTGGTAGATATACACAATTCTCTTATTAAGGCGCTCTTGAAGATGTTGTTTGAGACGATAACCAGGAAGGGCTCCGCCGGTCATCATGCCAATTACAATGTCAATAGGAATTTGATCTTGCACGATTATGTCGGCAAGAAGATCAAGAGCTGGTTCAAAAAACTCATCAATACCAACTCCCCCTTTCACATCGACATAGCCGGGACCGTGATTCTTTGTGCTGTAAAGAAACGGCTCCTGGCCACCATCCACATCACGAATTTCAATTCTACCATACTTAAAAATTGAACGAATGAAGTTCTTTTTTTTGCTGTCCATGTCTAGTCTCCTTATTTTTGGGAAAACTTATGTTTTTTGATAATTACCACCATTGTTTCATGTATATGAAAACCGAAAATTTTTCGAATTACTCAGTTATTAATGAACCATTTTAAAATCCAAAGCCTCCTTCTCCCTGGAAATTTTTAATCTGCATTAAAACTAGAGCAAAAAAGCCTATTAGTCAATTCGGACGAATCTCGACACACATATTTTTTTATGATAGGATAAGTTAGTAATAAATCACATCTTCTTATATGAATATCCAATATTACGGCCATTCCTGCTTTAAAATAACCACAAAGCCTGAAGGAAGAGGCCAGCAGGATGTGGCGCTTTTTATTGATCCCTTTGACAAATCCATCGGCCTTCGCCCGCCCCAGGGCAGCGCTGATCTGGTGCTTTCTACGCATGATCATCATGATCACAACAATATCGAAGCCATAAAAGGCGAACCGTATATTGTTAATATTCCCGGGGAATATTCAGTTAAGGGCATAAATATTGTCGGAATTACTTCATTTCATGATAATAAACAAGGTGCGGAACAAGGCCTCAATACTATTTTCGTTTTTGAAAGTGAAGATATGCGGGTTTGCCATATGGGAGATCTGGGATGCGACCTCACAGAAAAGCAGCTGGAAGATATAAATGGCGTGGATATTCTCATGATTCCGATTGGCGGAAAATATACTATTGATGGCAAAAAGGCGGTGGATATTATAAAAAAGATCGAGCCGAAAATTATAATCCCAATGCACTACAAGATAAACGGGTCTAATATAGACGTTGACGATGAAAAGAAATTTTGCAATGAAATGGGAAATTGTCCCAGAACAAAATTTTCCAAGCTTAATATAAAAAAGAAAGACATCGATGAAAAAAGTATGGAAGTGGTGCTGATGGGGATAGAATAGACTTTACGAAATACGAAATTAACGAACTACGAAATAATAAATAGAATGCTTCATATTTCGCTCATTTCGTATTTCGTAAAACAATGGGATTGCAAGACAAAATTGATGAAATTCGCCAAAAGCCGGAGTATATCCGCATTCGCTATGTTTGGATGTGGGTCTCTATTTCAATGGTTTTTGTTGTTGCTATCTGGATAGTGTCAATTGTGGCGCAAAATAAGAAAAATACGGCTTCTGAGATAACTCCGAATCCCCAAATTCTGGAGCAGTTTAAGGATCAAAAAAAATCGCTTGAAGACGTAACCGGCCAAATGAAAAGCGGTTTTCAGGGGCAAGGGAATTTGCAAAATCAAAATTAATTTCTAATTTTCAATTTCTAATTTCTAAACAATTTCCAATGATTAAATGTTTTAGTCATTGAAAATTATGAAATTGTAAATTGATTGAAAATTGAAAATTGTGAATTGAAAATTTTAATTGTATGACTAAAGAACTACAAGTACAAAATATAAAGAATCGCGAAATTACCGAAGAAATATCGCAAAGCTATCTTGATTATGCGATGAGTGTCATTGTCGCGCGCGCTCTTCCGGATGTCAGGGATGGCCTTAAGCCAGTTCACAGAAGAATCCTCTATTCCATGTGGAACACCGGTCTTCGGGCTAACGCAAAATTCAGAAAATCAGCTACAGTAGTCGGAGAAGTGCTGGGAAAGTTTCATCCGCACGGAGACAGCGCTGTTTATGATTCTATGGTGCGCATGGCCCAGGATTTTTCTCTTCGCTATCCTCTTGTTCGCGGCCAGGGAAATTTCGGCTCGATGGACGGTGACTCGGCGGCCGCTTATCGTTATACGGAAGCCAAACTTTCTGCCATTGCCGAGGAAATGCTTATTGACATTGAAAAAAACACGGTTGATTTTGTCCCTAATTTTGACGGACAGCACAAAGAACCGACTGTTCTTCCGGCAGCGCTTCCTCAGCTGCTTCTCAATGGTTCAATGGGAATTGCGGTTGGAATGGCAACGAACATTCCTCCGCATAATTTGAATGAAATTGCCGATGGAATTTCATGTCTTATTGATAACCCAGAAGCTACCATTGAAGATCTGGCAGAATTTGTCAAAGGTCCAGATTTTCCGACGGGCGGGATAATTTACAATAAAAAAGATGTTTTGGAAGCATATCGAACCGGTCGTGGAAAGATTCTTACTCGTGCCAAAGTTGATATAGTGGAAAGCAAAGCCGGTGCTTTTCAAATTGTGGTCAGCGAAATGACTTATGCAACCAATAAAGCGACGCTTATTGAGAAAATGGCCGATTTGGTTCGAGATGGAAAAATTGTGGGGATCCGAGATATCCGAGATGAGTCTGACAAGGAAGGAGTGCGGATTGTCATTGATCTTAAAAAAGACGCCTATCCGCAAAAAGTTCTCAACAAGCTTTATTCTATGACGGATCTTCAGAAGAACTTCGGGGTGAATATGCTGGCGCTGGTCAATGGAATCGAGCCGAGAGTGCTCAATCTCAAGGATATTTTGGAAGAATATATCGAACACCGAAAAATTGTTATCACCAGGCGGACTAAATATGATTTGGAAAAAGCCAAAGACCGGGCGCATATATTGGAAGGCCTTAAAAAAGCACTCGATAATATCGATGCCGTGATTGATGCAATCCGGAAATCTCCGACAAAAGAAGAAGCGCATGCGAATTTGATGAAAAAATTCAAGCTTTCCGATCGACAATCAACGGCAATTCTCGAAATGCGGCTGCAGACACTTGCAGGATTGGAACGAAAGAAGATTGAAGACGAATTGGCCGAAAAACTGAAGCTGATTGCGGAATTGGAAGCCATTTTGAAATCAGAAAAGAAAATTCTGGCAATTGTGAAAGATGAATTGGCTCGAGTCAAAGAAAAATATGGCGATGAGCGAAAAACCAAAGTGGTGAAAGGCGGAATCGGAGAATTCAAGCAGGAAGACTTGGTTCCGAATGAGGAAGCTATCATAACTATCACTAAAGAAGGCTACATAAAAAGAATGAACCCGGGAGTTTACAAAGTCCAGAAGCGTGGCGGAAAGGGCGTGATCGGTGCGACAACCAAAGAAGGTGATGAAATTCAAAAACTTCTTGGCGTAATGACACATGACAATATGCTCTTCTTTACGAACTCCGGAAAAGTTTTCCAAACCAAGGCTTATGAAATTCCGGAATCTTCCCGAGTGGCCAAAGGACAATCAATTGTTAATTTCCTTTCCCTTTCTTCGGAAGAATCCGTAACGGCGATCGTTGCTTTTGGAAAAGATGATAATTATAAATATCTTCTCATGGTGACAGAAACTGGGACAGTCAAGAAAACCACCTTCGATGAATTTGATAATGTCAGGCGTTCTGGATTGCTTGCGATCAAACTGGAAAAGGGCGATGCGCTCCGCTGGGTGGAGGCGACAACCGGATCGGATGAAGTGGTTGTGACGACTGCCGCCGGACAAGCTATTCATTTCAAAGAATCAGATGTCCGTCCAATGGGACGCGCCGCGGCTGGAGTGCGTGGAATCAAGCTAAAAAGCGAAGATAAGGTAGTTGGAATGGATGTGGTCCTCAAAAATCAGAAAGGCAATCAACTTTTGGTGATTTCGGAAAACGGATATGGAAAAAGATCTGATCTGAAATCATACAAAGTTCAAAATCGGGGAGGCAGCGGGATAAAGACGGCATCGGTTACTGCCAAAACCGGAAAACTGATCGGCGCGCAAGTGGTTAATTTGGATCAGATTGAAGAAGACGTAATCCTTACATCTGAAAAAGGCCAGATTATCCGCATTTCTCTCAAAGAAGTTTCCGTTCTCGGCCGGGCGACACAAGGCGTAAGAGTTATGAGGCCACAGGCTGGTGACAAAGTCAGCGCGATTACGGTATTGTAAAATTTATTTTGTCATTCCCGCGAAAGCGGGAATCCAGTCAAAAGATATTTTGTAGAGACGCTCCAATGGGGCGTCTTTTTTGTTTATATAAAAAATAAAAAAGCCGATTTACAAATAAAAAGAGCCAGTTTATAGACGTAGCTCAAGTCTTTAAAGTTAGTACCAATCTGGATATTTTTTGTAAACATTGTTACGGAATTTTTCAATTTTTCTTTTTACTCCATTTCTGCACAATTGGTAAATTGTGCCTGCATAGAAACTGAGAGTATCCACTCCAAAAACCATATTGCCAGAAATCATTCCATCGAGATATTTTTCTAACTCCTTTCTTGATTTAAAAAAAAGAACTTCTGACAGTACAGGTTCCGCATACTCAAACTCATACCTAAAAAAATGAATTTCATACCACATAATTGCTCCTTTATAATTTGTAATGTGAGTAATTTCAAAGAACCTTCATTCAATGAATCTTCCTTGACCTATTCAAGAAAAACTCAATAAAATTGGGAAGTTTTTTGCCTTGATAAGCAAGGATAAACTTCCCGGAAACCTTTAGTGGTCAATTTGAGAAAGAACTCTTTTAATTGCTTCTACCCATACTTTCGGAGAATTCTTTTTCTGACTGCCCGCAGTCTTATACAGCTCATCATTGCCTATGTATGTCAAACTATTTTTTCCATCATATTGCGCTTGTTCAATCGTAACGATGCCAGCACCCATAAGAGGTATGAGCAGAGTCATGGCATCAATGGCTCCTACTGCATCTTTATATTCTCCGGCATGGCGATGAATATCCGACACTAGGCAGCAAGCTTTTCCAACCTTTTTTGCCTCCAAAATCAAGGCGCCTCCGTATGGAAATTGTTGGTCAGGGAGGCTTTCTAATCTTTCTTCATATTCCTTTGCTTTTTCTAATCCCCAAGCATCTCCTTTTCCATAGAAGAAACGGATTAATCTCTCAATAGCTTTTCTAATAGTTCCCTCTTCCAGCAATGCTACGGCATCCTGGAGTTTGCCATTTGCTCTTTTCCAGTCGCCACCATAATAATAATCAACGATCTCATTGAAGACAGGATGATCCATTTCCGAACGATAAATTGCATATAAATCATCCAAATTGCTTCCGTCATGATGATTCTCATTAGGAAAGAAGAGGTCAGAGATTATGGCATCGAAATCTTCCAATTTATCAGCTGCTTCTTTTGCTGAACTGAAAAAGGAAAACTCGTGCTCAGAAAAATTAGCCGAAGCCGTACGAGCTGCTTCCAGATTTGCATTGGTATCGTCAATAATCATTATTTTCATAGCTTGCTCCTTTTTTGGAATGTAATGAACTTTTATTAAGATTCCAGTTCCTCATTGGAACTTTCATCTTAACTGCCAATTATACAGCCAAATGACAAAAATGTCAAAGAACTACGTCAAGTAAATTGCAATATATTATATAAAATGGCTAAATAAAGGCAAATAAAGATAATTAAAAATCTTATTATTTGACGAAAAATGTCGTCATATGGTAAAATAAGGGCAAAATGTAGGGGCGAACCTTGTGTTCGCCCGAAATAAAAAAATACAAATAAAAAATTCAGGACAGACACAAGGTCTGTCCCTACAAAGATTGCAAAATAATTATCATGGAAACCCGACAAATTCTCAAACAATTTGGCCTCCATGGCCGAAAAGCAGATGTATATCTGGCGGCTTTGGAATTGGGCGGGGCGTCGGTAATAGACATATCCCGGAAGGCCAACATCAAAAGAACCACCGCCTATGACATTCTTCTTGATCTGCAAAAAGACGGCCTTGTGTCTCAGGCGCTTAGTGGAAAGAAAAGATTATTCATCGGCGAAGATCCGGAGAAAATAAAAAAAGACCTTGAAAAAAAAGAAAGCCTTTTTGAAGAAATCCTTCCGCAGTTGAAATCCATCTACAACGTCAAAGGCACAAAACCGAAGATTAGATTTTATGAAGGTAAGGAAGGACTCATGGAAGCATATGACGATGCGCTGAAATATTCCGGTGAAATTTTGGCATTTGGTTCGGAAGATGTCCGAGATGTTTTGGGTGAAGATTGGATCGAATGGTATATCAAAAAAAGAATGAAGAAGGGCGTGCGCGTGCGGGCGATTCTTCCGGGAACAAAATATTTGGAAGAATCATTAGTGGCGAGAGACCAGCAACAATTGCGAGTCTGTAAACTAATTAAAAAAGATAAATATCCTTTTTCAGTGGAAGTGGATGTGTACGGCCATCAAAAAGTCGCGCTTATTTCTTCCAAAGAACAAATGGCAGTGATCATTGAAAGCGCGGAGATTAATAATACTTTAAAGTGGATGTTTGAGTTAGCTTGGGATAATCTGCCGGAGGTAAGGGTAAAATAGCCATATTTCCAATGAAAAACCGTAAATTAAATCGCCTCAATAGTTATGATTATTCACAGCAAGGAATGTATTTTATTACCATCTGTACAAAAAATCGTGAAGAATTTTTTGGTGAAATTAAAAATACAGAAATGGTTTTGAATGATGTGGGAAAGATTATTTTAAAAAATTTAAATAATGTTTCAAATTATTCTCCAAGTGTATTTTTAGATGAAAACATAATAATGCCAAACCATGTTCATTTGATCATAGAGATTATCGGAAATGTAGGGGCGGACCTTGTGTCCGCCCAAAATAAAAAAATACAAATAAAAAATTCAGGACAGACATAAGGTCTGTCCCTACAAAATTCTAATCAAATTGGATTATTATCAAAAATAATCCAAACGTTTAAATCCAAATCAGCCGTAGAATATATTCAATTAATGAAATCAAAAAATATTTCCTGTATTACAAATATTTGGCAACGGTCTTTTTATGATCGTATCATTCGAAATGAAATTGAATTGAATAAAATTCGCGAATATATTTTTAAAAATCCAATTAACTGGGAAAAAGATGGAAACAATTTAGAAAATATTTTTATGTAATATTTTTATTCAATCCAGCAATAAATCCCATCGTCATCCAAAGCATGATATTCCCCTGCTGGATATCCCAAAAATAGTGGTCAAAAAGCATTATAAAAATGAATCCAAGAAGAATTGCCTTAAAATACCGAAGGGTTATACCACTTGACAAAGAATTGCTTTTATTTTGTAATATAGATTTATCAGAATTAGCTACTTCCCTATCATTTGTTTCGCTTGTAACCTTATTTACCTCATCCCAGCCCTCTCCTTGTAAAGGAGAGAGGGTTTTGTGTTTCATGTGGAACATTTTGTACATCCAATATGTAAAAAAGCCTAATCCAACTATCCCCAACTCTGACCAAATTAGTAAAAATACGTTATGAACAGGCTGAAATTGCCATAGTTCAAGATTAGCGGTATATTTTTGCATATTGGGAACGAATTGGCCCATTCCAATGCCAAGAACTGGATTGGCCAATATTGTTCCACGTGAAACATTGAGATAGATTATACGCTGTTCAATTGAGTTTCGGATCATTGAGTCAACGGTTGTCCATGATAGATAGAAAGTCAGAATAATTATGAGAAATATTAATAACGCAATTCTTAAATTACGATCATGCTTTATATTATTTAAAGACATTTTACTGTCTAGGGATTTGAAATGTTCCACGCCTGCCCCATTACTTCCAATTGTTCCATGTGGAACATTTTGAAGTTTTATGGGGTGGAACATTTTAGTCGCACTAACCAGATGAGGAGCAATATACATATAAAACAGGGAAATTGTCAGTCCCAGAATGGCTGATTTAGAAAATGTTAAAAAAAATGCGATGGATTGGACGAGGATAAGGGAATTGAGAATTGTTCCACGTGGAACATTAAACGGGGCAGGCGTAGAACAATTAGATGTTACACGGCAAGCATGGAACATTCTGTAATACATGAGTGTAATGATAATTGAAAACAACAAAAATCCACCCAGAATATTGGGATGAGGAAATAGGCCATAGGCCCTGATATATTTCTGGCCATTTATAACAATTTTGGCTACGCCAGCGATATCAGGTGAAATTATGCTTTCTTTAAGCCAAAAAAGGCCAATTGAGTGTTGATCAATGAAGTGGATGATTCCAATTATTGACTGAAATAAGCCAATTATTATAATAATCACCATTATACTATTCCATCCCATAAAAATTGTTCCACGTGGAACAATTTGTGAAGCAAATGTGGAACATACTTTTGATTTAATAAATGGAACAAGTCTAAATGCAATATATGAATATAACAAAAAATACTCAAAAAGTTTGATAGATCTAAAAACAGCTATGGTTTGATTAGACGACCATATGATTGATATAAATGACCATATTACAATGACTAATGGAATAATGATGAATATACCATGTTTGTTCCATGTAATGTTCCACGTGGAACATTTTTCAAGAGACGAAACATTTGAAAGTAATAAGGCATGTGTAGAACATTTAGAGACTTTATCAGTTGAACTATTTTCATAATAATTATTTGGTAGGTTAATTGAACGATTAAAAAAAATAAACTTTAATTCTAGGGCTATTTTACAATATAAACTGTGTATAAGTTGAGTTATCCACAACTTACAGTTTGACAAATAAATGTTTTTATTGGATAATATGAGTATAATCCACGATAACATCGTGAAAAATAAAAAAATATCGGAAATATAAACGTATATTCCGGTATATTCATTAAAAGTTCCTTTAATTGGAAAGTAAAACAGTACTTTCCGGATACTAAAAGTAAAAGTTAATAAAAATCCATAAAAAAACCAAATATCTGGTTTTATTTTGAGTTTACTCCAAAAACAGTAAATATAATTCATGACTTTCTTGTATTATAACCACTTTATTATATATAAAACAAATTCTGTGATAAACTTATCAAGTTCCTTAAAATCTAAAAGTTACAGAATATAAACCTTATACAGAAAAGGATAAAATAAAATGATTGAGACAATGAAAGAATTATTAAAAAAGTTATCTCTCCCCATTATTCAAGGAGGCATGGGTGTGGGAATTTCTGGCTCCGGTTTGGCTTCTGCCGTTGCAAATGAAGGCGGAATTGGAGTGATCGCTGCCGCAATGGTTGGAATTGATGAACCGGATATTATTTCTAACTCGATCGAAGCGAATATTAGGGCTTTGAAACGGGAAATTAGAAGAGCTCGGGAGGCTACGAAAGGAATTCTGGGTGTTAACATTATGGTGGCCCTCACGAATTTTTCTGACCTCGTGAATGCGGCTATAGAAGAAAAAATTGATGTTATCATTTCTGGCGCCGGTCTTCCTTTGGATTTGCCAAAATACCTCAAGGAAGGATGTAAAACAAAATTAATACCCATCGTTTCATCCGGTCGAGCAGCAAGAGCGTTATGTAAACGATGGCTGCAGAATTTTAATTATTTGCCAGACGCTTTTGTAGTGGAAGGGCCTAAAGCAGGCGGGCATCTTGGTTTTAATGCAGAAGATCTTAATAAGCCGGAATTTTCATTGGAAAAGCTAGTAGTTGATGTTTTTGAATCAGTCAGTGAATTTTGTCAAAAAGGAAAGAGTATGATTCCAGTTATTCCTGCCGGAGGAATTTATACCGGCAGTGATATCAGAAAGTTTTTAAATCTTGGCGCGAGTGCGGTGCAAATGGCCACTCGTTTTGTGACGACCAGTGAGTGTGATGCCGACGTTGAATTCAAGCGGACTTACATTGATGCGAAGGAAAAAGATATCGTCATCATCAAAAGTCCTGTGGGCATGCCAGGAAGGGCTATTAACAACCAGTTTTTGGAAGAAGTTAAAGAAGGAAAAAAACAGCCCTTCTAGTGCCCGTACCAGTGCATCAAATCCTGCTTCATGAAAAGCAGTCCCTACTGTATTGCGCGCGCTTTGAAAAATGCAAAGCTCGGAAAGTTTCACTACGGTTTTGCGTTTGCCGGAACAAACGCGTATCTTGCGGAAAGGATAATTTCCGTAAAGGAGCTTTTTGAAACTCTTCGTAAAGAGTTCCATGAGGCTTAATTTTTTAGTACTTTGGCGTGTCAAACAGGCTCGTTGCAGAAACTGCAGCGAGCCTGAATTTTTATTGACTAACTACATTTAGTTGCTTATGATAAAATATATTTAATGAAAGCATATTGGGGCCATTAGCTCATCTGGTAGAGCGCATCCATGGCATGGATGAGGTGACCGGTTCGATCCCGGTATGGTCCACTATTTTAAGACTTTGGACGATTAGCTCAGTCTTGCCCTGTTACATCTGGGTGCATAGCTCAGTTGGTTAGAGTACTACCTTCACACGGTAGGGGTCAGTGGTTCGAATCCACTTGCACCCACTCAGATGTAACAGGGTGAAGTTAGAGCGTACAGTTCACATCCGTAAGGTCTCTGGTTTAAGTCCAGATACACCCACAGTGTAAATTTATGGAAAAAGTGATTTTGGTTGATAAAAAAGATAATGCGATTGGAGAGGAAGAAAAGCTGGAAGCGCATAAGAAAGGCCTGCTTCACAGGTGTTTTTCAATTTTTATTTTTAATTCTAATGGCGAGCTGATGCTTCAAAAAAGAGCCGGCGGAAAATATCATTCCGGAGGATTATGGTCGAATACCTGCTGCAGCCATCCGGCTCCAGGAGAAGCAACCGCAGACGCGGCAAGAAGAAGGCTAATAGATGAAATGGGAATAGACACGGAATTAAAAGAAATCCATACTTTCATGTACAAAGCCAAGTTGGACAATGGCTTTACGGAATATGAATATGACCACGTTTTTTTTGGAAAGTACAGCAAGGATCCTATTTTGAATAAAAATGAGGCGGAAGATTGGAAATGGGCGAGTACCAAATGGCTGGCGAAAGATTTGAAAAATAATTCAGAAAAATATACGTATTGGCTAAGAGATTGCTATGGCGATGTATTAAAAATAGTTGAGGGCCTATAGTCTAGTGGTAGAACAGTGCATTCGCATTGCACGGGCGGCAGTTCGATTCTGCCTAGGTCCACCATGAAAAAAAAGATAATTTTTATTCCAGGCTGGATGGATACAGTTGAAAATTTAGTGAATTGGCCGGGACTGGATATTTGGAAAGAAAAAATAGACATCAATCAAAAAATTGATGCTGAATATATTGTCGGATATAGTACAGGCGCCAATTGGGCACTCTTAAATTGGAAAAAGAACAAAAATTCGAAATTAATATTAACAATGCCGCTTGCGCCCAAAAGAAAAATATCAAACTGGTTTCTTAGATGGATAAAACATGAAATATTCGAAAGATCAAAAATAACAAAGAAAAGAAGCAGGTGTTTTCCATATATATTCCGGGGGATTATTAATTTGATAAAATTAATGCAGGTTGATCCGCTTCCTATCATCGATGAAATTCCAAAAGACGATCTCATTATAATAAGAGGTAAAAATGATAATCATTTTTTTGACAACGAAGCAGCTGAAATAATAAAAGAAAAAAAGATACAATTAATCGAGTTAGGAAAAGTTGGCCATAATTGGAATGAAAAAATTTTTTTGGAAATTGAAAAAATTGTTAATGGCTAAAAAATTGCGCTTGTAGCTCAGTGGATAGAGCGCCGCCGTCCTAAGGCGGGCGTCGCAGGTTCGATTCCTGCCAAGCGCACGCAAAACATATGAAAAATTTAATGCCGGATTATGTATCGGATATAATCAAAAAACTCGAAACTGGCGGTTTTAAGGCTTTTGTCGTGGGCGGATGCGTGCGGGATTTGATGCTTAATAAAGCTCCAAAAGACTGGGACATCGCAACAAATGCCAAGCCGGAAGAAGTTTTGAAAATTTTCCCCGATTCTGTTTATGAAAATCAGTTTGGAACTGTCGGAATTAAAATCAAAGAAGGTGAGGATACTGTGGATGTCGTTGAAATTACAACTTATCGGATTGAATCGAAATATACTGACAAAAGGCATCCGGATGAAATCAAGTTTGCAAAAACTTTAGAAGAAGATTTGAGTAGGAGAGATTTTACGATTAACTCGCTAGCGATAAAAATCCCACCCCTTCGCCCTTCGGGCACTTCCCCTCAGAGAGGGGCAGAGGATATGTGCTATGAAATTATTGATCCGTTCGATGGGCAGAAAGATTTAAAAAGTAGAATAATACGAGCAGTTGGAAATGCGGATGATAGATTTAATGAGGATGCTCTTCGGATGATGAGAGCAGTCCGTTTCGCGAGTACGCTCAATGGAAATCCGAAATCCGAAATTCGAAATCCGAAACAATATCAAAATTCGAAATTAAAAATTCAAAACGGCTGGGAGATTGAAAATAATACATTTAATGCAATAAGAAAGAACGCTGGAAACTTAAAATTTATATCTGCCGAAAGGATTAGAGATGAATTTGAAAAAATTATTCTTTCTGACCATCCAGCCGAAGGAGTAATTATGCTTCATGAAACAGGATTGCTTCGACAATTTATTCCGGAATTTGAAAAGGCTGTCGGGATGGAGCAAGGTTTTCATCATTATGATGGCCCATACCGCCATGTTTTTGACCATTTGATCGCGAGTTTGGAAAAATGTCCGTCAAAAAAGCTGGAAGTGCGCCTAGCAAGCCTATTGCATGATATTGGCAAGCCTCAAACTAAAGGCGGATCGGGAAAAGCGACAACTTTCTATAATCATCAGTATGCTGGAGCGAAAATTACGCGCCAGATTTTGTCGCGGCTGCGGTTTTCACGTGAAACTATTGACAAAACCGTACTTTTAGTGCAGAATCATATGTTCTACTACAATGTGGATGAAGTAGGGGAGGCAGGAGTGCGAAGGGTAGTGCGGAAAGTAGGAATGGAAAATATAAACGACCTGATTGATGTTCGGATTGCTGACCGACTGGGATCTGGAGTCAAAAAAGCCGTTCCTTATAAATTACGCCATTTTAAATATATGGTGGAAAAGGTGTCGAAAGACCCGATTTCTGTGAAACAGTTGAAAATTAACGGAAATGACTTAATAAGAGAGCTTAAAATGCAACCGGGGCCGAAAATAGGGGGGATATTGGATGTTTTATTGGCTGAAGTTATAGAAAAACCAGAGCTAAATGATAAAAAAGATCTTTTAAAATTTGCAAAAAAGCTGTTAAACGAGGATTTGAGCAATCTTCGCGAAATGGCAAAAAATAAGATTAAGGAAGAACAGAAATTAGAAGACGAGGAAACGAAGGGGAAATACTGGGTGAAATAAACTTATTTCAAAGGAGAATTCAGATGGCCATGTTGAAAGTCAGCTATTTTTGCGGTTTTTGTCGTAGAAAAAAAGAAGTGTTCGTAAACCCAAATTTCAAAAAGTGGATTTGCTGTGAGGCGGAAGGATGTTTGATTCTTCAAGCAGAGATTCCACGTTTTTTCGAAATTTTAGAAGGAAATGATATCGGTTCTCTTTTCATTATGCAGCCGGGAGAGTTTTTGCTTCAAAACACAGGAAGGAATGTAGCAACTGTTGAAAACAGCGGGTTGATTTTGATTTTGAGAAAAGTTTCAGCAGCGGTTGCCAATGGCGACCGGTTGATTGAATCATCGTATAACGCATGTCTTCGATGATATGTCGTGTCTTACGGCTGTCGGAATATAATTTCGGCAGCCATTTTTTATTTTTTCA
This sequence comes from Patescibacteria group bacterium, assembly GCA_022711335.1. Classification (GTDB taxonomy): domain Bacteria; phylum Patescibacteriota; class Minisyncoccia; order Moranbacterales; family UBA2206; genus JAKLFF01. Next base: position 41,271 of record JAKLFF010000004.1, on the reverse strand, counting down.
AAAATACTTTATACTAAATACAATCTTATGGCCTCCCAAATTTCCCATATCGTCTATGCGAAAAAATATTTTGAAGCTCTTGAAACAGGGTCTCTCGTTAAAAATTCCAATGGCGAAGAAAAAATTTCTTATCCTCTGGGGAAGTTAAATAAAGACGAATTTCTTCTGGGCTGTGTTTTTCCGGATATCCGGAGAATTGATGAAAACGTGAAAAGAAAAGATACTCATATGAAGTTTCTTCCGCTTAATCTGGATTTTTCGGGATTAACTTCATTTCAAGCTGGATGGAAATTTCATCTTTGGTGCGATATGAAGAGGGAAAAAATTCTAAATGATCTGGGATTTTACAAATTGCAAAATACTTCCGATTTATATAATTTTCCGTCAAAAATTTTGGAAGATGAATTTTCCTATGGTGAATATAATAACTGGGAAAAGCTCAAAAACTATTTCAATAACCCGCCATTTTTAGGAATGGATATAAGCATAAGCAGGGAAACGTACAATCTTTGGTATGCGATGATAGCCAGATATATTGAGAATAACCCAAACGAAAAATCAATGAGAATTTTTCTTTCCAAAAACAGCCATTTGCCGGCTTCCCTTGATGAAATAATGAAAAAGATTATACTGATTAAGCAAGATAAAAAGGCTGTAGAGTTATTAAAAAAAATATCTCAAAAAATAATTTACCCTGCTGAATAAATTTTGCTTTGCAAAATTATTTTTTCTGAAAGAAAAAATATTCAATAGGGTTAATATAAAAAATGAAAATTGTAAACCATGTTCTAAATCTAACTACCAATGCTACTTTGGATTTTATTGATGTTACGGATAAGGTAAAAAAAGTAATCAAAGAAAAGGGAATTAAGGATGGAATAATAAATGTCCAGTCTATGCATACGACAATGGCAGTGATAATCCAGGAAGCCGAACCGCTGCTTCTCGGGGATCTCAAAAAAACCCTGGAGAAAGTAGCGCCTCGGACAATGGAATACATGCACGATAATTTTGAAATTCGGACAGTCAATATGAATCCGAACGAGCCGATAAACGGTCATAGCCACTGTAAAGCCGTTTTTCTCACTCCGGGAGTGTTTCTTAATATTGTGAAATCTAAGTTGCAGCTCGGACAATGGCAGCGGATTTTTGCCGTGGAGCTAGATGATTCAAGACCGAGGCAGATCGCGCTTCAAATTATTGGTAAGTGATAAAAAATTAAAGTAGGATGTTTCATGTGTTGCGGAGAAGCTCTTTTTAATTGACATTTTTAAGGAGGAAGGCGAGATGGATCAAGAACGCCAAGAAATCAAAGCGATATCTGTTTCAGCTTATGTCGGCATTTCCAGGGTTCTTGACTCCATTCATAACATCTATCTTGAGGATGCGAAAAAAAGACTCAAGGACTTAATTGATGATATTGACGGTCCAAAATATTTAAAGATTTTTGTCGCCAAGTTAGAGCTGGTAGCTATCAGTGATGATATCAAGATTGGCACTTGTGAGCTTAAGGAGGTGCCTAAGTGCGTCAAAGATATCCTCAATAAGATTGACAAAATCAAAGAAGATGTTCTTCGCCCAGCCGAATAGCTTCCCAAAGAAGATTTTTAATGCCGATTCTAATGGATCGGCTTTTTTTATATGTATTTTTTGTTTTTCAGTTTATTCGGAAGGTAAGTTTGATCTGAGCTGTCTTCAAGAGGCGTGTATTTGTAATTTTTTCCATATCCCAATTCTTTCATCAGTTTTGTCGGAGCGTTCCTGATGTGGAAGGGGATAGGAAGATTGCCAAAATCAGTCACATCTTTCTTGGCTTTTTCATAAGCCAGGTAGGCGGTTACGTCCTTTTTGGATTTAGAAAGATAAATGACGCATTGAGCCAGATGGACATTGCATTCTGGGTAACCCAGCTTGTGACAAGCATCAAAAACAGCATTGGCTAAAATTAAGGCAGTGTTATTGGCAAGGCCAATGTCTTCGGAAGCGAATCGAACTAACCTTCGGGCAATGTAGAGCGGATCTTCGCCACCTTCAATCATGCGAGCGAGCCAATAGAGAGCGGCATTGGCATCGCCTCCGCGCATGGATTTGTGGAGGGCGGAAATAATATTATAATGCTCTTCGCCGGTTTTATCATAAAGCAGATGGGTTTTTTGGAGAATTTCTTTGACGAGTTTTTCAGTTATATTTTTGTTTGCGTTGATCAAAGCTTCCAGGGTGTTTAGCGCCATGCGGGCATCGCCATTGGAAAGATTGGAAATCAACCTAATAGTGTCTTCGGAGATTTTTATTTTTTTTTCGGAACGCACATGTGCGTTCCCTACAATGCTAATTGCACGCTTTAAGATTTTTTCAATATCTTCTTTTTCCAATTTTTCCAAAACAAAAACCCGAGCGCGAGAAATGAGAGCGCCAATGACTTCAAAACTGGGATTTTCAGTGGTGGCGCCGATGAGAATGATAGTTCCGTTTTCAACGTAGGGAAGAAGAGCGTCCTGCTGAGCTTTGTTCCAACGATGAATTTCATCGATAAAAAGAATAGTTTTCTTTTTAATTTTTATATTTTCTTTCGCTTTTTCAACAATTTCTACCAGTTGTTTTTTGCCGGATGAAACCGCGGAAAGTTTTATGAAGTCGGACTTCGTAAGGTTGGCGATAATTTGGGCAAGAGTTGTTTTTCCCGATCCGGGCGGACCCCAAAAAATCATTGAAGGTACGCGGTCATTTTCAATCGCGTTTTGGAGATAGGAATTTTTGCTGATTAGTTTTTTCTGGCCGAAGAATTCATTGAGAGTCTGGGGGCGGATTCGATCGGCGAGAGGGGAAGTATTCATATAACTAGATTCCTGCCTGCCTACCGGACAGGCAGGCTTTCGCGGGAATGACATAAAGATAGTGATATTATATCACTAATTATTACAAATTAGCAAGTTTTTTGATAAAAAAAATGAGCCCGAGAGTTGAGAACTCTTGGGCTCTGCTGGGTGACGTCTGCAATCAGACTGCGTCCCTAATACGTCCTAAATTCGTGGCGGCTCCAGTGGCGTAAATTCCGTGGAGCGGGGCCTATTCACGGGACTAGAGTCTGGATTGCAGACATCCGGTTGCGTCGCTGAGACGTTGGTTCTCAACCCTGAAAAGGGTATGCGGCGCATATTTGTCCTTTCTGCCCGCGCAGACGATGGCGGGCAAATGCTGTGTGTGCCGGCCGCGCCCAATGTCCCTTGTGGACTGGTCCGAGGCTTGCTCGGAGGGGGCGCGGACGGCGGTTACACTACGGCCATTTCCCAGGGCTGACTAGCCAGACATCGTCAGTCTGGCGGGCGCCCACGGGTCGCTCAGCCGGTGTTGCGGTTGCAGGTGGCCGGGACGGTGACTGTATTATTATAAATTTTCCATTTGGAACAAGACACAATAACGCCCATTTCTCCTCTCCTTGCGATTGGGTTTTTCCAATTCTTCCTTTGGCGCTGAAACGCCGCCGGACACCGTCGCCTCTTTTTTAAATGTGTATTTTATATAGCATGCCTATCGAAATCTGTCAAATGCTGTAACCTCACCCTACCCTCTCCTTGCCAAGGAGAGGGAAAAGTTTAACCTTCTCCTTTACTAAGGAGAAGTTGTTCCGCGAAGCGGGACGAATGAGGTTTTTTTCTAGACAAAAGATAGAATTAAAGTTAGCATAGGATTATGAGCGCAAAAATATTAGACGGGAAAAAATTAGCCTCTGAAATCAAGGAAGAGCTGAAAATAGAAATAGCGCAGCTTAAAAAAACCGGAATAGCTCCGGGCTTGGTTGTAATACTCGTTGGCGATGATCCGGCTTCAAAGATTTATGTAGATAACAAAAAGAAAGCTTGCGAGGAAATGGAAATTAATTCCCAGGTTTTTGAGATGCCGGAATGTACAACGGAAGAAGAATTATTGAAACTGATTCAAAAACTAAATGCGGATGAAAAAACTCATGGAATTCTGGTGCAGCTGCCTCTCCCAAAACATATTGATGAAGGAAAAATTATTGAATCAATTGATCCTAAGAAAGACGTGGATTGTTTTCACCCGGAAAATGTTGGAAAACTGTCTATCGGTATTGGAAAATTATTACCGTGCACTCCAGCAGGAATTATGGAAATATTAAAAAGAAATAATATCGAAATTTCAGGAAGGGAATGCGTGGTTGCGGGAAAGAGCAATATTGTCGGAAAGCCGATGGCGATGATGTTTCTCGAAGAGAACGCGACAGTCATAGTGGCTCATATAAAAACAGAAAATTTAGGAGAAATTACAAAAAGAGCGGATATTTTAGTTACTGCGGTCGGCAAAGCTGGACTGATTAAAAAAGACATGATAAAAAAGGGAGTTGTGGTTGTGGACGTCGGGATGAATAGATTATCGAATGGAAAATTAGTTGGAGACGCGGACTTTGAAAACGTGAAAGAAATTGCCAGCGCGATCACTCCGGTTCCAGGAGGCGTTGGGCCGATGACGGTGGCGATGCTGATGAAAAATACAGTCGAGACTGCAAAGAGATTATATAAGAATAATCTAAATGATTAATTTTTCCCCTCTCCTGTCCCGCTAAACGGGACATCCTCTCCCAAGGGGAGAGGAGGGTAAGAAATTAGCTTAGTATGAAAATAGAAGTTAAAAATATTAAGGAAAATCCAGTGAACATGCTTCGTCGGTTGGGATATTCCTTTCAGAGAAGCGAGGGGAATGAGATGAGTTTTGTGCGGCCGTTTTCCGCTTCCGGATATCCCAGATTCCATATGTATGTGAAAACGGAAGGAGCTGATATGATAATTAACATCCATTATGACGCAAAAAAGGAAACTTATGGAGAAGGGACAAGGCATCATGGAGAATATGAGAACGAGGGAGTACTGAAAGAGGAAGTGAGAAGGCTAAACGCGCTTTTGAATTAGTTTTAGAAATGCCTTGATGGCCCGCCTCGACTTGCGGAGACGACCGCTCGTCGACGCGAGGCGGGCGGAATTAGTAAAGCCATGATAACAGGATATCTATATATTTTAAAAAGCTTAAAAGATGGAAAAACTTACATTGGTTCTACTGATGATTTAAAAAGAAGACTCGCACAACATGAAAAAGGCAAGGTAGAAAGTACAAAAAATAGATTGCCGATGGAATTAATTTATCAGGAAAATTACAATTTGCTAGCAGAGGCTAGATATATGGAAAGATATTACAAAAGCTGTGCTGGAAGAAAAAAAATCAGGGAAATTCTAAAAGAAAAAATGTAGCATTGCCTTGGTGGCGGAATTGGTATACGCGCATGCTTCAGGAGCATGTTCCCGCAAGGGATTGCGAGTTCGAGTCTCGCTCAAGGCACGCTTTGCAAATGCCCAGATGGCGGAATTGGTATACGCGCCAGTCTTAGGAACTGGTTCCCGCAAGGGATTGGAGGTTCGAGTCCTCTTCTGGGCACGATGAAAAATATAACTGTAGAAAAAAATAGTTCAGGAAAAAGAATTGATAAATTCCTCAAAGAGGAAGTTTTTTTTAATGAAAAAATCAGCCGTGGAGAGATAACCAGGAAGATAAAAGATGGCAATGTTTTAACCAATAATAAAAAAATAAAACCAAGCTATATTTTGAAAGAAAACGATGAAATAGAAGTTAATTTTGAAAAAGAATCAGGAAAGCTAGTTCCCAATAAAAATATAAAATTTGAAATCATATATCAGGATAAAAATATTATTGCTATCAATAAGCCAGCTGGGATTTCAGTCCATCCTTCAAAATTAAGTGAAACTAACACCCTGGCTAACTGGTTGGTTTATGAATTTCCTGGAATTAAATCTGTTGGCGATGAACCCGAAATTCGTCCCGGGATTGTCCATAGGCTAGACAAGGATACGAGCGGAGTCATGATTGTTGCCAGAAATCAAAAGACTTTTGAGGAACTTAAAAAAAAGTTTAAAAACAGGGAAGTTGAAAAAAAATATCTGGCCATAGTTTATGGAAAAATGGAAAATAGCAAAGGAACTATTGAAAAATCAATTGCGCGTTCAAGCAACTATAAAAAACAGATAATTGCCGGAAGAAAAACCAGGACAAAAATAAGGCTGGCTCTGACCGAGTATGGAGTAATAAAAAAATATAAAAAATATTCTCTGATTGAAGCCAGTCCGAAAACGGGACGAATGCATCAAATTCGAGTACATATGAAATCTATCGGCCATCCTATAATAGGCGATAAAATATATAAGCTAAAGAATAGCAAGGACGGATTATTTGCTAAAAGACAAATGCTCCATGCAAGGAGCATAGAGCTTAGCTTATTCGGCAAGAAGTATAGCTTTTCAGCGGAGCTTCCGGAAGATTTTTCTGAAATTATTGATTGCTTGACCCTGTTAAATAAGAATTAAATTTAATTGTTAAAATTTATCAGAAAATTCGAATTTGTTAAGGAGAAGTGATTTTAATAAATTGCTATTTAACGGGGTTGACGAAAAGAGGATAAAAAGTTAGTATGAATGAGCTAAATTTAGAGGCTTTTAAAGTCTTTATTTTTATTTTTTGTAATTAATTGATATAATAATTATATGGAAAAGAAAGTAATTGAGTTTAATAGCGAGCAAAGAAAAGGGAAAAAAATGGATTTTCAATCTGGAGACGTGGTGAAAGTTCATCTGAAAATCAAAGAAGGCGGCAAAGAGCGGGTTCAGATTTTTGAAGGACTGGTTCTTTCTGTCAGCGCCCGCCAGAGTTCTTCGCCGAAAATAACCGTTCGAAAAGTGACGCATGGCGTCGGCGTTGAGATGATTTTGCCGCTGCTTTCCAAAAATGTCGAAAAAATAACGCTGGTCAAAAAAGCCAAAGTTAGAAGGGCGAAGCTTTATTATGTCCGGGATCTGACTACCAAGCAAAGCCGAATGAAATATAAGGACATTAAGGATTATATTCAGAAAGAAGAGGAAAAACCAGCAGAAGAAGTTGAAGAAAAAAAGGAAGAAACAAGGACTGAGGAAAAGAACAAATAATCTCGCTGATATAGTTTTGCCTTCGTGGTGGAATTGGTATACACACATGCTTGAGGTGCATGGGTCGCAAGGCCGTGCGGGTTCGAGTCCCGCCGAAGGCACCGCGAAAAATGGGCAATTAGCTCAATGGCTAGAGCACCTCGTTTACACCGAGGGGGTTATAGGTTCGAGTCCTATATTGCCCACAGTTTTTATCGTATATATAATGAAAGTGAGCCGAGTTAGCTCAGTGGTAGAGCAGAGGACTGAAAATCCTTGTGTCCCCGGTTCGATCCCGGGACTCGGCACCAAAAGAAGTTGAAGTTTAAGAATGAAAAATTGAAAATCTAAGCTTTGCAAAAGCGGGCTTGCCCGCCAGAGCGTAGCGTAGGCGGGTATCGTATAGCGGCTATTATATTACCTTGCCAAGGTAGAGATACGGGTTCGACTCCCGTTACCCGCTCAAGATAAGGCTATGGAAAGCCTTGTTTTTTGTTGCCAAAAAAGACAGCTGGAACTCTTTGTGGTAGAATAAAAGCGTAAAAATAATTAAAGATAGTTAGATTTTTACAAAATTGTTAAGTTAGCATAAAAAATAAATCAACATAATGGAACAAGAAATTCTGGAAAAATTTAAAAAACAGAGCAAAAAATTGGATGAAATTTATAGCTCAGTAGAAAGGACAAGAAAGTATTTTTTGTGGACATTAATCGCGACAATTGTTGCTTTTATTTTGCCACTTTTAGGCTTGGTAGTTGCCATTCCCTGGTTTTTGAAAACAATGACCTCGGCTTATGGCCTATAGAGAGAAACAGATGTATCAATTTATGTAAGAAGGCTGGTTCTAAAATGTACTAGATGTGCAATGGCAACCACCTCTGGGGAGAGAGTCAATAAGGTAAATGGCAAGGCGTTAATGGTTTTCTGAAGAGAGAGGAGATCATTAGCGTAAGCGATGGGCGCTAGAGAGAGCGTAAGAAAGAATGGTTTCAATAGCGTAAGTTATAGGGGGTGGTTTTTTTGTTGTTATTACCTTTATTTAAGCCAAAATTCCCATTGAGGGATTTTTTTGGTTTTTGCGGCTTATTTAAGGCAATAAGTGGCAATTGGCTATTTTACGATGGCTTATTTAAGCCAAGATTACGTATGTATAGTTGACTTTTTGGACTGGATTTGCTATACTGGCAAGTCAGTAGACGAGCCCCGAAAGGGGTTTTAATACTGGCCTCGCACTTTGTTTCCTTAATAAGTTCTGAAATCTCTATTTTATACGGCTTGATTGAGGAAATAACGTGCGAGACTAACATTTAAAGTTAAATAATGCGTATCATTAGAAGTGCTGTGGCGCTGTCCATGCTTTGCATGGTAACAGTACCGCAAGTTGCTTCGACAGTGGAAGCTTTCGAAGCGGGCTCTAATGAAACAAACATAAACTTTAAAATAGAAGACAATTTCATATTAGAAAACGGAGTTATTAGGGACAAAAATACCATGCTGCTTGCCAGCACTCCCAAAAACTTCGAAGGATATATTTCGGTTAAAACCGAAGACGAAATCAAAAGAGAGAAAGTTTTAGCCAAATATGAGGAAAAGCGAAAAAATGCTAGTTATCCTCAAGGTAAATTTACAATCAATGCTTCTGCGTATACTGCCGCCGCTGATGAATGCGGAAAAAGCGATGGAATCACCGCCTCCGGCCTCAAGGTCAAGGAAGGTGTGACTATTGCTTGTCCTCCTCAGTTTCCTTTCGGTACTAAAATCAAGATCGAAGGAATGGGAACTCGTATCTGTGAAGACCGAGGCGGAGCAATTAAGGGTAACCATATAGATATCTATATGGAAACCAAAAAAGATGCCTTTTCTTTCGGAAGAAAAAATCTTGAAGCAGAAGTGATTATGTAAATCATCTAAAGCAAAAACCTCCTGGGTAATCAGGAGGTTTTTGTATTGTGCCCGGGGCGAGACTCGAACTCGCACGATCTTGCGATCGAGGGATTTTAAGTCCCTTGTGTCTACCAATTCCACCACCTGGGCTTACAAAATCTTTGAGGTCCGGAGCGGAGTTGCACCGCTGTAGAGGGTTTTGCAGACCCTTGCCTAACTGCTCGGCCACCGGACCAGTTTTTAACTTATTTTAGACTATCAAAAATACAAAACAGGGTCAATTCAAATAGCTTCTTTTATTTTTTCAATCACTTTCGGAATACGTTTGAAATCCTTAATTAGCAGTTCGCGCATGGAACCGTTATAGAGCGCGGCGGCGGGGTGATAAAGAGTATAAAATACTTGTTTTCCTATCTTGTCTACTTCTCTTTTCATTGCCCGGCCATGGATTTGGGAAATTTTTTGATTGGGCAAGAATCTTTCCATTGAATGGCGGCCGAGAGTGACGATGAGTTTTGGTTGGATGATTTTTATTTGAGAAAGAAGCCATGGCCAGCAGGCAGCCGCTTCTTCAGGAAGTGGATCGCGATTTTGGGGCGGGCGGCATTTGACAATATTAGCAATGTAAACTTCTTCGCGCTTCAGGTTAATAATCCCCAGCATTTCGTCGAGAAACTTTCCAGCCGCACCGACAAATGGCCGGCCCAGCTCGTCTTCTTTTTGCCCAGGCCCTTCGCCGATAAACATGATTTCTGCGTCTGCTGATCCCTCTCCGGGAACGACTTGGGTGCAACCGCTGCGCAGGGCACATTGGCTGCATTTCATCATGCGGTCGTTAAGGTTTTTAAGTTGTTCTTGTTTATTCATTTGTGAATTTAGAATTGTGAATTCAGAATTTAGAATGAGAATACGGAATTTTGAATCTAGATTCTATATTCTTGATTCTCATTCCAAATTCCAAATACTAAATTCAAAATTCTATTATTTAAGATTGTGAATTCTTATAAGGTCAAATTTATCATTTTCTGTGTTCCAGACTGCAAAAGTCGGAAAATATATCTCTCCCGCTACATTTCCCGGATTCAGCATTTTGCATTTTCCGATTATTTCTTCCCAAGGCTTGTGGGTGTGGCCATAAAAAACGAAATTATATTTCCCAGTTTCCGCAAGTTTTCTGGCAATTTCTGGAAAATGAACGAAAGCGATTTTTTTGTTCTCTATCTCAACTTCCCCAAAATTATTATAAATGTTTGTGTGCTTATATATTTTAGCGTCTAAATGACTTTTTAACTGATCATTGTCCATGTTGCCAAAAGTATAATGAATTGCTCCGTTAAAATTATCATTTAAAAAATCCAGCGTTTCATCTGACGCCAGATCGCCGCAACAGATAATGGTTTTAATCTCATTATATCTGCAGTAATTCAGGACTTTTTGAAGATTGGTGGTGTTATTGTGGATGTCGGAAATGATAGCTATTTTCATAAGATAGATTTGTCATCCCGGGCTTGACCCGGGATCCAGTCTTAACTTATTGGTTTTTTACTTTACTAGATTCACGCTTTCGCGGGAATGACAATTATGCATCTCTTAATTTTTTTAACACACTTATGTCTTCCTTCACTTCCGGCCATTTGGTTTCCAAAATCATATCAATCTCATTTTTTTGAGCAAAAGCGACGATATTTTTGAAAGCGTCCAAACCTATTTTTCCTTTCCTGATATGTTCATGGCGGTCTTTTTTAGAATCAAAATCGGTCTGGCTGTCATTGGCATGGATAAGTTTGATCTTACGAAGTCCGACTTCGTAAGAAATCTTTTTGATGGTTTTTTCAAAATCCCGCCAGTCATAACCGGAAGCAAAAGAGTGTTGGGTATCAAGACAGATTCCAGCTAAAGCCGGATGGTTGACTTTCTTAATAATTCCGGCTAATTCCGATAAGTCATCGCCGATGATTTCTCCAGCTCCAGCGCTGTTTTCCAAGAGCAATTTAGTTGTTCCAGCGTATCCTTCCAAAGTTTTTTTGAGCATCTCAATCGTTTTGGTAAGGGCTTTTTTTTGTCCCAATTCTTTGGCTGATCCAAGATGAGTCATGACATATTTCGCACCGAGGAGGCTTCCGCGCTCCAGTTCATCCCGGACGACACTCACTGATCCGTAGCGGATGCGGTTGTTGCCGGAAGCGAAGTTTATATAATACGGTGTGTGAATATAAGTATTAAGAATTTTGAATTTTGAATTTTGAATTTTGAATGAATTAATAATTTCTTTAGTAAGCTCCGGCGCTTTTCCTCCTTGGGGAGAGCGGGTGAAAATTTGCATCACTTCGCATCCCAAATCGTGCGCTCGCTCAGGCGCATTTTGAATTCCTCCGGCGATGGAAATGTGGCAGCCGATGTTCATAGGATTATCTTAGCATACAAAAAAAATGTCGCGAAGCGACACATAAATTTTAATTTTTGATTTTTACATTTTAATTTTATATTATTTTCCATCCATCCTCCGTTTCAACGATTTTTCCCTTGATTTCAAACCCGCTCGCCAGTTTGTGGCCGCCACCACCGAGCCTTGCGGCGATTTTGGAAACGTCGACATCTTTATATTCTTCCGATCGCAGGCTACCCTTTACAATTCCGTCTCCCCGTTCGGAAAGAATCATGGCGAAGCGGGTTCCGGGAACGGTGTTTAGAATCCCGGAAACCTGGGCAATGTCGTCATTGCTGGCTTCACATTCCGCGATATCATTTTGAGTGAGGACCGTGAAGATCATTCCATTTTTTGAATCGATCTTGGCTTTTTCAAATGCTTTGCCCCAAAGCTTCAGGGTGGAGATTTTTTTGTTAGAAAAAGACATCTGGACTATTTTTGAAAGGGGGGCGCCGAGTTTCATGAGATGGGAGGCGATTTCAAGCGCGTGGGGAGTGGTGTTGGAATGTTGAAACATTCCAGTGTCCCCCAAAATTCCGAGCATGAGACAAGTGGCCATCTTCCGATTGATTTCGATTTTATTAAAGATGAAAAATTCATATACAATTTCACAAACAGAGGAAAAAGCGGGGTCTATGATATTAATATCGCCGCGGGTCGTTATATCTGGATGATGGTCAAGAATTGCGGTGATTTGATTTTCACCAACCCGATCTTTTATTTTATTAAACCCGCGGTCTACGCTGTCGGTGGCGATTATTAATTTATATTGACCAAGATCAATTTGGCTTGGAAATTTAAAATCATTCCCAGTAGTATCTTTCAGATAATCCGGCAGGGGATCGAAACAGGCAACTTCGGCTTTTCCGCCGATGTTTTTTATATATTCCTTGAGAGCAAGGCTGGCGCCGGCCGTGTCGCCGTCTGGCCGGGAATGGGCAAAAAGAAGAACGTTATCAGAATTCTTGATAGTATAATTCAGAGTATGAAATTCTTGGAAAAAGTTAGGCATAGAAAAGAATTTAGAATTGTGAATTTGGAATTTAGAATAGAGATATTGAATTTTGAATATGGAAATTCATGATTCTTTATTCTAAATTCATAATTCTTTGAGCAATTTCTCAATCTTATCCGCTTTGGATTCTGTCATATCGACTCGAAATTCTATCTTAGGCAGAATCTTTGTTTTTAGTCTTTTATTCAGTTCTCCCTGAATGCGGAAGATTTCCCGATTGAGGGTTTTAGCCGCATAATTAATTTCGCGTTCTGGGAAAATACTTATAAACACCCGAGCATACCGCATATCAGAAGTAGTGTCAACTTTCGATATGGTAACAAAAACCCCGCTTTTTAGAGAGAGGTCTTTTAATATAATATCGTTTACTTGATGTTTTATAAGCTCGTTGATTTTGTCAATTCTGGTACTCACAATTTTTGATTATAATGTTTTTTTCTTTTCTTCTTCTTTATAGGAAAGCAAGATGTCGCCTTCCTTAATCTTTGTTTCACCTTTGAAAGTTATGCCGCATTCGTTTCCGGACGCGACTTCATTGACGTTAACTTTATTTTGTTGGAGATTTTTGAGGGTGCCTTTTCCGATAGGAATTTCTCCCCTTAGCACTTCTATCAGCGACTCATTGGCGATTTTTCCATTTGTTACTTTTCCGCCGACAATCATTTCCTTCTTTTCCTTATCTGTCCTGAAAATAGCCAGCACTTTCATTTTTCCAAAATCGGTTCTTTCAAATTCCCGGGGCAGAAGGGCGATGAGCCTTCTTTTCACTTCTTCAACCAGTTCATAAATTATTTTATAATTTTTAATTTCCACTTTGGAAGTCTCCGCCATTCTTTTGGCAACTGGAGTAGCGTTAACATTGAACCCGAAGATGACGGCATTTGAACTTCCGGCCAGCCTTACGTCGGATTCGGTTATATTGCCTACGCCGAAACTAATGTAGCTAACCGCAACTTCTTCAGATTTTATTTCGGAAAGTATTTGCTGTATGGCTTCAAGCGACCCTTGCACATCCGATTTGAGAATGACGTTCAGTTTTTTGATTTTTTCATCGGCGATGGTTTTATAAATTTTCTGAGTGGTTAGGGCCTCAGCTCCGATTGAATCTTGGGAATTTTCGGAAGTCCCCAATTTGTCTTTCTTTATTTTTCCATCCAAAACGACTTGAATAATATCATTTGAATTGGGCGCAGAATGGAGCCCGATAATACTGGCGGGAGTCGATGGGGGGGCTTGAGATATTTTATTCCCTTTAAAATCGTCAATTCGGCGCACTCTTCCAAAAACTGATCCGGCAACTAAGTCCTGGCCTTCTTTAAGCGTGCCTGTTTTTATGAGAATCGTGGAAACCGGGCCTTTTTGCGGATCAAGGTGCGACTCCAGAACTATTCCCAAAGCATCGCGCTTGTAATCAGCCTTGAAATCCTCGACTTCGGCTACAAGCAAAATATTGTCCAAAAGATCGTCAATTCCGATATTTTGTTTGGCGCTTATTTTGGAATAAAGGACTTGGCCGCCCCAGTCTTCAAGGAGGATGCCATTATCAGCCAGCTCCTGCTTAACTCTTTGAATATTAGCTTCTGGTTTGTCGATTTTATTTATGGCAACAACAACGGGAATCTTTTTTTCGAGAAGATATTGGATGACCTCTTTAGTTTGGGGACGGACGCCATCGTCGGCGGCTACCACTAAAATTGCAATGTCGGCAAGACTCACTCCACGTTCGCGCATAGCGCTAAAAGCCTCATGTCCCGGAGTGTCCACAAAAGTTATAAGTTCGCCTTTCTTTTTTACCTGGTAGGCGTTTATATGCTGGGTGATTCCGCCGGATTCTTTGGCGGCAACATTGGTTTTTCGAATGGTGTCGAGAAGAGTGGTTTTCCCATGGTCGACATGGCCCAAAATGGTGACGACTGGCGGGCGTTTTTTGAGATTTTCTCCTGATTCTTTCTCATGCTTTAAAATCTCGATCAGTTTTTCGAGCGTCATTTCTTTTTCAGAAATTTCAGTGGTTTCTTCAGTTTCATATCCCAAATCGTTGGCAATTATGGAGGCGGTTTCAAAATCAATCGGTTCGTTGATAGTCGCCAAAATTCCGTTTTTCATAAGTTCGGAAATGGTAATATTTACCGGCAAATCCAAAAGCTCGCTGAATTTTTTGACAGTGATAGAAGGCGGCAAGCTTATTTTTTTTGGACTTTTTTCCGGCATAGCGCAAATAGCATTGATTAGAATTTCATTTTTATGATTTTTCCGCGATTTTAATAGCTTCTTTTTCTTCTTCGGTAAGCGGATGCTTTTCTGATTCTCCGGATGTTATGGATTTGGAATAAATCCGAGTTCCTTCTCGAGAATAGAGCGAGCTTATCGTCAAGCCGTTTCCTTTTCCATTGAGAAGCGCGATGGCGAAACTCTGATCGCCGCCGACATCTTTGAAGGGATTGAATCTTACCATTCCTACTTTGTGAAGCCCCTTTCCGGCCAAGGAATTGATTTGGTTGGAAATGTCATAGAGTTCCTGGATGTCTTTGTCTAACATCTGGATATTCTTAGCTTGTCCAAGCAAAAGTTCTTCAAGATTAGTGACTTTGTTCCCAGAAAACATTTCCTGGATATTTTTCTTAATTTTTTTCATTTTAAGGGTCAGAACGATATTCCAGATTAAAATAAAAAAAAGAAGAAAAAGAAAAACTTGCAGAAGAATAAGCCAGTTGTTTTGAATAAATTGTTGAAAATTTGGCATAAGCGTTGAATAATTGTTCCCGAAAAGTGCTTATTTCAGGCTATCATTTATATTGGTTTGTGTAAACCCCGCGCTAATGCATTGCCATGAAATAAAGATTCAAGCGGTTTTCTGGCTATCCTCCGGGAAAGCATCGCGGTGTTTTTGCTTGTTTATAATTTCCCATATATTTTTTGGTTTTACCGGCTCTTCGTTATTTTGTGTTTCCAGATTAGCAAGTTTTCTTTGGCTGGCAATTTTTAGCGCCGGCTGCGAATCAATATTCGCTGGAAAAACTGCTGATTTATTTAAATTTGTCCTGGCTGAAAATCCTTTTGGCGGGCTGTTTTGGGCATTGGCCGGCCCATTTTTTTGAGTATTTGATTTTTTTTGCGCTTTTTCCATCCATTCCTGCCTTTTCTGGATATTTTTGCATTCAGATATATCTTTGAATTTATGAAACCTTTCTTCAGTAAGTCCCCATTCGATAGCCAGCTTTTTAGCTTTTTCTTTTGTGATATCTCCAGCAGCGATTCTTTTTTGGATTATTTCGTGAGTTTCTTTCAGATCCAGTCCGCCTGCTTGAGCTTTTATAATATCTCTTTCAGTTCTTTTTGCGGCTCCGGATTTTCCCAGAGCGAATTTTGATCTCGATTTTTTTATTGTTTCCCTTATATAGCTGTTGGAAATTGCGCTATCAGCCACTCGTTTTTTAAACGAAATGTTTTTTCCTCCCAGATTTCTTTTGAAAAGCAGCCCCATTTTTTTATCTTATATTTTAGCTGGTTTTATTATATCAGATATTTCTAAAAAGGCGCGCTATTGATTGGAAGCGTAAAATTGTATAGATTTAGAATACGGAAGTGTGCGAGAGTGGTTTAATCGGGCAGTCTCGAAAACTGTTGTACTGGAAACGGTACCGGAGGTTCGAATCCTCCCACTTCCGCCAGAAAAGGTTTGTCGATTTTTGCTTTTTATTGTAAAATAAGAACGCGATGGACAAAAATAAAAAATTATCAAAGGCTATCGAATACGGATCAAAATTTATAGCACCGGAAGTGATAATAGAAAGCCTGGATTTTGAAAATGGAATGCAGGTGGCCAACTTCGGTTGCGGTACGGGATATTTTGCCGTTCCAATAGCCAAAAAAATATGTCCTGACGGAATTGTGTATGCTTTGGATGTTCGCAGAGAAAAACTAGAAGTGATCGAAAGCCGCGCGAGAATAGAAGGAATTACCAATATAATGACTAAGAAAGCCAACCTTGAAGCAGAAAAAGGGTCGGGCCTTAGAAACGGGAGTGTCGATTGGGTGGTTGCGGTTAATATGCTTTTTCAAAATAGCGGCAAAGATAGGATACTTTTGGAAGCCGAGAGAATTCTCGGAAAAAAAGGAAAAATGCTCATCATTGAATGGGAAGAAAAAGATCTGCCTATCGGTCCGGACAGAAAAAATAAAATTTCCAAAAAAGACCTGATTAAAATAGCCCAAAAAAACAAATTAAAAATCGTAAAGGAAATAGAAGCCAGCAACTTCCATTATGGCTTGGTGCTGGGAAAATAAAAATAATGAAAATTAAATTAAAACCAGTAATATCGTTTTTTTTAATTCTAGGAGTTTTTGTGCTTTCCGGATGCGGATGCAAAGAAAGCAATCCGAAAAAATACCGGATTAATCTGGAAGTCTGGGGATTTGCAGACGACAGTTCAGTTTTTCCGGAGATTTTTGAAAATTACAAGAAAATCAACCCCAACATTGAAAGCATCGAATATAAAAAGCTTTCTGCTGATACATATGAAAAAGAACTGATAGAAGCAATGGCGGCTGGACAAGGGCCGGATGTATTTCTTCTCCACAACACCTGGCTTCCCAAGTTCCAGGATAAAATAGTTTCTGCCCCGCAGGAGGTTTTGAATGAGCAGAAGCTTCGAAAAGATTTTGTGGATGTCGTAGCTGATGATTTTTTGAGTGACGGGAAAGTATGGGCGGCGCCGCTTTCAGTGGATTGTCTCGGGCTGTATTATAATAAAGATCTTTTTAATGCGGCCTCTATAACCGCTCCTCCGAAAAATTGGAGCGAATTTATAACCGATGTTGAGAAACTTACCAAAATAGAGGGAAACGGGCAAATTTCAAGATCGGGCGCAGCTCTTGGGACGGCCTATAATATAAACCGGTCAACAGACATTCTCTCTATGCTGATGCTCCAGAGCGGAACAAAAATGGTTGCCGATGACGGAAGCATAAATTTCAATCAGATCCAGATGGTGAACGGAAAAATGATTTCCTCCGGGGAAAACGCGCTGACTTTTTATATTGATTTTGCAAGATCCGGCTCGAGCAAATATTCCTGGAACAGGGACATGCATTATTCCATCGACGCCTTTTCGGAAGGGAATCTGGGAATGATGTTCAATTATTCCTGGCACATGGATACGATAAAAAGCAAATCGCCGAAATTGAATTTCGCGGCAGTTTCCATTCCGCAGTTTGCTGAAGGAATTCCGGTGAATTTTGCGAATTATTGGGCGTATGGGGTGGCCAAAAATAAAATTTCATCCAAGAATTCAACTAATGTAACTAATGATATAAGAGCTGAAGAAGCTTGGAAATTTCTGGCTTATCTGGCAACAAAGTCAGAAACTCCGATTGAGATAAAGAGAAGTGTGGCGGGAACGACGCAGACGGCTAATTCCAATTATGATCCGGCGTCGGTTTATGCAAAAAACACCGGAAAACCGGCAGCCCGGCGCGATCTTATTGAAATCCAGAAATCTGATCCGAAAATCGGAGCGTTTGCCGAAGGCAATCTGATCGCTAAATCATGGAGGCAAGTTGATCCGGAAGCGATTGAAACGATATTTTCTGAAATGATCGACAAAGTCAACCGCGGGCAGCTGACAGTCCATGAAGCGCTCGAAACCGCGGCGGCCAGAGCGGGACAATTAATTAGGTAACTATTTATTTTATTAGAATGAAAAATAAAAAAATATTGTTATATAGTTTTGTTTGTAGTTTAGTTTTTTTATTTGGAATTATATTTAATACTGCCAGTGCTGATACTAAATGCTGTATTATTACCGAAGGTTCTCAATGTAGCAATGCGACAACTAGCCAACAGATTTATGATTGTGCGGGAACGATAATAGATGGTTCATGTCCCTCTGATTGCAAATCAAGTAGCTCAAGTTCTGGTGCTGCTAGCACTGCAAGCGGTAGCAGCGCTACGGCAGAATTTCCCAATCCTCTTGGCATAAAGACAGTCAGCGAGTTTTTGAATAAATTTCTGACAAGCCTTCGAAGTATCGTTGCGGTGGTAGCCATCATTTTTATAGTGCTCGGCGGAATCCTTTATATGCTTTCAGCCGGAAGCGAAAAGATGATAACGCGGGCGAAGCTCTGCTGGACCGGGGCGGTTATCGGCTTGGCCATTGTTCTTGCGGCGCCGTCGTTTCTCACGGAAATCATAAATATCCTTGGAGGCTCAAGCGGGGTGAATACCGCGGGCCTTACTGGGCCGACTCTTTATCAAATTGGCATAAATATTTTGAATCTTCTGTTGTCAATCTTCGGAATTATCGCTATAATATCCCTAGTGGTCGGCGGAGGAATGTATCTCACCGCTTATGGGGATGAAAAGAGAATTGAAACCGGAAAGAAAATTATTGTTTATGCCATAATTGGAATTGTTGTAGCGCTTTCGGCAGTGGTCATTATTAATGAGATATCAAGTTTAATTTCAGGGCAGTAGATACAAAATAAAAATAAAAATTTCTGTTAATATCTCTTAACAGTCAAAAAGAAGGGAGGTGCAAGTTATGAAAAATAAAATTAAATCAATAGTTTCATTTGCTTTTGTTCTGGCCCTTTCTTTGCCAGTGGCGGCAGGCGCGCAGTTTGGAATTCCAGCTGGAACAGGCGTCCCGGAAGGATCAGTAACCGAGATAATTATAAGCGTTACCCAATGGCTGCTCTACATTGTCGGATTTTTGGGAATAATCGGATTTGCGATTGCCGGAATTCTCTATTTGACAGCAGCCGGAGATGACGATCGGATTACGAAAGCCAAAAACGCTATGCTCTATTCCATCATTGGAGTAATTGTCGCGATTGCCGGAGTAGTAGCTCTTCGTTTTGCCGCCAATCTTCTTAGCGCGGGGAACAGGCTATAAACCAAAAAATATTTTCAATAACAAAAAAACGAGCCAGAAAAAAACTGGTCGTTTTTTTTATTTGTGGTATAATAAAAAAAGAAAAATTAAGGACTAAAAAATGAAAATAAAAAACAAAATAAGCTTTAGGGCATTTGCAGTATTTTTTTCTTTGGCGCTTATTCTAGTTCCATTTGTTTCTTCGGCTGAATGGGAATGGAGATATCTTGCTCCGGGCAGCGGCAATTATTCCACTTCCGGCTGGAATCCAGGTTATCTTTCCTATTTTGGATTGCCTGGAGGATCGGTTACTGGAATCGTCGTTGGCATTCTTCAATGGATACTTTATCTTTTTGGATTTTTGGGAATTTTGGGATTTGTAATTTCAGGAATATTGTATCTTCTTAGCGCTGGAGACGATGATCAAATGAAAAGAGCCAAGAACGCCATGAGTTATTCAATTATTGGCATAATCGTCGGCCTTTCCGGAGTGGTTCTGATAAAAACTGTTTATTTGATCTTAAGCGCGGGCCTTTATTTTTAAAACAATGAAAAACAAAAAAGTATTTTTTATGCAATTTTTTCCGCTTTTATTTCTCTCTCTGTTTTTTATTTCTCCGGCATATGCAATTGTGAGCGAAGACGGATGTCAGACAGAAGAGACCGCTTGCACGAGAGACGGCCAAGTCGGCCATTGCCGGGCTTATGAATCTTTCGGTGAGGAAAGGATAGGATGCTATGTGCCTGTCATCAAACAGGACGGATGCGCAAATGAAGAGGATGCCTGCACTGATAGCAGCGGCTTATCCGGACATTGCCGCCAATATGAGTCTTTTGGAGAACAATATATGGGATGCTATACAGTTGAAAGTTCAGATGAAAGCTCAAGCAGCAATACATCATCAGGAACAAACTCTACTTCTTCCAGCTCCAGCAGCGGCAAGTCATCATCAACCTCAAAAAGCGGATTGACTATTCCAGCTACAGGCTTGCCCAGCCCTTCGGGAGGCATCCGAGCGATTTTGGCTAATGTTTTAGGGTGGATTTTGGGGATATTTGGAATGCTGGCCATTTTAGCTTTCGTGGTTTCTGGAATCCAATATTTCGCGGCGGCCGGGGATGAAAAAATGATGGAAACAGCCAAGAAGAATTTGATATATTCTATCATTGGGGTTATTGTGGCGCTTTCCGGATTTGTAATAATCCAGGCCATTGATTCGGCTCTTCGGGGATCCAACATGATTTTCTGATATTTTGAGAAAAATAAAAACGGGTCGCCTGCGATTTCGCTAGGCGCCCGTTTTTTTCATCAGTTCGAGACAATGATCTGGGAATAGACATTGCTTTTCCCAGATTTGTCTTTGTTTCTAAAAAACACATCCGACTTTTTGGAGATCTTTATCTCCTCGGTGATAGGGCGATAGTCTGCCCATTCTCTGAGCCGGTATTCTGCTAACTTCCAATCCCGGGAGACTTTCCACGTTCCCGGGGAAAGAGAAACCTCTTCGGAAACAATTCCGTAGAGGGTTAGGGAATAAGTTTCTTTTTTCTCTTCTTTCTTGATTTTTTTGGGGTTTTTTACTTCGTCGGCAATAATTTTCAGCCGTTCGTTGGTCGCATTGCCTAATTCGGTAATTCCGCTGGGAACCGAGAGTTTTAACATGCTAGGATAGCGATCTGCTATCTCCTTGAAGACTTCATTGCCTAACCACGAAGCTAATATAAGAAAAGAAATCAGGTAAAATACCTTGCTTCTTTTCCATGTGGCAAAGGCAAAAAGTCCGATAGCTAGAAAACCGATGATCAAAAGTTCTGAGTTAGTAATTCGATCACCGAGAAAATCCAGCTTGAAGCTCATATTGTTTTGGAGAAATAGATATAGCCAAAATGAAATTACAACTCCGGACGCGAACCCAAGAAATGATCGGGTTCTGCCATCGGTTCTGTTCCATCCCCACACTCCGGCGGCCGCAAGAAGCGGCAAGCCAAGCGTAGTCCAGCCAAAAAGACTGTCCATTTTTCCAAGAATTACCAGGAAAAATAGTCCAGCCAGTCCGGCAAGAGTCCAGGCCAGATATGGCCTGTCCCGTGAAATGACCGCTGCTGCAATCAATCCAACAAAAGCCAGTTTCATAAAAAACCAACCGGCTCCGGGAGCAGGTGTCCCGCTTGATGAGGAGGTGCAGCTGTGAATGGCCAGCGAGAAGAAAATAATCCCGCCAACCAGAGCAAGGATTGCTCTAAGGTTTCTAAGAATCCAGGCGCTAGCATTTGGAAAACTTGCCTGGAACATCGCCCATTGTGCTGCTAGCCATGCTCTCATTGCGAACCCCTTTCCTTGTTATCCGAAAATCCAATAGAGAATGAAATACATAAAGCCAAACGCAAAGAACAATGTTGCAAAGAAATACATGATTGCGCTGGCTTTGTTTTCTAATAAACGTTTAAACAGGTGTTTCTTTGGCAGGAGTTTTCTTTTTAGTGCTATCTCTTTCTGCCGTTTGTAAATCTCTTCAGGTGAACCTCCCCTGCTCTTTTCTTCGAGGAGCCTGTTGAAAAAAATATTTATAGAATCGCGTTGTGTCAATGGGTCAAACCCCAGCCGTCCGCCGGATTCATCCTTTGGTGCGGGACGCCTTAGGCGTTCGATAAACTCACGACGAAGCTCGACAATGTTTACAACATATCTGACTTCATCATAAAGTTCATCTTTTTTTACCATCTCCCAAAATTCTTCCGCTGCGATTCGGGCTTTTGGATCAGGATGGGAATCAAGTGCTAAATTATACTCATTCTCATCATCTCTGGTAAGTCCCGGGAAGGCCGACAGGAACCAATCTGGAACTTGCCTTTCTTGTCCTTGAAACTGGACAGTTCCACTCTGGGATGGTTTTTTGAAACCCAGAACCAGCAAAATTCCCAGAGCGACATCTTGGATATTTTCCCGGATCATCATCCACAAAAAACCACGTTTTTTTTCCGCTTGTCGATCCATTTTCGGTTCTTCGTTTTCGTTTCTTGGCGCTTCTGGATTTGCAGTTTTTCTTGCCATCTTCTTTCCTCCCAATCTAATATTTAATTGTCAACGAGCCTCGAAAGGCTCAAAAATAAGCCTTATTACCAACTATTTGGTAATGTTGGATAGTAGCACAAAACGGAAAAAAAGTCAAGTTACTTAAAACTTACAAGATATTAAAGCAACGTTAAATTTTATGGAAAAATTGACAAAATAATTACTTTTGTGGTAGTAATAAGCCAGTGTTTATTATAAACATATTATTTGAAAAATGTTATTGATGAGGAGGTAAAAAAATGAGTCTGAGTCAATGGGAGGTAAAGCAAGGTTTTCAGTTGTGTCCTCACTGTTCAGGTAGGACCGAATGTGACTGTGCAAGCTGTTCAGTTGTGAGAGAAGAAATAGATGGTCATTACAAGCGTACACGTTACTATAAAGGAATTTGTAAAGTCTGTGAAGGAAAAGGCCAGATTCCTAAATGATTCATTCATTATTTTTTTAGAGGGAATGCATTGATATATGCTGACCCTCTTTATTTTGTTCAACTAAATATTTGAAAAATGTTTTCATTTTACTCTGTTTTATTAGATTTATATTACCAATTTGACACAAATCCAATGATTTGCTAGTATTAACTTGTGATGACTACGGTAGAAGTTCGCGAAAGCGGACTTTGTTTGTTAATAAGGAATAAATTTTAAAAGAAATAACATAATTTTATGGCTCGAAGAAAAAAAACAACTGACGATTCTCAATCAGGCGGAAAAACGGCTGATTTTGGCAGTGCAATTTCGCAGATTTGCGAAGAAAAAGGAATCTCAAAAGACAAAGTAATTGAAACAATCGAAGCGGCGCTGGCCGCGGCTTATAAAAAAGACTATGGCCGAAAAGGACAGAACATCCGGTCGGAATTCGATGAAATGACTGGCGGAGCAAAATTTTTTCTGGTAAAAGAAGTGGTGGATGAAACTCTGCGGGAATTTGTTTTGGAGGAAGCAGAGGGAGAGGAAAAATCCAAAAAAGAAAAAAAACCGGCTAAAAAAGCCGAAAAAAAAGAAGAAAAAGTTTTTGAAGCAGAAAATCTTGACGAGGAGAAATTGCCGCGCTTTAATCCGGAGCGCGATCTGACTTTGGACGAAGCCAAAAAAATAAAAAAGGGCGCGAAAGTCGGAGATATAATTGAAAAAGAGCTGGAAGAGAAAAAAGACTACGGCCGGGTAGCGGCGCAAACGGCCAAGCAGGTAATTATCCAGCGAATTCGCGAAGCAGAAAGAGACGCAATGTACGATGAATATAAGAATCGCGAAGGTGAAGTAGTGAGCGGAGTAGTGCAAAGAATTGAAGGCCGGAATGTTTTTATTGATCTTGGAAAATCAGTCGGCGTGCTGCTTTACGGGGAACAAGTGGAACGGGAGAGCTATCGAACCGGACAGAGGATAAAAGTTTATGTAGCGAAAGTGGATGCTGGAAACAAGGGGCCGGGAATAACTTTGAGCCGGACGCGTCCGGAAATGATCCAAAAGCTTTTCGAGCTGGAAGTGCCGGAAATTTTCGCGGGAACAGTGGAAATAAAGGCCATTGCGAGAGAAGCCGGCGAGCGAACCAAGATCGCCGTATCTTCAAAGGAGGAAGGCATTGATCCGATCGGATCTTGCGTTGGGCAGAAAGGCACCCGGGTTCAGGCGGTAATTGACGAGCTTGGCGGAGAAAAAATCGATATCATTCTTTGGAACGACGATACTTCAAAATTCATTTCAGCGGCGCTTAGCCCTGCCAAAGTGCTTAATGTTGAAATCAACGAAGAACAGAAAGAAGCCAAGGTAACGGTGCCGGAAGACCAGCTTTCTTTGGCAATCGGAAAACGTGGACAAAACGTGCGGCTGGCGGCAAAGCTGACTGGATGGAAAATCGATATTTTAGGAATAAAAGCCGATGGCAACGCAGTGGAAAAAGAAGGCAAAGAAACAGAAACAGAAACAGAAACAGAATCAGAAGAAATCAAGGAGACTGAAAAAAAGAAAGAAGCTGTAAGCGAAGAAGTGAAGAAAGAGAAAGAAGTAAAAGAAGTCGAAGATGCTGAAGAATAAAATCAATTAAATTAATTATTTAAATAAAACATTTATGGTGACTCTATTTGTGCTAGGGGGAGCAGCACTGGCCATAATCTATGGCATCATTCTAATTGAAAAAGTGATAAAACTGCCTTCTGGAAATGAAAAAATGCAATCGATTGCGAAAGCTATCCAGGAAGGGGCGAAAGCCTATCTTAACCGCCAGTATAAGACAGTAGCGATGGTGGCGGCTGTATTGTTTATTGTTATCGGATTCATTCCGTCTCTGGGATGGATGACAGCCGTTGCTTTTATTATCGGAGCGTTTCTTTCAGCTTTGACTGGCTATATCGGCATGAATGTTTCTGTGCGGGCGAATGTGCGAACAGCGGAAGCGGCGCGATCTGGAATGCAAAAGGCTCTTACGGTGGCTTTTCAAGGCGGCAGCGTAACTGGACTTTTGGTTGTCGGACTTGGACTTCTCGGAACGGCTGGATTTTATTTTGTTACCAAAGATATTCATGCGCTTATTGGTTTTGGATTCGGCGGATCTTTGATTTCAATTTTCGCGCGGCTTGGAGGAGGAATTTTCACGAAAGCGGCCGATGTGGGAGCGGATTTGGTTGGAAAAGTGGAAGCGGGAATTCCGGAAGATGATCCAAGAAATCCAGCTGTGATTGCGGACAATGTTGGGGATAATGTCGGAGATTGCGCCGGAATGGCCGCTGATCTTTTTGAAACTTACGCGGTAACTTCGATTGCAACAATGATTCTAGGGTCTTTGCTTTTCAAGACTTTTCCGAATGCTATTATTTTTCCTTTGGTTCTTGGCGCGATTTCAATCATAACTTCAATAGTTGGAACTTTCTTTGTAAAATTAGGAGAGGATAAAAACCCAAACATAATGGGCGCGCTTTATAAGGGCCTTATTGTTTCAGGAGTTTTAGCGGCGATTGCTTTTTATCCGGCGACTGATTATCTTATGTTTGGCAATGGAAAATATGAAACGCTGAATTTATACCTGGCTTCCCTTATCGGGCTCGCAGTGACAGCGGCGATGGTAATTATCACTGAATATTACACCTCGACTAAATATCAGCCGGTGAAAGATATTGCCAAAGCATCCCAGACGGGACACGGCACTAACGTTATCGCAGGATTGGCAGTTTCCATGAAATCGACTGCCTGGCCGGTTATTGTTATTGTTGCGGCAACTCTAGGCGCTTATGAACTAGCCGGAATTTATGGGGTTTCAATTGCGGCAATGGCCATGCTTTCCATGGCGGGAATAATTGTGGCAATTGATTCTTATGGTCCGATTACAGACAATGCGGGAGGAATTGCTGAAATGGCGGAAATGGGAGAAGATGTTAGGAATATTACTGATCCGCTGGATGCGGTTGGAAATACGACAAAAGCAGTAACGAAGGGCTATGCAATTGGCAGCGCAGCCCTTGCGGCGCTAGTTCTATTTTCTGACTTTACCTATAGCATACCCGGATCGTTTCAATTTTTAATCAACGATCCAAAAGTTCTTGCCGGACTTTTCATTGGCGGCCTTCTACCGTATTATTTTGGAGCGCTTTCTATGCAGGCGGTAGGAAGAGCAGCTGGGTCAGTCGTAGAAGAAGTGCGCAATCAGTTTAAAGAAAAGCCCGGGATTATGGCGGGAACGGAAAACCCAGATTACGGAAGAACAGTCGATATTGTAACTAAGGCGGCTATTAGCGAAATGATTGTGCCAGCGCTTATTCCGGTTGTTGTACCGATCTTGGTCGGATTCATTCTGGGCGTGCATGCTCTTGGAGGGCTTTTGGTTGGATCGATTATCACTGGAATTTTTGTAGCGGTTTCCATGACAAGCGGAGGCGGAGCCTGGGACAACGCCAAAAAATATATTGAAAATGGAGAATATGGAGGAAAAGGAAGCTTCGCTCATCAGGCGGCGGTGACCGGAGATACAGTCGGCGATCCTTACAAAGACACAGCCGGACCGGCGATTAATCCGATGATAAAAATTCTGAATATCGTAGCTTTGTTGATAGTTGGGATGTTATTGTAATCAATGAAATTGAAGAATTATAATTAAGAGCCTGAATTATGATCAAAAAACTACCTAAATCTCAAATTGAATTTGAATTGGCGGTGTCTTGGGAGGATTGGAAAAAATATCTGGACCAGGCGGCGGAAGAATTATCAGGAGAGATAAAAATTCCTGGTTTTCGTCCTGGAAAAGCGCCGAGAAATATCGTAGAGCAAAAAATAGGAAAAGCAGCCATTCTCAATGAGGCTTCAGAAAAAGCGGTCAGAAAGAGCTATGTTGAATATGTCCGCCAGCTGGCGGAGAAAAAAAAATTGGAAGTCATCGGCAGCCCTAAAGTGGAAATAGTGGAAATGGAAGAGGGAAAAGATCTTAGATATAAGGCAACGGTATCAATTATGCCGGAAATAAAAATAGAGCCAGCCTACAAAAAAGAGATAAAAAAAATCAACGAGGAATTTTCTAAAAAAGAAAGCCAGGTTGATGAAAAGGATGTTGATCTTGAAGTTGAAAAACTGGCCGCGAGCCGGGTGAAGCTGGTAACAGTCAGACGCGAAGCGAAAAAAGGAGACAGCGTGGAAATTGATTTTGAAGTGTCTGTCGGCGGGGCGCCGATTGAAAATGGAAAGAGCGAGAAACATCCGCTGATAATTGGAAAAGGTGTTTTTATTCCCGGATTTGAAGAAAATATAATCGGAATGAAAGAGGGGGAAGAAAAGGAATTCGAATTGTCATTTCCGGCTGATTATCACAAGAAAGATTTGGCTGGAAAAGCGGCTACATTTAAGGTCAAGATGAATTTAGTTCAGGAAAGGCAGACCCCGGAAATCAATAATGATTTTGCAAAATCCCTTGGCAAATTTGAAAATCTTGAAATGCTTCGAAAAAGCCTGAAAGAAGGGCTTGAACACGAGAAAGAGCATAAAATGAAAGAAAACAGAAGAACTGAATTTTTAGACAGTATCGTCCAAAATTCAAAAACGGATCTTCCTGAAATTCTCGTCAAGGAGGAAACGGAAAAAATGCTTCATGAATTTGAACATCAAATTAGCCCGATGGGAATGACAATAGACCAGTATCTTGCTAATATTAAAAAAAGCAAGGAGGATCTCAAAACTGATTGGAAACCTCAAGCGGAAAAAAGAATAATTTCCGCCCTGGCGCTTGGGCAAATCGCCAAAGACGAAGACATAAAAGCTGATACAAAAGAAATAGAAGAAGAAATCAACAAAACCCTCAAGTATTATAAAGATGTTAGGAATATGGAGAAGAATTTGGATATGGAAAGATTGTATAGCTATTGCAAGGGAACTCTTGAGAATGAAAAAGTATTTGAGTTCCTGGAGAGGCTTTAATTTAATAAATTCTAAGTGCTAAATCTTAGATTCTAAACAATATTAAAATTCAAGTTGCCAAAAATTAAAAATCGTTTTAAATTCGAAATTATGAATAAAAATAATATTATAAATCAATATCTGATACCCACAGTGATAGAAAAGACCAGCTATGGCGAGCGGGCTTACGATATTTATTCAAGGCTTCTCAAGGAGAGAATAATTTTTTTGGGCGGTCCCGTTGATGATATTTCCGCCAACAGTATTATCGCCCAGCTTCTTTTTCTGGATTCTCAGAGCAGCAAGGAAGACATCAAGCTCTATATTAATTCTCCAGGCGGTCAAGTGACCTCAGCGCTTGCTATTTATGATACGATGCAGCATGTCAAAGCAGATGTTTCTACAATTTGCGTGGGCCTTGCGGCTTCGGCGGCAACACTGCTTCTGGCTTCCGGGAAAGAAGGGAAAAGAATAATTCTTCCTAACAGCGAAGTGCTTATTCATCAGGTAATGGGAGGAACGCAAGGGCAAGCGACCGATATTGATATCCATGCGAAGCATATCCTTAGCGTCAAAAAAAGGCTCAATGAAATTTTATCCAAGCATACGAAGCAGCCGATTTCAAAAATAGAAAAAGACGCGGAGCGGGATTATTTTATGAGCGCGGAAGAAGCTAAAAAATATGGCATAGTGGACAAGATTATAAAATAATGAAAATAAGAAAGAATATTTTTGTTTTTTTGAGTATTTTGGTTTTGGCTGGCGGCATTTTCATCCGTTTTTGGCATCTGGATGTTATTCCTCCGGGAGTCCATTATGATGAAGCTTTTAACGGAATAGACGCGCTAAAATCTTTAGAAAGCGGAAATTTCCGTTTTTTTTATCCTGAAAATTATGGGCGGGAAGGGCTGCATATAAACGTTATTGCTTTTTTCATAAAAATATTCGGAAATACAAATTTCGGCCTCCGGTTTGCCAATGCTCTTTGGGGGTCGCTTACTCTTTTAGGTTTTTATTTTCTCCTTCGGGAATTTAAGTTTTCATCTCTTTCTGTTTTGGCTGGAACTTTTATGCTGGCTTTTTCTTTTTGGCATCTTGTTTTTTCCCGGACGGCTTACCGGGCGATTATGGTCCCGCTTATTTTGGTCTGGATGTTTTATTTTTTTTGGAAGGCGGTAAATAATCCGAAAAAGAAAGCGATTTGGATTCTCCTGGCTGGAATTTTTTTGGGGCTGGGGTTTCATACTTATATTTCTTTTCGAATTGCTCCTTTGGTTTTTGCCTTAGTCGCGGCATCTTTTCTTTTGGGAAAAGAAAAGCTCTGGAAAAATTATAAAAAATATCTGGCCTTTTCTATTCTGGGCGTTGTTTTAGTATCTTTGCCGATAATTTTATATTACTCCGGCCATTTCAAGGATTTTATTTCGCGTTCGGAAGCTGTGTCTATTTTCAACGCTCCGAAAGGTATGGGCGTCGGAGAAGCTTTGGGGAAAAGCGTAGTTAGCCACCTTAGCGCTTTTTTTGTTTTTGGAGACAAAAATCCCCGGCATAACTATAATAACCAGCCGCTTCTTCCGGCGGCTTGGGCGGTTTTGTTTTTTATCGGATCTGTCATAAGTCTCGGGGAAATAGCGAAAACCCTTTCTAAATTTATAAAATATAAAAGAAAAATTAACCCGGATTTTGCAGCTTCGCCTTGGTTTCATATATCCGTTCTGGGACAAAGCATTTTTTGGCTGATGCTTGTCCCGGGATTTTTAAGCATCGAGGGCATTCCTCACTCTCTCCGCATTATCGGAGCGATTCCGGGAGTTTTTGTTCTTTCTGTCTTGCCGCTGGAATATATTATTGGGCATTATGGAGAATCAAAAAAAACCGGAGGAAAATTCCCAAGCAGCAATAATTTCCTGGTTATTTTCGCAAGTCTTTTATTTTTTATGATAATTGGGGGAGTTACCCAGGTTTATACTTATTTTTTTGAATGGCCGAAAAATTTGAGCGTTCTCGGAGCTTATGAACGAAAACTCTACGATTTCGGAATGCTCGTAAAGGAACTGCCTGTTGGAAAAAATAATTACATCACTGTAGCTTACAATACTTGGATAAAAGATACTAAAAAAGAATCCAGCATGAAAACTACCGAATATATAGCCTGGCCGAAAATAAAAGACTATGAATTTGTGAGGCCGCTGGAAGGAAAAGACAGCATCAACTGCGATGGAACGCAGGTGGTCTTTTTGGAATCGGACCAATGGCTCCGCGATCAATATAAAATCCGTTGCCCGGATCTTTCCCAGCAAAAATATACCTATGACAACGGAAAATATGTTTTTTGGGTGATGAAAAGCAAGTAAAAAAATTTATATAAGGCGATAAAACAGACAAAGGCGTTTTGCTGTCGTCCGCAAGTAACACTTAGAGTCTAGGATTTCTGAAGCTTCTGGAATCTTAGACTCTTTTTTGTTTCTTGTTTTTTATTTCAGCATCGACAACAGGCTTTCGCCGGTCATATCTTTGGGCTTTTTAATTTCCATAAGGTCGAGGATCGTCGGTGAGATATCGGAAAGAAGCCCTGCGACTTTCATTGTATAACATTTTCCAGATTCGTCGCAATGGTTTGAGGATGTAA
This sequence comes from Patescibacteria group bacterium, assembly GCA_022711335.1. Taxonomy (GTDB): domain Bacteria; phylum Patescibacteriota; class Minisyncoccia; order Moranbacterales; family UBA2206; genus JAKLFF01. The sequence goes on along the minus strand of JAKLFF010000004.1, from coordinate 11,014 downwards.
CAAACCAAAGCGGAACGGGATTTATGCTGTGTTCCGTATCAGTTTCTCCGTTCCGCGGATTAACCAGCTCTTCGGCGTTTCCGTGGTCAGCGGTTATAAGGAGGCATCCGCCATTGGATATGACAGCGGGTATAAGCTTTTCCAAGCATCGGTCAATGGTTTCAACTGCTTCGACAGCGGCTTTTTCATCTCCTGTATGTCCGACAATATCGGCGTTGGCATAATTTATCAAGATAAAATCATATTTATTGAGGGAGATAACCTCGCAAACCTTGTCAGTAATTTCGTTGGCGCTCATTTCTGGTGCTTCAGTGAAAACAGAAACGGCCTTGGAGGGGATTATTATTCGATCTTCCTTGGGAAAAGGCTCTTCATTTCCGCCGTTAAAAAAGTAAGTGACATGGGCGAATTTTTCTGTTTCAGCTATTCGGAGCTGCGTTTTTCCTTTTTTGCTTAGAATTTCTCCCAGGCAGTTTTTGATTTCTATCGGTCCGAAAGCAACATTCACCGGAAGATTATCTTCATATTGAATCATGGTGGTGAAAGAAATATTTTTTAAATCTGTCTTTTTGAATTTTGAAAATCCAGGAAGGACAAAGGCCTTAGTCAGCTGGCGGGCCCGGTCTTCCCTGTAGTTGAAAAAAATCACCGAATCTTTTTCTTGTATTTTTCCAACAGGCGTTTGATTTTCCATTACAACTGCCGGCTCTATATATTCGTCAAAAATTTCTTTAGAATATGATTTTTGCAGGTATTCTGTGACGTCGGAAATCTCCTTCCCTTTTCCGTCAATCATCGCCTCGTAAGCTTTTTGAACGCGATCCCAATTGTTATTTCTGTCCATGGCGAAATATCTGCCTGAAATTGTGGCAATCCGGCCAATTTGATATTCTTCAATTTTGTTTTGAAGATCTTTTATCGATTCAACTCCGGAAGTGGGGGCGCTGTCTCTGCCATCCGTGAAAACATGGATAAAAACTTTTTCAAGATTATTATTTTTGGCGAACTCTAAAAGGGCATAAAGATGATCAGCGCTGGAGTGGATGCCTCCTTTTCCCACAAGTCCCATCAAATGGAGGGCTGAATTATTTTGTTTGCAGTTTTCAACGGTCTTTAGAAGGGCCGGATTTTGAAAAAATTCTCCGCTTTGGATAGCCATAGTGATTCGGGGCATGCTCTGGTAGATAACTTTTCCGGTTCCAAGAGTAATATGTCCTACCTCAGAATTGCCCGGTTCTCCCCAGGGAAGTCCGACGGAAATCCCAGAGGCTTGGAGGGCAAGCTGCGGGTAGAATTTATTAAGCTTGTCAATTGTAGGAAGCTTGGCTTTGAGAATGGCATTTCCTCGGGAACTTTCGCTTAATCCCCATCCATCAAGAACAATAAGAACAACGGGTTTATACATATGGAAAAAATGGTTATTTCTTTATTTTTCTATTCTAGCATTTTCAGATACTTTTGACAAAATCGTCCCGATATAATAACATTTATTAGTAGACAATTGGAAATATTAAGAAATTAACTCTGTTTGCGCGCTAATTTTTAAGTTTACGGTTGATGTTCATCTTTAATTTGTTTGGTAAAATCAAAGTTACTTTTAAAAATCTTTGCGAAAAGGGTATTATTGGCGCGGAAACGGACACAGAACAATATTATGACTATAAGTTTGACGATTTTGGTGGTTGTAATAATCGCTTTGGCAGCAGGCTCAATAATGGGCTATTGGACTAGGCAGACTATTGCTAAAGGGCAGTTGCATACCGCTGAAGGAAAAGCTTCGAAAACAATCGAAGAAGCTGAAAAAAAATCCCAGGAGATCCTTATTGAATCCAAAAATAAGGCAGTTAATATTCTTGAGGAGGCGAAAAAAAAGGAAAGAGAGAGGGAAAATCAAATAATGCGCCTGGAAGAGCGCCTAGGCAAAAGAGAAGAAGTCATTGACAAGAAAATGGCGGAAATTGATCGTGGCCGGAGCTTGCTTGAAAAAAAAGCTGAAGAAATAATAAAAATCAGAAAAGAAGCAGAAGAGGCCAGGAAACAGGAGCTCAGGAGATTAGAAAAAATCGCTGGTCTTTCCAAGGAGGCGGCTAAAAAAATACTTCTGCAGCTTACAGAAGAAGAAAATCGGGAATATTTTGCTAAAAAAATAAAAGAAATGGAAGCTTCCGGAAAGGAAGGAATTGAAAAAAAGGCTAAAGATATTATGATTCAGGCGATCCAGAAATATGCCGGATCGCATGCTGCTGAAGTTACCACTAGCACCGTAAGCATTCCGTCAGACGAAGTTAAAGGAAGAATTATCGGAAGGGAAGGCCGAAACATAAAAGCGCTGGAGCGGCTTACCGGAATTGAAATTATTGTGGATGATACTCCGGAAGCAATTGTAATTTCGGGATTCGATCCGATTCGGAGAGAAACGGCTAAAATCGCCCTGGAAAGGCTAATTGCTGATGGAAGAATTCATCCGACAAAAATTGAAGAATCAGTCGAGTTTGCTAAAAAGGAGATTAATAACAAAATAAAAGAAGCTGGAGAAGCGGCAGCCTATGATGTTGGAATTGCCGGACTTGATCCGAAGCTCATCCACATCCTTGGAAGGCTCCGCTATAGGACAAGCTATGGGCAAAATGCGCTGCTTCATTCGCTGGAAGTAGCTCATCTTTCCGGAGCGCTGGCGGCAGAGCTTGGCCTGGACATTTCAATTGCAAAAAAAGCTGGACTGCTTCATGATATCGGAAAGGCGGTTGATCATGAAGTCCAGGGAACGCATGTTGAAATTGGGATAAAAATCTTGGAAAAATTCCACATTGGAAAAGAGATTATAAATGCGATGAAATCCCATCACGAAGATTATCCTTTTGAATTGCCTGAAGCAATGCTAATTTCGGCAGCAGATGCGATTTCCGCCAGCCGTCCCGGAGCCAGAAAAGATACGCTGGAAAATTATTTGAAAAGGCTTTCCGAACTTGAGGCGGTAGCCAATTCTTTTCCGGAAGTGGAAAAGACCTATGCTATCCAAGCCGGACGAGAGATCAGGGTTTTTGTGAAGCCGGATGCTATCGATGATTTGGGAGCTATAAAACTGACGCGTTCTATCGCGGATAAAATCGAGAAAGAACTCAAATATCCCGGAGAAATAAAAGTAAATGTGATTCGAGAAGTGCGAGTTACGGAATATGCGCGCTAATCATGGAACATGTAGCCTAAAACATATAATAAAAAGATAAGGATAATACCGGGGAAAAAAGTATAGTTTGTAGATTGTTATGTTTTGTAGATGAAGGGCATTTGCTTTATATAAAGTGAATAGTTATAATTGAGGCGGATCTAATCTAATTTAAATTAGAAAGGCAGGTGATATTATGGCAGCTAATATGAACAAGGATGCGCTCGTTTCCGAAATATCGACAAAAACTGATTTATCCAAAAAGGACGTAGAGTTGGTGATAGATACTTTCACAGAAGTGATTACTCGGGCGCTTAAAGAAGATCAGAAGGTGACCCTGACCGGATTTGGAACTTTCAGGGCTTCTAAAAGAGCAGCTCGAGAGGGAATTAATCCTCAGACAAAGGAAAAAATTACTATTCCAGCTATGACTATTCCTAAATTCACCGCCGGAAAAGCACTTAAAGAAGCGGTGAAATAATTTGTTTATCGCATATCCTGATCAAGATAATAATAAAATCCCTCTTTCATGGGGTTTTATTATTGACTAGAAGAGAGTTTGGAGATATGATTTATTAAAATTACGGAGTGTCGTATACCGGTAGTACGCATGGTTTGGGACCATGTTGACTGGGTTCGATTCCCAGCACTCCGACAAAAAATCATATAACATAGACATACGCAGGTTGATTTTTCGGGAAAAATTGTATATTATTGTTTTGAAATTACAAAATTAAAAATTGTTAATCGCGGGTATAGTATAATGGCTATTATGCGACCCTTCCAAGGTTGAGATGGGGGTTCGATTCCCCCTACCCGCTCAAAGAAAGCAAACCCGATGGGGTTTGTTTTTTGACAAAGGCGGTTTTTGTGTTAAAATTCAAGCATCAAAAATACCAATGAAAAACCAAGACAAACGGGAATCTCATCAGAAAGTTTTTTTTAAATATCTGGCAGCCCTGGTGTTGGCACTTTTTTTATTTTTCAGCGGTTTTTATTTCGGGAAAAACAAAATAGAAGAAAATAAAAAAGAGGGAGATGCCACGCGAGGAACGGAAATTCGCCAGTCAGGATATGCTTTTACCAGCCCGCTTTTGGAATGCGAGGTAGACAGCGGTTCGCCAATTCTAAAAGCATCGGAGTTGAAAATAAAGCAAGCGATCCAGAGCGAAGTGATTGAAAAAAATCCTAATGTAAACATATCCCTTTATTACCGAGATCTCAGAAATGGTCCTTGGTTCGGAATTAATGAAGAAAATACTTATTCTCCAGCCAGCCTCCTGAAAGTTCCTCTGATGATTGCTTACTACAAATATTCAGAGCACAATCCTGGAATTTTTGAAAAAGAGATAGCTTTTGATAAAGCTTCACCTGAGTTTTTTCAGCAGGTTAATCCTAAAGATCATATTGAGTTCGGGAAAACATATACAGTTTCACAATTAATGGAGTTTATGATAAGATACTCCGATAATGAGGCAACTAATCTCTTGTTTCAAAATATCAGCCAAAAAGATTTAGCTTTAGTTTTTGGGGATCTGGGAATAAGCATGCCCGATATTTATAACATCAATAATACGATGTCTGTCAAAGATTATGCGACTTTCTTCAGGATTTTGTATAATGCATCTTATCTGAACAAGGATACGTCTGAACAGGCGCTTAACCTTCTTTCCGCAGTTGAATTTAAAAACGGACTTGTGGCCGGAGTTCCGAAAGACATTCCGATTTCGCACAAATTTGGAGAAAGGGAATCTCTTTCAAGCGACAAACAGATCATAAGGCAGCTTCATGACTGCGGGATAGTTTATCATTCCAAGCGCCCCTATCTTATTTGTGTCATGACTAAAGGAAATAACTTTGAAAATTTATCCAGCATTATTGCTAAAATTTCCAAAATAATTTACGAACAAGTCGAGATAAATAATTTGTGAGCATTGTATCTGGTTCTACTGTTTATTTTTTCCATAATGGCGAATAACGAGGCGAAAGAGCCTTGTTTTTTTGTACTAGAGAAAAACTGGATTAAATACCTTTTTTGAGTTATAATTTGATCCGATGCGAGATTTATTTTTTTATTTGAAAAACAAAATAATTTCTTTTCCTCTAGCTATAATTATTGTCCTGATTATTTCGGGCGGCTTTGCGTTTTGGTTCAGAAATTATGTTTCCGAAATAAAATATTCCGTGTCAACCGTTAAAATAGAGCCGATTGCCAAGCCGCTGAGGCCTTTTGAAAAAAAAGAACGTCCGAAACCAGGTCCGGTTTCTATGGACAGGATGAAAAAACAGGGATGCGTGGCAGACGGGATTCTTTCTGGGTACGGCGAGGATACGGAGAATGCTGTTGCCATGATAAACCGTTCCAATTGCTATTATCTCCACCGGGCGCTGGAAACGTGGGCGAGCCCGCCTGATTTCGGGTATGCCCGGCAAATTATGGATGAGATAAAAAAACCAGGAATAGTTTACGGAATGTTTATTGCCGAGGCGATTCGGGAAAATGCTGATTATTTTTATCCAAATGAAAACAGAAATTTTGATTTTTCCGAAATGTGCAGAAAGGGAAGCGATAACGCTTGGGGGGAGCATACTTGCAGGCCGAATTTTAAAAGTGAAGAATATCGGAATTATATAAAATATATAACTCAGGAGGCGATGGATCTGGGAATCCAAAGTTTTCTTTTCGGGCAGATTTATTATCAGGAATCTGGAAGCGGCGAGAATTATACTAAAAAAATAATTTCTGATATGAGAAAATATGCCAAAAAGCAGGGAATACAAATTGTTATCGGCGCGCAGACAGGCAGCATAACTGATGAGAAGTATCTGAGGCTGTTCGATTATATTGAAGGAGGCGTGGGAATTGACGCCGAAGGAAATATCGAAGACGGTCCATGCTGGAGCCGTAAAGAAAGCTGCTGGGCGCTTCTTTGGAACGACCGATTCTCCCAAAAAGCTAATAATGTTTTTTTGCATCTTGATTGGAGCGGGCTGCTTTATGATGATATGGGCGTATTTGCTAAAATGGACAAAAATACAAGATCCAAAACTCTAAAGAATCTTTATCGATATTTTACTTCAAAAAATATGGGATTCATGATGCCTTATATGGCCACTCTTCATCGGCAAAACGGCGGCTGCTATGGCCCCAAAAAAAGATTTTATTCTGCAGATAACAAATATAGCTGCAAAGACGAAGATGCGATAAGAGAGATTATGAGCCAGGCAAAATAATTTTTTGAAAGCCAGAAAATTGACATTTTCAAAAAATTGGTGTATAATGGATATGCAAGTGGAAAAAAGCGGGTGTCTGCCCGCGTTTTTTATTTCTAAAAAACTAATAATTAACCAATTTTTCTTTCGTTTTTACATTTTCCGAGGAGGGGAATGGAAAAGCGGCAGAAGACAAAAACAAAAGTATGGAGCCAGTAGAGAAATGCAAGTGCCCGGAATGTGAAAAAAGACAGCGCGAGCATGAGGAATCGGAGGAATTGAATTTCGCGGTTCTCATCGCTCTTATGCCTATTATGGCCATCACGCTGTTTTCCAACATGGGGCTTTTCTAAAAAATAGCCTCAAAAATATAAACCTTGAAAAAAGCTTCGCTCATTGCGGGGTTTTTTTATTAGAATTAAAGTTGAAACAATATGGAAAAAATGTTAATCTGAAATTGGAAAAACAATTAATAAAATAAAAATAAAAATTAACGGTACTATAATTATAAAAATATGAAATGAAATTATGAAAAAAGTTTCGGGGGTAATATATTTTTTGTTTAAGGAGGCTTTCTGGGGGACGGTAAATGCTCTAATTATGATAGTCGCTGGCGTGCTGATTGCCAGTTTTTTTATTTATAAATACCAAATGCCGAATGTTTCCATGATGAAGGAAATCAAAAACCCCCAGACTACGACTATATATGATAGAAGCGGAAAAAATATTCTTTACGAAATTCATGGAGAAGAAAATCGAAAAATTCTTTCTCACGACGAAATTTCGAATGTCGTGAGGATTGCAACAATCGCCACTGAAGATAAGTCATTTTATTCCCATGTGGGAGTAGACTTTGTGTCAGTTATGCGGGCAATCAAGATAAATATAGAAAGAAAAGGAATTTTTCAGGGAGGTTCGACTATAACCCAGCAACTGGCTAGAAATGTTTTTTTGTCTCGTGAAAAAACCATACCAAGAAAATTCAGAGAAGCTCTTATTGCCTTTAAAATCGAAAACAATTTTTCGAAAGACGAAATATTGGATTTTTATCTCAACGAAGTTCCTTATGGCTCAAATGCTTATGGAATAGAATCAGCCGCAGAGATTTTTTTCAGGAAATCTGCTGGGGAATTAACCCTGGATGAAGCGATTCTTTTAGCTTCTCTTCCCAAGGCACCTTCATATTATTCGCCTTACGGCAATCATCGGGAAGAGCTAAAAAAAAGACAAGCGAAAGTTTATGATAGAATAAAAAAATTGAAACTGATTTCCGATGAAGAAGTGGATGAATATAGAAAAGTCGATACGCTGGCAAAAATAGCTCCCTTCCAGGAGCCTATCGTTGCCCCCCATTTTGTTTTTTATGTAATTGAGGAGCTGGAAAAAAAATACGGGCGGGAATTTTTGGAAGTAGGCGGGCTTCAGGTGATTACTTCGCTTGATTTGGATCTTCAAAAATCAGCCGAAAAAGCGATTTTTGAAGGGGCACTGGCCAATATATCAAGAGGTGCTAGCAATGCAGCGCTTGTTGCTCTTGACCCGAAATCAGGAGAAATTTTGTCGATGGTCGGCAGCCGTGATTATTTCGACAGTGACATCGGAGGACAGGTAAACGTGGCTACGCGCTCTCGGCAGCCCGGATCTTCAATTAAGCCCGTAATTTATGCGACAGCGTTCGAAAAAGGATTTGAGCCGGAATCGCTCATAGCTGATGCCCCGACGAATTTCGGTCCGGATGGATCGGGCGGAAATTATATTCCCCAAAATTACGACGGAAAATTCCATGGAGTTTTGCCGATGAGAAAAACTCTGGCAATGTCGCTTAATGTTCCGGCGGTAAAAACTTTGGAGGCAGTCGGAGTGGACAGTGCTATTGATATGGCGCATAGGCTGGGAATCACGACATTTAATGAGAGAAAAAGGTATGGACTTTCATTGGCTATTGGCGGTGCGGAAGTAAAACCGATAGATCTAACTTCGGCATTTTCTGTTTTTGCCAATGATGGCAGGAGAAACAATCCTCATTCGATCTTGACGATTTACGACAATAGCGAAAAAAAATACCAGAAAGAAGAGGAAAACGAGCAAGTGATAAATCCACAAGTAGCCAGAAAAATAAATTCCATATTGTCAGACAATAGCGCACGGTCGGCAATTTTCGGTCTCAACAGCCCGCTTTATGTTCCCGGAAAAGCTGTAGCGGCCAAAACTGGAACAACCCAGGAATTTCGGGATGCTTGGACAGTTGGATACACGCCGAATATCGCAGTGGGAGTTTGGTGCGGAAATAACAATGGCTGGCCGATGAAAGCCGGATCGGACGGGGTTTTTGTAGCGGCTCCGATTTGGAGGAAATTTATCGATAGTCTTCCCCAAAAATATTTTTCGGGAAATTTTATGGCCTACGAAAAAACAAATTTCAGAAAATCTTTAGCTTTGAAAGATCTGGAAAAAAATAGCGATTTGAAAGAAAAAAAGGAAAAAAAGGAATCTAAAAAAAAGAAGGATAAGGCATAGACAAGAAGGAAAAAATATGCTATACTTAAGGTGCTGAATAAAAGCGGGTGCTCCCCGTTTTTTGTTTTTGGATTAAAAAATAAAAATGAGCGTAGAAATCGGCAAAAAACAAGCAGAATTTTGGGAAAAATTGGAAAATTCAATCATAGAATTTCTTTCAGAGGAAAGTTTTTTGAATTATCCAGTTTCCAAATTGGGCGGAGGCTGTTTTGAATTTTTGAAACAAAAATCAGAAAAAGCAAAAGAAATATTATCAAGCTGGAAAGGTGCGCTGAAAAAAACAGGCGGGAAAGTTTTTGTTTTAATATATCCGCAGAAGATATTTTCTAAAAGAATGGCTTTGGTATCCGCCAATGTCGCTATTTTTGTCTGGATGATCAATTTTGGAGTTTTTTCAAAGGTGATGCCTGAATATGTAAACATTTATATGCTGCAGGCTTTAGGGGCCGGCCAAGAAGATTCAATAGTTTTGCTTGAAAATAATGGAACAGGATTAAGAGAGATAAAAAACAGTTTTTCAGAAAAAACTATCGATCTCGATAGTGTTTTTTTGTCAGAAGCCAAATGCTTGGAGGATAAAGAAGAAGGAAAATGCTCTGATTTATGCGCTGATTATGATATGGAGCAAAATCTGATTTCTCAAATGAAAGGAGAGGAACTGCGGATCTATGAAAAAGAAAATCCCAAAATATTTTTCCGGAAAAAAACAGTCATAAATACGAAAAGAGCGCCTATGCCGGTTGTTTTTGCGATGAAAGGCGGCAGACGGGTTTGCAATCGAAAAAATGACCATCCATCGAAGAGCAAGCAAAACAAAAAAGGACATATGGATATGGAGTGCTGCCTTGATCCGGATGAAACTCCCAATCCACACTGCTATTATTCCCTGGAAAAATATGGAAAATATTTATAATTTGAAAAATGAAACTGGAAAAAATAAAAACAAAAATTAAGAAATGCTGTCCGAACTTGACGAAAGATAGGGAAAATTCACGTATCAAGAAAGTTTTAATGGCTTTTATGGTTTTTTTGTTTGTAATTTATGGAGGCTTATTTTATGCATGTGGAAGAAAAATGGTTATGGAAGCGGGGAATTTCAATTTTCCCGAAAGACCGTCAATTGAAGAAATGCATATGAGAAAAATGGTCAAAGGGCGGCCTATTTCTAAAATGGTTCCCTATATTGCAAAAAAAAATGCAAAAACAGCCAATTTTTTGGTAGCGATTGCTAAAAAGGAGAGCAATTGGGGAAAATATTCTCCTAAAAAAGGAAAAAAGGAATGTTACAATTATTGGGGGTATCGAGGAACATATAACCAGACTTCCTCGGGTTATTCTTGCTTTGATTCGGAAAAGCAAGCAGTGGAAGTCGTGGGGAAAAGAATAGATGAGCTTATTCACCAGGGAATCGACACTCCGGAAAAAATGGTTATTTGGAAATGCGGAAATAATTGTACGGAACAGTTTAGCCAAAATGAAGAAAAATGGATAAAAGATGTCGGATATTATTATGAAAAAATGAATAAATCATAGGAGAGCTATTGTTTGCTTATATAAAGGAAATTAGGCTAATATTAAAAATTATTTAAGAGCAGTCCTTCTGAAGTGTACCCCATTTAGTAGACACGAATAAAAACAGCTAAGCGGCAGCAAGAGCAAATAAATGATCCCTGAATTCAACGGGGGTCATTTTATTTTTATTCCACTGCGCGCGTTCGTTGTTGTAATAACATATGTAGTTTTCAATGAGCTTGTATATTTCTTCGAATGTTTTGCAACTTTTGTAATCAATATCATCTTTCAAATGACCAAAGAAGGATTCAACTGGAGCATTGTCTATGCAATTTCCTTTTCGCGACATTGACTGGATCATTTCCAATGCTTTGACTTTCTGGATATATTCCGGATTGGTGTAGTGGAATCCTTGGTCCGAGTGAATTATGGCATCCTGATATGGCTTTAATTTCTCAAGAGTTTTGAGTACCAGCGGCATGGTGATATGGGGAAGCAGATGCCAGGCAACAACTTCTCCTGTTGCGATATCTTTTACAGCGGACAAGTAGGCAAAACGATTACTGAACGGAATATATGTAATATCGGTGCAGAAAATCTTGTGGG
>JAKLFF010000039.1 GCA_022711335.1 Patescibacteria group bacterium | reverse complement strand
ACGGCAAATTTTCTTCAAAACTTGCTGATAAATTTTGGGGTGAAATCAGGAAAAATTTTCCAAAAATTGATGAGGTGGGAATAAGATAATTTTTAATTAAAATCCGAAATTCGAATATCGAAATTAGAAACAAATTAAAAATTTTTAAATTCAAATGTTTAAAACATTAAAATTTTGTATTTCGTAATTTTTGTTTCGTATTTCGGATTTCGTGCTTCGAATTTAGTTATTAAACAAGTTCTTCCTTTTCCCTTTTAATAAAAAAATTTATAACATTTAATAAAACAAGATTAATAACTAAACCATAAAACGCGGAGAGCTGATTTTGATAAAAAGCAAAAAACTGAACCAAAAAAATCGAAATCAAAAGCGAAACTTTAAACATCTCATACCCTTCTAAATTATTATTCTTTATTTTAAACACTCCGATTATGATAAAAATGCCAGCAATCAATTTTGAGAGTTGATAGAGAAGGGCGAACGAATTAATCGGATCAAATATGTGATTAAAAATC
>JAKLFF010000038.1 GCA_022711335.1 Patescibacteria group bacterium | reverse complement strand
AAAGCGTTGGGAAGCCCGTTGCATGCGCCGTTCATGACACTTTCCTTTATGGCGCTGCTGGTTATTCCATCGTTGAAGATGAGCGATAAAGGCCTTTTTGACGGTAATAATTTCAGGCCGGCGGAACTCTTTGTATAATTGACAGTTGACAATTGACAATGGACAATTGACAACCTGCCAGGCAGTGGCACGCGTGTGAGGGGCAGGCGGACAGTGGATAATGGAAAATGGACAATGAATAATTGAAAATTGAAAATTGAAAATTGAAAACTGAAATGAATAACATCCATGGAGAGGATTGTAGCTATGAGGCAGGTGGATAGTATAAAACCGGGAATGCTCTTGATCAGGCTGCCTGTCGCGGATTTCGGGTTAAAAAGTTAAAGTGAGTGTATGCCGGAAGAGATGTGTTTTTCATATGATAATTGTTGCAAAACGATGTTAATCTGGCTGACTTTTTGGTAAGTTTTATTAATTTAAATATCAGTATATCAGAAAAATAGATAAAAGATTGTAAAATT
>JAKLFF010000037.1 GCA_022711335.1 Patescibacteria group bacterium | reverse complement strand
CCCAAAACGCGATATCCATGGTGAAAGGCGAAGAAAGAATCGTGAGGATACAGCCGCCGCATAGAGACAGTGTCGCAAGGGCGTAAAGTCGTCATTTCCGCGAATACCCAGAATTTGAGTGTCGTCATTCCCGCGAAGGCGGGAATCCAGGACTTATTGATATTACTGGATTCCGGGTCAAGCCTCTATAATGACAAATAAATAATTATGACGCAGCCTGATGGAGGGAAACCGAAAAAAAGCAATGGATTACATTCCTGACATTTTCCCGGATGCGTCTCGTGAAAGTACCAGGCTCGAGAGCTTTGTTCAACGCCACTATTCGTCATACCGACGAAGGCCGGTATCCAGGAAGCCTATGATAATGCTGGATTCCCGCCTTCGCGGGAATGACAATATTACTGGTTTCATGCAGTTTTTCAAAGGTCTCTTGTCGAGTGAAAAGGGGAGAGGTATTGCCAGTTTTTCTTAAAAAATGGTCTGATTGATAACCCATTAAAATATTTGAATTTAATTTTGAGACGTTATATTT
>JAKLFF010000036.1:261-535 GCA_022711335.1 Patescibacteria group bacterium | reverse complement strand
ATTTTAGTTTCCCAAGGATCAAATCAGTTGCTGATTGACGGCGGCAAAGACGGCAAATTGATGTTGCAGAAACTGGGAAAATACATTCCATTTTGGGATCGCAAAATTGAAATAGTTGTGTCCACGCATCCGGATCAGGATCATATTGGCGGACTAGTGGATGTTTTTAAGGCGTATAATATCGGAACAGTTATCAAAACCAACGCCAAAAGCGATTCGGAGGTCTACAAAAAATTGGAAGAAGAAATTGCGGCTGAAAACGCGCAGGCAGTTG
>JAKLFF010000036.1:0-251 GCA_022711335.1 Patescibacteria group bacterium | reverse complement strand
AAAAAGATGTTAGCATAAAATTTGCCAACGGCGCAATCGCTGACATTTTGTTTCCAATAAATTCCATCCCGGAAGCTGTTGATGATGCCAGCAATGGCAATAGTGTTGTTATTAAATTAACTTACGGTGAAAATTCATTTCTGCTGACCGGCGACCTGCCGGACGCGCAAGAAACAAATCTTACCCGCGACGCATTAGCTAAAAATTCGTTAAATTCGCAAATCCTCAAAGTTTCTCACCACGGTTCTAAA
>JAKLFF010000035.1 GCA_022711335.1 Patescibacteria group bacterium | reverse complement strand
AACCCGATTTGCTTTCCCGCTTTCCCGCTTTCTTGAAGCTTTCCCGCTAAACAATAAGCTAAATAATACCAATCTGATCCAGCCCAATTGGGCATAGTATCTGTCTCTCTCTTGGCCTCACCCCCACATACTGGACACTTACATTTAACCCAATCGGTCATTTTAGCTAAAGGACTTTCGCCCGTATCAGTTGGCTCATAAGCCTTCACTTCCGGTAGTACTACAGGTAAATCCTTTTCTAATACCGGATACCAACCAGGATTATTTAATAGCACTTTTATATCAATCTCTATTTTCTTTGCATATTTTTCTAATTCTTCCTTTAAAACATTAGATGTTTGATCATTTGAATTTTTTTGGAAATTGGAAATTGGAAATTGGTTATTTATTTTTTGACAACAATGTTGACAAAAAATCATCGGAATCGGCTCCCCCCAATAATGTTGTCGAGAAAAAATCCAATCTCTTAAATGATACGAACTAGCTCTCTTTCCTATACCTTCTATATCAATATAGTCTATAGCTTTGTTAATTGCCTCATCT
>JAKLFF010000034.1 GCA_022711335.1 Patescibacteria group bacterium | reverse complement strand
AGAGCCTCAGAAGATCACCTGTCTTATCTGTTAATTGGGGATGCGAAGCCTTTGAACTAATAAACGCTATCGTCTCCTGCAATTCCTTGAGGCTGGCCTCACGCTCTGTAAGCCTCTTTTGATCCAATGCGTATCCTTGAACAAGATATCTCTTTAAAACATTCGTCGCCCAAATACGGAACTGTGTAGCTCGCTTAAGAATTCACTCTGTAGCCTACCGATATAATAGCGTCAAGATTATAGAACATCGTTTTGTATGTCTTGCCGTCACTGGCAGTATGTTCCAAAATGGAACATACTGACTTCCTGTTAAGTTCCTTGCTATCGAATATATTGGATAGGTGCTTTGTGATGGCTGGGCGCTGTGTCCCAAATAAAATGGCAATTTGATGCTGATTAAGCCAGGCAGTCTCGTTAGCAAGCTTCACGTCAAGACGAATACTACCGCTTTTCGACTTATAGATAACAACTTCGCCTTTACTAATCTCAAGCTTTTGGTTTTTCATAAGCTAATATCTTCCTTTCCCAGCAGTCGCTTAACTCACGTCTGTGCATACT
>JAKLFF010000033.1 GCA_022711335.1 Patescibacteria group bacterium | reverse complement strand
GCTCATCATTCCTCTCTTTGCCGCCGCTTCGTTTTATTTTTCCTACTACACGGGACTGCATAAATTCGGCATCCAGTCATTTTTAAAAGTTGCAAGATCGCTATTTCGAATTATTTATATTATCAGTTTTGCTTATTTTTTCGGCGTGAAAGGTTCTATCTCAGGCTACATCGCCGCGCCAGCGTCAATTTTTTTACTGGCGCTTTTTATTGATAAACTCAAGGTTTCAAAAGAATTAAAAGCGAATGAAATAGAGTTGTCTTCCTCTCCCTTAGGGAGAGGAACTAAAGGAGAGGGAAAAAATATTCAAGATGCCTCCCTCATCCGCCCTTCGGGCACCTTCTCCCAAAGGGAGAAGGGGGATGTAGTTACTTTTGACTGGCATAGGCTAACTAATTACGCTTGGCAAATTGTAATATTTTTTCTGGCCTATGAACTTCTTATTAGCATTGATCTCTATCTTGTTAAGGGCATCCTTCACGACGATTATTTGACCGGAATTTACAACGCTTCGCTTACCATCGGCCGTATTCCCTATTATATTTTTTACGCTTTGACC
>JAKLFF010000032.1:339-573 GCA_022711335.1 Patescibacteria group bacterium | reverse complement strand
AAGCTCTTCTCGATACTATTTACTTAAGGAAACATATTCCGTTTCCAGATGAACTTCACCTTGAACCTATTAATAAAGATATTCTGATGCAGATGGCCATGCCTTTCCCGACTATCGTAAAAAAGCGTTTGGAAGATCTTTTTCACTGAAACCTGGATTACCAGCTATCTGTCCCCCGCTGGCGGGGGTGGCTGCGCATGTGATCCAGCCACAGTTCCTAGAACAAGGGGTCTT
>JAKLFF010000032.1:0-329 GCA_022711335.1 Patescibacteria group bacterium | reverse complement strand
CCCCTTGTTCTTCCTGGATTCCCGCCTACGCGGGAATGACAACTGTCCACCACCGGCACTGCGTGCCACCTCCGCCGGCGGAGGACACATCTATTTGTCATTCCGGGCTTGACCCGGAATCCAGTAATATTAATAGTTCTGGATACCGGCCTGCGCCGGTATGACGGCTTTTATGACACTTTTGGGCATTAAGACACTATCTGCTGACTGATAATTAATGGGGTTATTCGCTCTTGTCCCCCGCCGGCGGGGGTGGCGTGAAACGCCGGGGGTGGCTGCGCATGTGATCCAGCCACAGTTCCTAGAACAAGGGGTTGCAACCCCTTGTT
>JAKLFF010000031.1 GCA_022711335.1 Patescibacteria group bacterium | reverse complement strand
AAAAAATAAAATTATAAGCGCATTGGAAAGATTTATTGTCTCTTTTGGTTTAAGCATCGTCATTGTTGATTTCATTATTTTTCTCTATTCAAAACTGAACATTTCAACTACTCGCCTATCGTCAGTTGCGGGAATATTGATATTTTCAACAGTTTGCTTAATTACATACAAAATTAGATGTCATTCCCGCGAAAGCGGGAATCCAGACTGGATCCCGGGTCAAGCCCGGGATGACGAATTAGACAGCCTGTTTAGTTTTTCTAAAAACCAATATATTCTAATCCTACTTTTATTATTTCTTACCATTTTCATTAAAACCATTTTTCTTTCCGGAACAATCGCTCCGACGGCCACCGACATGGGGCATCACATGTATTATTCTAAATGGATTGCTGAAAATGGCCGCTTGACCGATTATGAAGATTCTATCATCAATCCGGAAGACAAAGGAAAATTCATCATCGGCGAGCATATTACTTTTTCCGTAATTTACCTGTTTACTGGACAAAGTTATTTTTCCGGCTGGCCAGTTGTGGTTTTATATCTCATAAATTTACTGAGCATTCTGACAGTTTTT
>JAKLFF010000030.1 GCA_022711335.1 Patescibacteria group bacterium | reverse complement strand
AAGCGTTTTTCGCCGGATTCCGGGGAACGGGGTGCATCGTCGTATCTGCGCGCGCAATAGGGGTTCATGGAGACCTTGGAATGTCATTTCCGCGAAAGCGGGAATCCAGTTCCTCGGGCGTGTCGCAAACCATGGCTTATGGATTCCTGCTTGGCGCAGGAATGACAGAGTCGCAGCAACGCCTCGTCACTCTGCGGGAGGTCGCGACTACGGCCATGCACCCCGGCGAAGGTGTCCCTGACCGTATCTGCGCGCGCAATAGGGGTTCATGGAAACCTG
This sequence comes from Patescibacteria group bacterium, assembly GCA_022711335.1. Taxonomy (GTDB): domain Bacteria; phylum Patescibacteriota; class Minisyncoccia; order Moranbacterales; family UBA2206; genus JAKLFF01. The sequence continues at coordinate 305 of JAKLFF010000030.1, read as the reverse complement.
GAATGTCATTCCCGCGAAAGCGGGAATCCAGTTCCTCGGGCGTGCCGCAGACCATGGCTCATGGATTCCTGCTTGACGCAGGAATGACAGCGCCGCGGCAATGTCTCGTCACTCTGCGGGAGGCCGCAACTGCGGCGATGCACCCCAGGGAAGGTGTCCCTGGTGAGCGCGCCGCGGAGTGTAACGATCCGTGAAATCGCACGAAGAACTAGACGAAACGGGCCGCGAGTTCTTACCCGCGGCCCGCTGTGCGATGATGTTGTCCGAGTCGCGTCGCGACATTCGGATTCTGGTTGTGACGCCTA
>JAKLFF010000003.1 GCA_022711335.1 Patescibacteria group bacterium | reverse complement strand
ACAGACAGTTCAACTTGTTCTTCTTGGCATGATGTGACTGATGGAGACATAAGTGATCATGACGGATTTGCTTTGGAACGTTATGCCTGGATAAAGATTACCCTTTCAACATCTGATGGGGCTAGCACTCCAACTGTTTATGATTACACTTTAAATTATGCTTCAAGTGATACCGTTCCTTCTGCTCCTAATTCTCTGGTGGCAAAATCACAACAGACTGGGGGAGATAATATTACCAGTGGAACAGAATATTCTTATGAACATCCTTATTTTTCCTGGTCAGCCGGGAGCAATAATGGATCAGGAATTGCCGGCTATTATGTTTACTTTGGAAAGGACCCGGATGCCGATCCGGCAGCAGACGGAACTTATCAAGCTGGTTTGACTTATCTGGTCAATGAACCGATGACTTATGATACTAGTCCAGAAATACATGATTACGGAACATATTATTTGATCATCAAAGCCAAAGATGGGAATGGGTTGGTTTCTGATTCTTGGGATGCTTTTACCTATCTTTATAAAGGAGTTTCTCCTCCGCAGACGTTAACTAAAACCAATCAGGACGATTTTAATTATGTTGGAGCTGATTTTGACAGCGGGAATGTTTCTTACTCGGCTGTTGATGGATCGCTCCGGCTTAACAATACTTCTGGTTTTTGGAATCAAAAAAGACTTTCTGCTTCAACCCAATATACTTATACGGGAGGCGAGATGGCGCTGGCTGGATGCAAAACAGCCGGGAGCAAAAATCTGAACGGAAATCATTGCCTTTATACTTTTCGGGGAAATACTTCCCAAATTCTGATGCGTTATGAAATTGAAACAGATGCCTGGATTGATTCCAGTTCCACCCCGGCAGAGCTTCAAGCTGCTTTGGCTACTGTTAACTACGGAGGATCCATGGTTGAGGGGCCGGAAGGTTATATTTATGCTTCCCGAGGATATGTTGGATCAGCTAATACTACTTTCTGGGTTTATGATATTGCCAACAAAGAATGGACGGAACTGGAAGGAGCACCAAAAGGTTTTCAATATGGTTCAGTTATGGTCTATGACGGAAACCGTTATATCTATGTGTTAACTGGAACTGACGATGCTTTTTTCGCCTATGATACTTGCAATGGTGAAGAAGATTGCACCCCAGGCTGGATTCAGCTGGCGAATGCCAATTTTGGAAATCCCAACACTTCTGATGGACAAAGAACTGCTGCAGGCGCGGACGGGACTTATGACGGACGTAACAATATTTATGTCAGTCAGGGAGGGCTTTATCCTTATTTTGCAAAGTATTCTATTGCGGATAGCCCGGCTTATGGGGAAACGGCTAATACTTGGACAGTTCTTGCTTCGGCTCCGGTAGGATTTTACAATGGCGGTTCGGTGGCTTTTGACGATGATCATTCAATTTATGCTTTGGCTGGAAATACCCGGATGAATTTTATGAAGTATGACATTAATTCCAATGCCTGGACTATGATGGCAAATGCTCCGGCTACCATTTCTTACGGAGCTTCTATAGTAAAATATGGCGATTATTTCTATGTTACAAGAGGAGGAACATATACTACTTTTTATCGTTATAATATTTCCGAAAATACATGGGAAACTCCCAATCGAGACTTTTTCGGCCCACACGATGTCAGTGGTACAGTTTATTTTCCTTTTTCAAACGGTGCCAGCATCACCCAGGATGGAGATGAAAGCGTCTATATGATCCGGGGTGGTCGGGATAATACTTTTGAAAAATATAATGTGCAATCTGGTGATTCAACAAAACTTACCAATCTTCCTGTTGGAGCTTATAACGGTGCAAGCATTGCCTATAATGATTATGATAATTCGGTTTATTATGTTCCAGGTGACATGCGTGCCAGAAGAACAGTTGGAGACACTAAAAGTCCTTATTTTTTCAAATACAGCATAACAAACAATAACTGGACGGAGATTACAGCCGATCGGCCACCCGGACAAGTATATGTCGGATCTTCTATGACTTCGGACGGAACCAATCTTTATCTTACCCAGGGAAACAGTGGAACGACTTGGTGGAAATATGATCCTACAGCAGACGAAGGATCTCGCTGGTCATCTATGACAACAACTTCCAGCTGTTCAAGCTCTGCTGGGTCATCGATTCTTTATAAAGACGGAACAATATACAGAACTCAAGGGTCCGGAGGAGGAGGCACGACTAATTGTAAATTTTCCGGTGGTTCATGGTCGAGCATGGGAAATATTTTTAATCCAATCGGTGCCGGATCGATGCTTATGGACGGAGGAGATGGATATATTTATTTAGCCAGAGGGGGAAACAATACTAATTATTATCGTTATGACATTTCGCAATCGGGAGCAGGAAGTTGGGAGGACTTGTCCGGCACTTATCCTGTTCCAGCTTATGTAACTACCGGAGGTTCGGGAACCAATATTAAAAACAGAAATTGGATTACTTCCGGCGCTGGATCGGGAATCACCTATTCAGATGGTCTTTATAATTATGTTATAAGTTCCAGCGCAAATGGAACCGGATTTGTAAAAACCGGGACATATATATCAGAGCCTATAAATCTTACCTCAGTTTATAAATGGGCTAACCTTTCAGTCGGCTATACGCTGCCGGAAAATACTGGTCTGACTATTCAAACTAGAAGCTCGATCAGTGGTTCGGCTCCCTGGACGAGCTGGGCGGACGTAAGCAATGATCATGTTTTTGAAAATGATCTGAATACCCATGTATTTGATATAAACTCGGCTGCCAATAAATATATTCAGATAAGAATAGTTTTTAGTTCTTCCGATCAGGTTTATTCTCCCCGAGTTGATTCTCTTGCCATTAATTTTTATCAGGATATCGAAGAACCGGAAGCGCCATCGCAAGTTATCGCTTATGCGGGAGTGGGAAGCACTGCTACTATCACCGGAGGAACCTGGTTTAGCTACACTACTCCTCACTTTGAATGGCCGGAAGCTGGAGAAGGCGGAGGAGCTTATGATAATACCGGCGGATCCGGTATTTCCGGATACTATGTTTGCTTTGGAGCTAGCGGGGATTGCGACGATGCTTATGCTGACGGAGATTTTCAATCGGAAAACACTTTCACCGTTCCAGCCTTAGCTTCCAGTTCAACGGATTATACCAATAACGGAAAAACTTATTATTTAAGAATAGCGTCGGTGGATAATGCTGGCTGGCCGTCGGAAAGCTACGCCGCTTTTGTCTATAACTTTGACAATTACGGGCCGAACAATCCGACCACTCTTTCTGTAAATCCAACCGGATACTCTTCCAATTCATTTTTTACTATGAGCTGGGCGAATGACGCCAGCGATGATCATGCTGGCGTTGATAAGCTGCAATATTGTACCGATTGCGATCCGACCGACCCGCTTGAATTGCCAACTATAAATTGGACAAATATTCCAGCAGGCACTGTTTCTCTTGAAGTGGCTCCTTACCAGGGAAACGAAAATACCTTTTATTTGCGAGTTGTTGATAAAGCAGGGAACGTTTCCACTCCCATGCCGAAATTCTTCTATTATTCCGGCGGAGCGGCTTCTCCGCCGACTAGTCTAAATGTCAATCCTAGCAACGGCGATAATGCCGTTAACTCTTTCACATTTACCTGGGATCTGCCGACTTCCTATGGAGGAGATCCGACGAAAATAAAATATTATTATTCGATCAATGTTGATCCTACTGCCTATAATACTACGGAAACTACAGCCAAATCAGCCGGTCCCGGCCCGTTTGCGACACAATATGGGGAAAACAAATTTTATATAGTGGCTATGAGCGAAGGAGGAGTCAAAACTAATCCGGATGATGTTGATTGGGCGCATCCGGCGAAAGTCGTCTTCCACGCCAAAACAACGGCCCCCGGCTCTCCGCTTAACCTTCAAATTTTTGACACTTCCGACAAGGAAAACCAGGCCTATAGTTTGGCTTTAAAGTGGGCGGTGCCGGCTAGCTACGACGCGGGCAATTTTGCCGGTTATGTCATTTATCGTTCTGACACAGGAGCAGCAGGCACTTTTACGGAAATAGCAACTACCACCGGAACGGCCTATGTTGATACTGAACTGAAAAGCCGAGTTTATTACTACTATGTTAAATCAAAAGACAAAACTAATAATTATTCAATTGAGACAAGCACAGTGAATCTTATCCCAACTGGACGCTATACCAGCCCGCCAACGATAGTTTCCGATCCTTCTGTCGAAGTGGAATCTTTTGCGGCTTCAGTCACCTGGTCGACCAATCGAGTATGCAGCTCTTTTGTGGAATACGGAACTTCTTCCGATATGGATGGAACAACCGGACAGGTTGATAGCGTTACTTCACATACGGTTAATCTGGAGGGACTGGATGCAGAAACTAAATATTATTATCGGGCTAAATTCATCGACCCGGATGGAAATATCGGAACTTCGGATGTTTTGAACTTTACCACTAATGATCCGCCGACAATTTCCGATGTGACAGTCTCAGATATCGGTCTGAATTCAGCCAATATTTCCTGGACAACCAATATGAGCGGAACTTGCACTTTGAAATATGGAAAAGGATCACTCTCCTCAACAATCGAAGAAAGTGCTGGTGGAACTTCTCATATCCAAAAATTGAGCAGTTTAGAGAGTGCCGCTAGCTATTCTTACCAAATAGATTGCGAAGACGAAGACGAAAATACTTTCAGTTCCGATCAATATACTTTCTCTACGCTGGAACAAACCCTTGTTTCGGATATAACCGTCCAAAATATAATGGACGTAAATATTCCGACTATTCAAGTTAATTATAAAACTAATCATAATTCTACTACGCTGGTAAAATTCAAGGGCTCTAATGAATCATCCTACCACATCTATTTGACTTCAGATCAGGTTATGGACCATGAAGCTAAAATAGAAGGGCTTGATCCAGCTATTAAATATGAAATTATTGCTACAGGCATTGATGAAAATGGATTGGAAGCTCTGTCTCAAACACAAGAAGTTACAACACTCACTGACAGCCGTCCTCCTGCCATTATAACTAATCGAGCAGTGGGCAAAGTTGTAGGACGAGGCAAAGACGCAAAAGCCAATTTATATGTTAAAATAGAAACGGATGAAACTTCAAGAGTAAAAGTACTTTTTGGGAAAGGAACGGTAATTTCTAATTTTGAACAAAGTACGGCCGAGGATCCGTCAAATACGTATCATCTGATTACTATACTTGCGGATACCGGGCAAGTTTATAGTTACGTTATAGAAGCGATAGATGGTGCTGACAATAAAATAACATCCAAAGCAGCTACAGTTGTAGTTGAAGGTGCCAAAGAAAATGCCACAGAAATTGTGGTGAATACTTTTGGCAGCAAATTTGGATGGATTTCAAAATTATGGAGCAAGTAGCCGATGAAACAAGCATAAATGAAAAAGAAATTAGCGAAGATCTCTTAAAAGGCGGAGATAAACTCAAAGGGTCTCTTAAATATCTTGCTAATGATTCTAAAATAGTCCGGGTAAAAGGAGTTCAAAAGAAGTTTCAGCTAGGCGCAACTACCGTTCATATTCTTAAGGGCGTTGATGTGGATATAGAAAGGGGAGAGTTCGTGATGCTTATGGGTCCTTCAGGTTGTGGAAAATCGACCCTTCTTCACATAATTTATGGCTTGGAACCACCAACGGAAGGAAATATTTTTATAGAAAATGAAAGCATCTGGGATCATTCCAAAAACTGGCGGGCTTTTTTTAGAAACCAATATATTGGTTTTATTCCTCAACAAGCCTTTTGGCTAAAGTCTTTGACAGTTGTGGAAAATGTGGCTATCTCCGGTTTTATCGGTGGAAGAGGCTATCGGGAGAGCGTGGAAAGGGCTTACAAAACTTTGGAAGTAGTAGATATGGAAAAATGGGCGCATTATCGTCCATTTGATCTTTCCGGGGGTCAACAGCAAAAAGTAGCTTTTGCTCGGTCTCTTCTTCTTAACCCTAAATTCATTATCGCAGATGAACCGACTGGAAATCTTGACCAAAAGTCAGGGGTGCAACTTATGGATCTCATCAAACAATTCAACGAAAAGTTTGGCATAACTGTTCTTATGGTCACTCATAACCCGGATCAAGTTAAATATGCGACAAGAGTGGTAAAAATGGTAGACGGATTAATTGTTAACAATACCAGTGAACAAAAAGAAATAGAATCAATCAAAGGAGATGTCTGATATTTTTAAAAAAAATGAAGATCGGGCCAAGAAAGGAATAAAAGAGTCGTGGAAAGAAACACATTCGGGAATCAGCACAACCATGATTCTTTATATTGGCATACGGAACTTGAAAATTAGCAAAACCCGTTCGATCCTGACTATTGGCGGAGTAGCATTGGGGATTGGAATTATCACTTTTCTTTTATGCATGGGTTTTGGTATTCAAAAGCTCATTGTTAATGAAGTTACCAAAAATAATCCTCGGAATGTAATTGATGTCAGTAACGGAAATTTAGATAACTTTGTTTCCCTGAACGATGAATTTTCTGGAAAAATAAAGGCTATTGACGGAGTGGAATCTATGGGCAGAAGAGTAAACGCTGGGGGAAAAGTGACAGTTGGAGAATTCCAAACCGATGTGGTGATTTTTGGCGCCGATGAAAATTATTTGGAACTGTCGAAAATAAGTTACCGTGGAGAAAAGGGAAAATATTCTGATTCAGAAAACAGGGCGATAATTTCCGAGCGCTTGGCTAAGCTTTTGGGATATGAAGATATTTCTTTAGCAATTGGGCAAAAAATAAACTATAGCATAGTGGTTACCAAAGACATCAGCTCAAACATAAGTGAAGAAAGGATAGCAGAAAACAATGAAACGGAAATTGTAGGAGTAGTTGAAGGGGAAAACAACGCTTTTATATATGTTCCTTTTGAAATAATTAAAAATAATTTTAGCATTGATTTGGCACAGAGCGGAAAAGTTTTGGTGGGAAATATGGAAAAATTTGATAATGTAAAACAACAGCTGGATCAGTTAGGTTTTGTGACGGAAAGCATAAATGACCTAATTAAGGATATAGATTCATTTTTCAACACTATGCGGGTAGCGCTAGTTGTTTTTGGAGTTATAATTATGTCTATTTCTGTTATGGGCATGCTTAATACTCTCAGTGTTTCACTTCTTCAGCGGACCAGAGAAGTGGGAATTTTGAAGGCTTTGGGGTCAAAACGGGCGGATATATTCAAGATGTTTATCCTGGAATCGGTAATAATCAGTTTTATTGGCGGAGTTTTGGGTTTTTTGGGCGGTTACGGATTTTCCTTTCTGGTGAATGAAATTTTGATAGTTTTAGGAAGGAAACAAAATGTTTCCCTCTCATTTTTTGTCTATTTACCAGCTTATTTTATAATGGCCATCAGCGGATTTATTATTTTTTTGGGACTGGCTACAGGATTTATGCCAGCCTTTCGCGCCGCTAAAATCCATGCTCTTGAAGCCTTAAGATATGAATAAAAGAAGCGTTCTTATCGCAATCATTGTTGTTTTTTTTCTGGCTGGAGGGTCTTTTTTTATTTGGAAGTATTCAGATATAGATGGAAAAAAAGAGATTAATATAAAAGATTTTAGCAATAATGCTGAAACAGAGAATGAAATTAACGAAAATGTCGAGGACTTACCTGTTTCGAAGGAAAATATAGCGGATGAAACGGAAAAAAACCATAAGGAGAACACTAATATTGAAGAAGGGGGAACTGAAGAAAAAAAAACAGCAGTCTCTCCTAAAATAGCAAATAAATTGGTTAGTTGGGGGTATCAGAAAGCTTCTGGGCGCTCAATCGATACCATAATTATCCATTCTTCGTATAACGCTCTCGGTGGAAATGAATATAGCGTAGAGAAATTGCTTGGTGAATATAAGAATTATGGTGTTTCTCCGCATTATCTCATTGACCGCAAGGGAAATATTTTCCGGCTTGTGGAAGACAAAAATATAGCTTATCATGCGGGAGAGAGCAAAATGCCGGATGGTCGGAGCGGTATTAACAACTTTTCAATTGGAATTGAAATGATAAACACAAAAAATGATAAATATACAGATTTTCAATATAAGTCCCTCCAGCATCTTTTGGCTTATTTGAAGAAAAAATATGTTATAAAATATGTTTTGGGCCACAGCGATGTAGCTAAAGGAAGAAAAGACGACCCATGGAATTTTGACTGGAGCAAGATAAAATAAGTTTTCAATGAATAAAAAAACCATGAAATTGCAAATAAACATCAAAGATAATAATATATTATTAGTTCTTGAGGCGGAAACAAAGGAAAAAATTGATAAAATATCATTTCCAAACGAGCGTAACTTGACAGAAAAACTGCTCGTTCTGATTGACAATCTGGTAAAAAGAAATAAGCTGGAAATTAATGATATAAAAAACGTGAAAGTTAAATCAGACATGGCTGACTCTTTTACTACGGCAAGAATCGCCAAAGTAACAGCTAATATTATCAATCAGATGAAACAGTAGGGGCGACACTTGACAGGATTGCGCATGTTACTATATAATGCGGGTAAGAAATTAATCTTGGAAATTCGGGTGAAAAAACTTCATAAAAAATAAAAAAATTGCATATAGAATGCAAGTGGACTTGCGTTTGTTTTGCTGTCTTGCTATTATATTTTAACTTTTGCGGTTGCTAAATAGGAAGAAAAAGCCAAATAACATTGAAACTAGCCTAATATACTTAATTAACTCACATTAATTATCAAAATTCCCCAGATTTTAAGCGGAAAAAGATAAGATAGTGAGAACTATTATATTTATATGCATAGTGCTTCAAAAAACCTGAAGGTGAAAGACTCCTTCGGTTCGGAATCCTCGCTTTCTAAAAGAAAGTTCTTTAAGGCCATTTCTATGGTTTCGCTTCCTAATCTTATTGAAACCCAGCTTAATTCATATTCCTGGTTTTTGGAAAAAGGGCTTCGGGAAATTTTAAATGAAGTAAACCCCATCAGGGATTTTACTGAAAAAGACATGGAGCTGTCTTTCGAAGATTATTATCTGGATGATCCCAAATACGACGAAGTTACAGCGAAAAATAAAAATATTTCTTATGAAGCGCCGCTTCGCTGCAAAGTGAAGCTGATTATAAAGCAAACAGGAGAAATAAAAGAGCAGGAAATATATCTGGGAGACTTTCCGCTGATGACTGATCGGGGAACTTTCATTATAAATGGCGTTGAAAGAGTTGTAGTAAGCCAGATAATCAGAAGCCCGGGAGTATTTTTCACCATGGAATATCAAAAAGGGAGGAAGCTTTTTGGAGCTAAAATTATCCCTAATCGAGGCGCTTGGCTGGAAATGGAGACTGATTTTGATGGAGCAATATCAGTGAAAATAGACCGCAAAAGAAAAATACCAATCACGTCTCTTCTTCGAGCCTTCGGATATTCAAAAGACGAAGATCTTTTGAAATTATTTTCAGATATAGACAAGGGAGAAATCAGGTATATCGAAAAAACTATTGAAAAAGATCCGGCAAAAAATCAGGGAGAGGGCTATAAAGAGGTATACAAGCGCATTCGGCCGGGAGATTTAGCTACGGAATCAAATGCCAAACAAGTGATTGACTCCATGTTTTTTAGCTTCGAAAAATATGATTTTGGAGCCGTGGGGCGCTATAGGCTGAATCAGCGGCTAGAAGTGGAATTGCCCAACGATGAGAAACATCGGATTTTGACTAAAGAAGATCTTATTTTGATAATTAAAGAAATAATCAGGCTTAATAATGATCCGATGGCCATTGCGGATGACATTGATCATTTAGGAAATCGCCGCGTCAGATGCGTTGGAGAATTGATTCAAAACAAATTGAGAATCGGGCTGGCAAGAACTGCCAGAAATATTAAGGACAGGATGAGCACCTGCGATTTAGCTGTCGTTGTTCCGGGGCAGCTGGTGAACTCCCGCCCGGTTGCGGCCGCAATTAAGGAATTTTTTTCCAGCTCCCAGCTTTCCCAGTTTATGGATCAGGTTAATCCTTTGGCCGAACTCGAGCATAAAAGAAGAATTAGCGCCATGGGTCCCGGCGGACTAACTCGTGAGCGAGCTGGTTTTGAGGTGCGCGATGTTCATGACTCGCATTATGGGCGGATATGTCCGATTGAAACTCCGGAAGGTCCGAATATCGGACTGGTTGGGCATTTGGCAACTTATACCAAAGTGAATGAATACGGATTCTTAGAAACTCCTTATCTCAAGATATATAAAGAAGTTGACAATAAAGAAGAAAATCTTTTGCACAGGATTTTAAACGAGGATATTGCCGGTTTTAAAGCCGGAACAAAAATAGATGAAAAAATTGCCAAAGCAATATCCAAGAGCAAATCTGCAAAAAAAATCAAAATAAAGCCCTGGATGAGCAAGGAAATAGAATATATCAATGCTACTGTTGAAGACAGGAAAAATATTACCTATGCCAGGGTGCCGATGGATGAACACGGAAATATTTTGGCAGAAGTCGTCGGTGCCAGAGTGAAAGGGAGAACTACTGAAATTGAAGCTGGAAAATTGGATTTTATAGATGTCTCGGCCAAACAGTGCGTTTCAATTGCGACATCCCTCATTCCTTTTTTGGAGCATGATGATGCCAACCGAGCTCTTATGGGATCGAACATGCAGCGCCAGGCAGTTTCCTGTGTAAAGCCGGAAGCACCGCTGGTTGGAACCGGAATTGAAGACAAGGCAGCTTCTGATTCAGGGCAGGTGGTCATTTCTAAGGAGGAGGGGGAGGTTGCAGAAGTTGACGGTGATCATATTGTCATTCGCGAAGCTGCTCCAGCTGGCGCTAAAAAACCTTATATAAAAAGAGAATATTATCTTCAAACTTTTGTTAAATCGAATGCTTTTACTTCTATGAACCAGGTGCCGAGAGTGGAAAAAGGGCAAAAAGTTAAAAAAGGCCAGCTTTTGGCTGACGGCGCATCTACCGATCATGGCGAGCTTTCACTGGGGCAGAATGTCCTAGTAGCATTTGTGCCTTGGGAAGGATATAACTATGAAGACGCGATAATTATTTCAGAAAAGTTGGTTCAGGACGACCGCTATAGTTCGGTGCATATTGAAGATTTTTCTTTGGATGTTCGAGATACCAAGCTTGGGCCGGAAGTGGTTACGAGAGATATTCCTAATATCGGTGAAGAGCGGCTAAAAAATTTGGATGAAACCGGAATTATAAGAATTGGAGCCGAAGTATCCTCGGGTGATATTTTAGTCGGAAAAATTTCTCCAAAAGGCGAAGGCGATCTGACTTCGGAAGAAAGGCTTCTCCGCGCAATATTTGGCGAGAAATCAAGAGATGTCAAGGATAGTTCTCTTTATCTTCCTCACGGGGAATACGGCAAGGTAGTTGATATAAAAATATTTTCCCGCGAACAGGGAGATAAATTATCTACAGGAGTCATCCAGCAAATCCAAGTTTCTGTTGCTCAACTCAAGAAAATATCCGTCGGGGACAAGCTGGCCGGCCGCCATGGGAATAAAGGGGTTATTTCCAAAGTAGCCGCGATCGAAGATATGCCCCACCTTCCGGATGGAACTCCAGTCGATATGATCCTCAATCCTCTGGGAGTAGCCAGCCGTATGAATATCGGACAGATTTTGGAAACCCATCTGGGATGGGCGGCGATGGAACTAGGATATAAAGCAGCCACGCCGGTTCTTGAAGGTGTTACTGAAAAGCAAATTAAAGAAGAGCTCAAAAAAGCCGGGCTGCCGGAAGACGGGAAAATAAAACTTATAAACGGACGCACTGGAGAATCATTTGAAAATAAATCTACTGTGGGCGTGATGTATGTCATGAAACTTCATCATTTGGTGGATGATAAAATCCATATGCGCTCTATCGGCCCCTATTCTCTGATTACCCAGCAACCCTTAGGAGGAAAAGCGCAGTTTGGAGGCCAGCGATTTGGTGAAATGGAAGTGTGGGCATTGGAGGGATACGGTTCGGCTTATACTCTCCAGGAGATGCTTACTATAAAATCAGATGATGTTATGGGGAGATCCAAGGCCTATGAGTCGATCATTAAGGGAGAATTTATAAAAAGTCCCAATATTCCAGCTTCATTCCACGTTTTAGTCAGCGAACTTAAAGGTCTCGGTCTTAATGTTGAACTAATGGGAACTCAAAAAAATAGAAATGATGACATTGAAGAAGGCAAAATTGAAGAAGATGCAATTCAGGCATAAAAATATAAAATAACCTCATTATTCCGCACTAATTCTGAACGAAATTTGCTATAATTCACAATTTTTTTCGCGGAATCGCTTGCTTGCTGTCAGGCTTGCGGCTTAGCTTACAAAATATTTAATAATACTACTGCAAACTGGTGCGGGATGCTCAATTTTATTCCTGTTCACTGCGTTTGCAGATAAAATTGGCATGGAATCAATAATTAGCACAAAAATAACCGATTTTGAGTCAGTAAAGCTTAAACTGGCTAGTCCAGATGAGATTTTAGAATGGTCGCACGGAGAAGTTACTAAACCGGAAACTATAAATTACCGGACCCAGCGCTATGAAAAAGAAGGCCTTTTTGATGAGAAAATATTCGGTCCGTCTCGCGACTGGGAGTGCTACTGCGGAAAGTACAAGAGAATTCGCTACAAGGGAATAGTCTGCGACAAATGCGGAGTTGAAGTTACTCGATCTATCGTACGGCGGGAAAGAATGGGCCATATAAAATTGGCAGTCCCAGTTTCTCATATCTGGTTTTTGCGGGGAGTACCTTCAAAAATCGGCTTGGCTTTGGGGATGGGAGTTCAGGATTTGGAAAAGGTAATTTATTTCTCAAGCTATATCATTCTTAACGTTGACGAAGGAGCCAAAGCCAAGTCTTTGGAACAGATCGATCAGGAATTTAAGGCTAAACAAAAAGAGATCAACAAGAATTTTGCGGGAGATGATAAAAATCTCAAGGAAAAAACAGAGGAGTTGAAAAATATATATCGTTCTTCCAGAGAAGAGATCAAAGGCTTATCTCGGCTTAAAATTATTTCAGAGGTTGAATATTTTAATCTATCTTCTCGCTACGGACAAGTTTTTTCTGCTGGAATCGGAGCGGAAGCTATTCGAAAAATTCTGGAAAATATAAATATAAGCAAAGAAATTGAGATATTAAAAAAAGAGCTGGGAAAAGAGGAAGTATCAGACAAGAAAAAAATTCTAAAAAGGATCAAACTGCTCAAGGGATTTTCTAGCGTAAAATTAAAACCAGAATGGATGCTTCCGACAGTTATTCCTGTAATTCCACCCGATCTTCGTCCGATGGTGGCGCTTGACGGAGGGCGTTTTGCAACTTCGGATTTGAATGATCTTTATCGAAGAATTATCAACAGAAATAACCGGCTCAAAAAACTTATTGAAATCGGAGCGCCGGAAGTGATTACTCGAAATGAAAAAAGAATGCTTCAGGAAGCGGTAGATGCGCTTTTTGATAATAGCGCGAGGCGCAGCCAAGTTAGCGTGGCGGCTTCTACCGGACAGCGAAGGGCGCTTCGATCTCTCGCGGATACTCTCAAAGGGAAACAGGGGAGATTCAGGCAGAATCTTCTCGGAAAGCGAGTTGATTATTCAGGACGAAGCGTTATTGTTGTCGGACCAAAACTTAAGCTTCACCAATGCGGTTTACCGAAAAAAATGGCATTGGAATTATTCAAGCCTTTTATTATCAATAAGTTAATAGAGCGTGAACTGGCCTATAATGTTAGAAGCGCCGGAAAAATGGTAGAAGGGGAATCAGAAGAAGCTTATGATATTCTGGATGAAATAATTCATAGCCATTACGTCCTTCTTAATCGCGCTCCAACCCTTCACCGCTTGAGCATCCAGGCGTTTCAGCCGATTCTTATTGAAGGAAAAGCCATCCAGATCCATCCTATGGTTTGCGCCGCTTTTAACGCTGACTTTGATGGCGATCAGATGGCGGTGCATGTGCCTCTTACCGATAAAGCCCGCTGGGAAAGCGCTAACTTAATGCTTAGTTCTAAAAATCTTCTAAAACCGGCTAGCGGCGATCCTATTACCACTCCGACGCTGGATATGGTTTTGGGGTGCTATTATCTTAGCCATATTGTTTCGGGGGCTAAAGGTGAAGGAAAGATATTTTCAAGCGCTGAAGAAGCAATTTTAGCCAATGAGCTCGGGCACCTGGATTCAAGAGCGAAAATAAAAGTTGTACTTGATGGAAAAATTATGGAAACTTCGGTTGGAAGGATCAGGCTCAATGCTATTGTTCCCGAGGAGATCGGATATATAAACGGGGAAATGACCAAGAAAGAGCTCAAGATATTAGTAGGGAAAGTTTTGGAAATTTGCGGACAGGAAAAAACTGCTGTTTTTGTGGATAAAATTAAAAATCTAGGTTTTACTGCTGTGACTAAATCCGGGCTGAGCTGGGGCATGGATGATTTGGTCATTCCGAAAGAAAAAGAAAAGATACTTGTTGAGGCGGAAGAAAAAGTAGAGGTGATAAAAAAACAATATAACATGGGGCTTCTTACGGAAGAGGAAAGAAAAAGCAAAGTGATTGAAATATGGAACGATTCTAAAAACAGAATTACCGACAGCGTGCGTGAATCTATGGATAAAGAAGGCTCGGTTTATTCTATGGTTTATTCAAAAGCTCGCGGATCCGAATCGGTAGTGGTTCAGATGGCGGGAATGAAAGGCCTTATGGCGGGACCGACTGGAGAAACTATCGAGCTTCCAATTAAAAGCTGTTTTAAGGAAGGCTTGAATGTTTTGGAATATTTTATTTCCACTCACGGCGCTCGAAAAGGTATGGCGGACACTGCTCTTCGAACGGCGACGGCTGGATATCTGACTCGTAGATTGGTTGATGTATCGCAGGACATTATTGTCAGGGAGAGAGATTGCAAAGATAAAAACGGCGCATTCATATATCGAGAAGATTCCGATAGAATCGGCCAGAATTTTATAAACCGGGTAGTTGGAAGAGTTCTTGTAGAAAATATCACTGATCCAAAAACCGGGGAGATTGTCGTTGAAAAAGGAAAGCTGGTTGGCAAGGAAGACGGTGAAAAGATTGAAAAATTGGGCGTGGACAAGGTGAAAATCAGGAGCGTAGTTACGTGCAAAACTTCCCGGGGAGTCTGCCAGAAGTGCTACGGAATTGATTTGGGAAGAGGGCATTTGGTGGAGATTGGACAAGCGGTCGGAATTGTGGCGGCTCAAGCCATTGGAGAGCCGGGAACCCAGCTTACAATGCGTACTTTTCATATTGGAGGCATCGCCGGATCGGACATCACCCAGGGCCTTCCCCGAGTAGAGGAAATTTTTGAAGCTCGACCTCCCAAAGGTGAAGCTTTCATTTCTGAAGTGGATGGAAAATTGATTTCTATCGAACATGCGGACAAAAGTATGATTTTGAAAATCGAAGCCAATGATAAGCAAAAAACAGTTAAAGAGTACCAAATTCCGGCCGGAAGCACGCTCAAAGTGGCTGAAGGCGATCTCATCGCCAAGGGAACTCCGCTTATCGAAGGGCATATTGATCTTAAGAAGCTTTATAAAACAATGGGCTGGGAAGAAGTAAACCGATACATAACGAAAGAGATTCAGGAAGTATATGCTTCGCAAGGAGAAGGAATTAATGACAAGCATATTGAAGTTATCATCCGCCAGATGTTTTCCAGAATTCATATCCTTTCCGAAGGCGATACCAGTTTTTTGGTCGGCGATATAATTGAAGTGGATGAATTTAATGAAGCTAATTTGGCTGCTAAAAAAGCAGGCGGAGCCGAAGCCAAAGGAGAAAAACTGCTCCTTGGGATTACCAAAGTGGCTCTTTCGACTGAAAGCTTCCTGTCAGCGGCCTCTTTCCAGGAAACTGCCCGAGTTCTTATCAATGCGGCCGTGGCCGGAAAAGAGGACAAACTCCGCGGACTCAAAGAAAACGTCATCATCGGAAAACTAATCCCGGCTGGAACCGGATATCGGGAAGCGAAATAAATTTAGATAGTGTCATTCCGGATTTGCCTGCCCGCCTTTGGAGGGATCTAGGATTTAAAAAACACTGCAGGAAACCGCAGTGTTTTTATTGACTCGAGTTATTTTTAGTGTTAAGAAATAAATACAAATGGCAAATTTATAATTGGATATAAAAAAGGAGGTGTCATGGAAAAAAAATTAATAAAGTTTAATGAGAATGGAATTTCTTCTTGGATCTGTGGACTTATGAGTTCCAATGAAGAAAGACAATTGGAAGTAAAAATTTGCATCAGGAAACTTGAAGGAGACGGTTTTCTAGTACAGATTGGCAACAAACAGCTGGCAATGGAAGGAGGTCAAGATCCGCCTGATCTTAAGGATAGAATAGAGCGGTGCGTGGTAAAACCACTTGTGGAAATTGTCTATGCTGTCATTACTTCTAAAAACGAAAGGTCACCATTTTTATGGTAAAAAAGTCTTGCATCGCAGTAATTGCGATGCAGGGCTTTATTTTTTGCTAACATTTTGAATTTAATTTTATTTATGATAAAATAGAGTTCATGGGAAGGAAAAAGAAAAATAAAAACAACGAGGAAGAAGCCAAACTGGAAGAAAAGAGACCCCATTTCAGCATTGCGGGGGACGCCAAAAGGAGCGCGGTCGCGGTGATTTTCTTCATGCTCGCGGCGCTAGTTATTCTCGGATTTTTTGGAGCTTCCGGAATGGCCGGAAGCTATCTAAACAAAATTATCGGTTCGCTTTTGGGCTTCTCTAAGTGGATTTTTCCGCTGTTTTTGCTTGTTGCTGGAATAGTCCTGTTTTTCCGCAAAGAAAAATCTTTTTATATAACGAAATTGACTGGGCTTTTCATTGTGCTTTTGAGCTTGACTGCTTTTTTTCACTGGTTTTATGAATTTTCCGAAATGAAAAAAATAGCCAAAGCTGGACAGGGCGGAGGATACATTGGATTTGGAATCGACTATGTCCTCAAGAAATTTTTGGGCGATCCTGGCAGCATGGTGGTTATCATCGCCTTGTTTTTTATCGGCATAATTGTGGCTTTCAATTTTTCACTTTTACATTTATTGAAAATATTTAAGAAAAATGAACCGGAGGAAAAGCCAGAAGAAACACCGGCAGAGGGCGAGCAAAAAGAGGAAGCCTCGGCAGAGAAGCCGTCTGAAAAAAATGAAATTAGAGAGGCAGAAAAAAATATTTCTCGAGAACCAGAGCTTCATGAAAACGTAGCCAGAATGGAAATTATTGAAGGAATGGACAGATTTGTTGATCCAAAAATAACCAGCGCTTCTTTCGAAGAGAAAAATGATTTTGACAAAAAAGGCGTCGACAGTCTAAAAAATAACGCTAGCGGAACAAAAAGAATTGCCAAAAAAAATCGCTGGATGTTTCCGCCGCTTGACCTTCTTGAGCAAAGTTCAGGCGTAGCTAAGGGGGGAGATACAGCAAAAAACCAGGAAATTATCGAAAAAACGCTCAAGGATTTCGGAATTGAAGTGGAAAGAGGAGATGTAATAACTGGTCCGTCGGTGACGCAATACAGTTTCCGACCGGCAGTGGGAGTGAAAATTTCCAAGATTATGGCGCTTCAAAATGATTTGGCGCTGGCTCTCGCGGCTCATCCGATTAGGATAGAAGCGCCGATTCCAGGAAAATCTCTGATCGGTATAGAAATTCCCAACAAAGTTTCTTCAACTGTGCGTCTTCGCGGGATTTTTGAAAGTAATTTGTTTCGGCGCCGGGAATCTAATTTAATGGTTGCGCTTGGCGAAGATGTGGCCGGAAATTATATCCTGGGAGATTTAGCTAAAATGCCCCATCTCTTGATTGCCGGAGCGACAGGAACCGGAAAGTCAGTCGCAATAAATTCTGTCATTACTACTTTACTCTATCAAAACTCGCCGCAGGATCTGAAATTTATCATGGTTGATCCGAAAAGGGTGGAATTGTCTCTTTACAATGGAATTCCGCATCTCTTGACTCCGGTGGTTGTTGAAAATGCAAAAGTTGTCCACACGCTTAGGTGGGCGGTTTCTGAAATGGAAAGAAGATATCGCATGCTTCAGGACATGGGGACTCGGGACATTCTGTCATATAAAGATAAATTAAAAATCAATAAAAAAATAAAATACACCGATCCGGAAAGCGGCGAGATGATTGAAAAGGATGCAGAAAATATGTCATATATCGTGATTATTATTGACGAATTAGCAGATCTTATGGGAAGCCATGGAAAGGAAGTGGAAGGGGCGATTGTTCGGATTGCTCAGATGGCGCGGGCAGTTGGAATTCATCTTATTATTTCAACTCAGAGGCCGTCGGTCGAAGTGATAACGGGCCTTATTAAAGCCAATATTACGACAAGAGTGGCCTTTCAAGTGGCGACCCAAATTGATTCAAGGACTATCCTCGACATGGCTGGAGCAGAGAAGCTTTTAGGGAATGGTGATCTGTTGTACCTTTCTGCAGCTTCTCCAAAACCAAAAAGAATCCAGGGCGCTTTGGTAAGCGAATCAGAAGTGAAAAGAGTGGTAAAATTCATAAAAGAGCAAAAAGTAAAAGACTCTGAAAAAGAAGAAAATATTATTGGAGAAATGAAAACGAGCCTTTTGAAGTTTGAAAGTAATGCGGCAAGCAATGATCAGGAAGACGAGCTTTTCGAAGCGGCAAAAGAAGAAGTGATCAGGGCTAAAAAAGCTTCCGCTTCTCTCCTCCAGCGCCGTCTTCGCGTTGGTTATGCCCGGGCGGCTCGGCTCCTGGATGTCTTGGAAGATAAAGGAATAGTTGGTCCGGCTGATGGCGCCAAACCGAGAGAAGTTTATGCGAATGGCAATCCGGAAGAAACAAATTACGAGAATACAACAGAAGATCAGGAAAAGAGGGACAAATGGCAAATATAAACATAAAACATGAAACATATAACATATAACATTTAGCATAGAGTGAAACATTTATGCTGGTGTACCTTGTTATATGTTTCATGTTATATGCTTCATGTTTTATGCTTAGAAACAGTTTTACAAAAAAGAGAGTTGGAACGCTAACACTGGGGGAAAAGCTGAGGCAGCTTAGAAATGGAAAAAGGATGGCTCTCAACGAAGTTTCCAGAATTACAAAAATTCAAATTGCTTATCTTGAATATCTCGAAGAAGGCAGATGGGATAAGCTTCCAGCTGATGTTTATGTGAGAGGATTTCTTCGAAGCTATGCGGATTTTTTAGGAGTAGACGGGAATGTGCTTATAAAGCTGTACGAGAAGGAGAAGGGGATTAAAAAAAATCTCGAAGAAAGCAAAAATCCGCAAGCTGAAAAATCTGTTCAAAAACCGATTAACATTTCTTCCTTTGTTTTTACTCCCCAAAAAATAGCTATGTCGTTAATCGCAATTTTGATATTTTCCGGATTATTTTATTTATACAAGGAAATTGGGTCGTTTACCGATGCTCCGCGGCTTATTATCCTCAATCCACAGCCGGACACTTCGGTGGATGGAAATAGCTTGCGCGTAGAGGGGGTTACTGATAAAGATGTTCGAGTTTTTGTGAACGATCAGCCGATTTTGGTTGGAGATGATGGAAAATTCTCCGAAAATATCACTCTGCAATCCGGGATCAATGCTCTGAATATGAAAGCGATAAATAAGTTCGGAAAAGAAACGCTAAGCTCTCTGTCAATCCGGTCTAACTTTAAGGAAGATACGGCGCAAGGCGGCCAGGATGGATCAAAAGAGGAGTCAGTTTTGGCTGAATTGAACGAAATTCAAATTGAGATAAAAGTTGACCCAGGTCCAGTTTGGCTTTCGGTTGAGGCCGATGAAAATCTGGTTTTTTCAGGAACAATGCTGTCAGGAGCGGTTCAGAGCTTCCGTGCCGGGGATAAAATCGTTATAAATTCTGGACGAGCTAACGCCACCTATGTTAAATTTAATGGCAAGGATATTGGAACGCTTGGGCAAGATCCGGGAGCAGTGAGAGGCGTAGTATTTAATAGGGACACCAAATACTAATCATGTAGCATATAGCAGATAATGTGGAACATGAAGATATAATTAAAAATTAATTTTTTCAAACATATTGGATGAAATGCTATACGTTTCATGTTATATGTTATATAAAGTTATGGCGAAAGAGGAAAACAAAGGGGGCAATAAGGGCTTGGAGAATGTGGTAACTGAGATTAAAGAAAAATTTGGAGAAGGGATTATCATGAAACTGGGAGATATTAAGAAAGTGGATGTTGAATCGATTCCAACCGGTTCAATTTCGCTTGATATCGCTCTGGGCATCGGAGGAATTCCAAGAGGAAGAGTGGTAGAAATATACGGACCTGAATCTTCCGGAAAAACGACGCTAACTCTTCATATAATCGCCAATGCCCAGAAAGCAGGAGGCGTGGCGGCGTTTATTGATGCAGAGCATGCCCTGGATCCCGAATATGCCAAAAAAATCGGAGTGAGCATCAATGACCTTTTGATTTCCCAGCCAGATAACGGCGAGCAAGCGCTTGATATTGTGGAAACGCTGGTAAGTTCCGGAGAGGTCAATATTATCGTTGTAGACAGCGTGGCGGCGCTGGTTCCGCGAGCAGAGATCGAAGGCGAGATGGGCGACCAGCACATGGGGCGCCAAGCCAGGCTTATGTCGCAGGCCCTTCGAAAATTAACCTCGATTATTTCCAAATCCAATTGCACGGTTATTTTTATAAACCAGATCCGAATGAAGATTGGCGTGATGTTCGGCAATCCGGAGACAACGACTGGAGGCAATGCACTAAAATTTTATTCATCCGTACGAATTGAAGTGAGAAGGGCGGCGCAGATTAAAAAAGGCGAGGATGTCGTTGGCAACCGAGTGAAAGTCAAAATAGTGAAAAATAAAGTAGCCCCCCCTTTTAAAACAACGGAGTTTGATATTATGTACAACGAAGGAATTTCCGCTTCTGGCGATGTTTTGGATACGGCGGTGAAATATGAAGTAGCTGCGAAAAAAGGCAACTCTTATTCTTTCGGGGAAGTAAAGCTGGGAGTTGGCCGGGAAATAGCTAAAGCCGCTCTTAAGGCGGATGCAAAACTTATGAAAGAAATTGGAAAAGAAATTTATAAAAAACTCAAAGAATCAGAAGAATAATTTTCTTGTCCAAATTATTTTTATTTGGTAGTATCCAATTATAAGAAATAAATTTATAAATCATGAAAAAAGATCATCCATCAAAAGAACGGACGCTGGTAGTCATAAAGCCGGACGGAGTTCAAAGAAGCCTAATTGGTGAAATAATCAAGAGATATGAAAGAGTGGGATTAAAAATGCTGGCTTTAAAAATGCTTATTCCCACGGAAGAAATGGCCATCAAGCATTATTACGAAGTTGGCGGGGACGCATGGCTGGAGGAAGTCGGGAGAAAGGCGGCGGCGTCTTATGAAAAAAAAGGGTTGAAATCGCCGTTTAAAACTTTTAGGGAGAACGGTACGGCTATTATGAATGCCAACGCTAAATATTTAAGTTCCGGACCGGTTATCGCGATGATTTGGCAAGGCAATCAAGCTGTGGGTTTGGTCAGAAAAATTACCGGAGGAACCGAGCCATTATCCTCCGATATGGGAACTATCCGCGGAGATTTTACTTTGGACACTTATCAAATGGCAGATTTGGGCCAAAGAAGCATCCGGAATCTAATCCATGCTTCCGGAAATACAGAAGAAGCGGAAAAAGAAATTCCGATTTGGTTTTCCAAAAACGAAATTTTAAGTTATCGGCTGATACAGGATGAAATCCTTTACGATGTGAATCTGGACGGAATATTGGAATAAAATTTTTTATTGCAAAAAAAACAAAAATCTTTCTCGAAATGAGAAAGATTTTTTCATCGCCTGGAAGCAAGAATAAATTACTCCGCTTTAGACAAAGTTTTTATGCATTTTGTGCAGACCCTTTTTCTTTCTCCGTTAACTTTTTTAGTCTGAAGATTGACCATGAATTTTCGAAGGGTTTTAATGTTGGAATGGCTGACTTTGTGGCCCGATTGCGATCCTCGGCCGCAAATTTCACAGACTCTAGACATATGACATATAACATGAAACATATGACAAAAAACAAAAACAGAGAAAATTCTGTTACATGTTGTATGCTACATGTTCCATGGCCTAGTTGATTTATTACAAAATTTAAGTTAGCATGGAAAAGTAAATTTGGCAAGAAAAAATATGGCAAATGAAATTGTTTTAATCTTTTTTTACGTAGCGATATTGCTTTATACCGTGATCATCCACGAAGTGATGCACGGTGTTGTGGCGATGTGGCTGGGAGATTTGACGGCCAAATATGCTGGAAGAGTGACGGCTAATCCGCTTAAGCATATAGATCCCTGGCTCACTTTGGGAATGCCCATAGTTATGCTGGCTCTTACCGGCGGAAGATTTGCCTTTGGATCGGCAAAACCGGTTCCTTATAATCCATATAATCTCAAAAACCAAAAATGGGGACCGGCATTAGTGGCTCTAGCTGGGCCTTTGTCGAATATTTTAATTGCGGTTGTTGCCGCAATACTGGCAAAATTTATCGTGCTCCCGATTTCTGCCAAGGTTGATATAATCAATAATTTCAACGATTGGAGCGTGATTTCTAATATTATCGCCGGTTCCATGGGCGCGATATTTTATGAAATTCTGGTCATGGTAATTTTTTGGAATGTTTTTCTGGCTTTTTTCAATCTTATCCCCATTCCGCCTCTGGACGGCTCCAAACTTCTTTTTGCAGCCGCCAATATAAAGGTTGAAACGATGGCGATGCTCGAACAGTTTGGATTTATAATTCTTCTTGCGTTCATAATATTTTTTTCCGGACCGCTGGGAGTGTTCCTAAATTCCATGCTCAATTTGTTTTTGGGAATAACGGTCTAGCCGCACAGAGTGTTGACATTCTTTGAAATATGCTTTATTCTGGTTTTGCAGCCGATGGCGCTGTTTTTGTTAGTACGAATTTTATACGAATATATCAATGTATGAATAAAATTAGCATATTAGCATTTGATTAGCCTGCCAGCAGGCGGGTAATTAATAAAAAAAATCATGCCGACTATTAACCAATTAAAAAGACGACCAAGAAAACTGACAAGGAAAAAAACTAAAACCCCGGCTTTTAAGTATGTTTTCAATACTCTCAAGAATAAGCCAATGGACACAGCCGGCCCTTTTAAGCGCGGAGTGTGTCTTAAGGTCAGCACAACAACGCCAAAAAAGCCTAACTCGGCCCTTAGAAAGATCGCCAGAGTCCGTTTGACAAACGGCATGGAAGTTACGGCCTATATTCCCGGAATCGGGCATAACCTCCAGGAGCATTCGATTGTAATGATCCGCGGCGGAAGAGTGAAAGATCTTCCGGGAGTGAGATACCACGTTGTAAGGGGTGTTCTGGATACATCCGGAGTTTCTAATCGAAAAAGAGGAAGGAGCAAATACGGAGCGAAAAGGGAAAAATCTAAAGAATAGTAACTAGTAGAAAATAATCGCATGGCAAGACGAAAAAGAATTTATAAGAAAAGCGTGAGACCGGATTCAAAATACGGCAATATGCTGGTGGGAAAATTTATGAACAGCCTGATAAGAGACGGCAAGAAAAATTTGGCGGAGAAAGTTGTTTATGAAGCTTTCAATATTATTCACTCGCAAACCAAAAGGGGCGGACTTAATATTTTTGAACAAGCGGTAAAAAATATTTCTCCTCTCGTGGAGCTCAAATCGCGGAGAATCGGCGGAGCCAATTACCAGGTTCCGGTATCAGTAATCGGCGAACGGAGAACAACTTTGGCTATTCGCTGGATAAAAGCAGCAGCTGATTCCAAAAAAGGCAAAAAAATGGCTCAAAAACTGGCGGAAGAGCTGATTGATGCAGCGAATAAAACTGGAGCAGCCATGAAAAAAAGAGAGGATGTGCATCGGATGGCGGAAGCCAACAAAGCGTTTGCGCATTTCGCATAATATCGAATTTTGAATTTGGAATTTTGAATTTCGAATCAATTTTGAATGGTAAAATGTTTAAAACATTCGAAATTAAGGCATTATTTCAAAATTCAAAATTAGAAATTCGTTTTTTAAATTATACACAAAAAACTAAAAACTTATGGCACGACAGTATCCAATCGAAAAATATAGAAATATAGGCATTATCGCCCATATCGACGCCGGAAAAACGACCACGACCGAGCGGGTTTTATTCTATACCGGAATTACGCATAAAATCGGAGAAGTGCATGAAGGCGAGGCGGTTATGGATTGGATGGATCAGGAAAAAGAGCGCGGAATCACTATTACTTCGGCTGCGACAACTTGTTTCTGGAAAGATCATCAGATAAATATAATCGATACTCCGGGACATGTAGATTTTACGGTGGAAGTAGAAAGATCGCTCCGAGTGCTTGACGGGGGCGTGGTGGTTTTTGACGGAAAAGAAGGCGTGGAGCCACAGTCAGAGACAGTTTGGAGACAAGCTGACAAATATAATGTTCCAAGGATTTGTTTTATCAATAAAATCGACAAAGAAGGCGCCGATTTTTATTATTCTTTAGATACTATCTGGAACCGCCTCACTCCGAATGCTGTCGCAGTCCAGATTCCTATCGGGGAACGGAATGATTTTTCAGGCGTAGTGGATCTTGTCAAAATGAAAGCTTATACTTTTTCCGGAGAAATGGGAGAAATTGTGAATGAAGGGGAAATTCCTTCGGAACTTGCTGAAAAAGCCAAAGAATGGCGGGAAAAAATGGTGGAAAAAATTTCCGAAACTGACGATATGCTAACGGAAAAATATTTGAATGGAGAAAAAATAACAGAAGAAGAATTAAAAAAGGCGCTTAGAAAAGCAACTGTTAGCACTACGCTTATGCCGGTTTTTACGGGAACAGCTCTTCGAAACAAGGGAGTTCAGCTGGTTTTGGACGGCGTAATTGATTATTTGCCGTCTCCACTGGATGTTCCTAATATCAAAGGGATGGATGTTAAGGATCCGGAAAAAGAAGTAGAAATTAAATGCGATGATAACGCTTCTTTCGCCGCGCTGGCTTTTAAGGTTGCAACCGACCCTTTTGTAGGGCAGCTGACTTTTTTCCGGGTTTATAGCGGGATGCTGAAAGCTGGATCATATGTGCTCAACTCTTCAAAAGGGGGAAAGGAAAGAGTGGGAAGAATCCTTCAAATGCATTCCAACCACAGGGAAGAAATTTCAGAAATTTACGCCGGAGGAATCGGAGCTCTCGTGGGGATGAAAAATACTTCAACCGGAGATACTCTTTGCGACCCGGAAAAACCAGTGCTTCTCGAATCGATTACCTTTCCCGAACCGGTTATATCAATTGCGATCGAACCGAAAACGAAAGCAGATCAGGAAAAAATGGGATTGGCTCTCCGGAAGCTTTCGGAGGAAGACCCGACTTTTCGGGTGCATACCGATGAAGAATCCGGACAAACTATTATCGAGGGAATGGGAGAGCTTCATCTTGACATCATTGTTGATCGGATGAAAAGAGAATTTAAGGTGGAAGCTAACATCGGCCAGCCACAGGTAGCTTATCGGGAAACCATAAGGCAAATAGCGGAAGCGGAGGGAAAATATATCCGCCAATCTGGCGGACGCGGACAATACGGACACTGCTGGATTAAAGTTGAGCCCCAGGAGCCGGGAGCAGGTTTTGAATTTGTGGATGAAATTAAGGGCGGCATAATTCCGCAGGAATATATTGCGCCAATCGGAAAAGGAGTGAAAGAAGCAATGGATAACGGAGTTTTAGCCGGATATCCGATCGTAGATGTCAAGGCGACTGTTTATGATGGATCCTTTCACGAAGTGGACTCGTCCGAAGCAGCCTTCAAAATTGCCGGTTCTATGGCGTTTAAAGAAGCGGTGAGAAGGGCAAAGCCGGTTATTTTGGAACCGATTATGAAAGTAAATGTGATTACTCCGGAACAATTTATGGGAGATGTCGTCGGTGATATCAATTCAAAGCGGGGAATTATTCGGGAAATGAACGATCGAGGCGAAGGAAACGCGCGGGTAAAAGTGATTGAATCAGAAGTCCCGCTAGCTTCCATGTTTGGCTATGCTACGGCGCTTCGTTCTATGACACAGGGTCGCGCCAATTATTCTATGGAATTCGGCCATTATGCGGAAGTTCCGAAAAATGTAGCGGAAGAAGTAATAGGGGGAAAGAAATAGCTATTTGAAAAAAAGAAGGAGCTAGCCATGGATTGTTATTGTTATGGAAGCACAATTGGAAGCGTCGTTTATGTTCAATGTACAGGCGATATGTCTCCTATTCCCATGACAATTGTTACTTCGGAAGGAGTTTTCTTCGGGATGGAACTTTATAAGGGTTACGAGCAAATCAGAAAAGGAGAGAACGGCGATTTACTGGAAATTTTATTTCTGGCCTTGGGTAGTCTCAGAGGAGA
The DNA here is from genome assembly GCA_022711335.1 of Patescibacteria group bacterium. Classification (GTDB taxonomy): domain Bacteria; phylum Patescibacteriota; class Minisyncoccia; order Moranbacterales; family UBA2206; genus JAKLFF01. The sequence goes on along the minus strand of JAKLFF010000003.1, from coordinate 69,433 downwards.
GCAAGAATATTTTCGCTGGCTAAAGGAGGGAGAGGAACCCAAACTCAAACCGCCTGTCAGTTACTATCGAGTTTTGGACATTCTTCGGCTTACACCCGGATATAAATTTTAACGAAGAAGCCTAGCCTTCTATCTTGTTGATAAGTTTCCGTTTTCAAACCTGCGCATGCAGGAATGAAAGTGGGAACTTTTTATTTTCTATTGACACAAAATATTTATTAAGCTACTATTTCTTTGCGTAATAAAGGATAAATTAACTCTAAGATCATGTTGGATAAGAAACTCAAAGAAGCGCTGGAACTTATTGGAGGGAAGGCGGTTTTGAAGGATCAAGACCAGTATTATGTGCTTCTAACTCTTCGGGAGTTCAGAAAACTCCAAAAGACAAGCGTTGAAGGCTTGACAAAGCAAGAATTGGTTGATAAGATAAACAACGATATCGCCAGCTGGAAGTTTGTCCAGGAAGAGAAAAAAATAGAAAATCTGGAACTGGGAGAAATATCCGATATCAAGGAAAATGAGGAAATCAGATATGAAAAAGCCTAGGTGCTTGCCAAATTCAGATATTTATTGTAAACTGAACCCGAGCTATATAATAAAATTTAATAATAAAAATTCGTAAATTTATTGCGAATTAGTGTTGCGTTTTACGGACATAATTTGCAGAATTTGCGTCAAAATTATTCAAAACTATGGCAGCGGAAAAATTTGAACGAACTAAACCTCATGTCAATGTCGGCACAATCGGCCATGTTGATCATGGAAAAACCACTCTTACAGCGGCGATTTTGCATGTCTTGGCTTTTAAAGGCCAGGCCAAAGAGAAGGGCGTTGACGAAATTGACAAAGCGCCGGAAGAGCGAGAACGGGGAATCACTATCGCTACGGCACATTGTGAATATGAATCTGAAAAACGCCATTACGCCCATGTGGACTGCCCAGGCCATGCTGATTACATCAAAAACATGATCACTGGGGCAGCTCAAATGGATGGATCTGTCTTGGTTGTCGCTGCTACTGATGGTCCTATGCCCCAAACTCGAGAACATATCCTTTTAGCTTATCAAGTGGGAGTTCCCGAAATCGTCGTATTCCTAAACAAAGTTGATATGGTTGATGATCCTGAATTGGTTGACTTGGTTGAGGCGGAAGTTCGAGAACTTTTGACCAAATATAATTTTGACGGCGATAACGCAAAAGTCATTCGGGGCTCGGCTCTTAAGGCGCTTAATTCTAAGAATGCCGATGATGCAGATGCCAAGCCAATTTTTGATTTGATTTCCGCTTTGGATGAAAAAATTCCCGAACCGGTTCGCGAAGTGGACAAGCCGTTCCTTATGCCGATTGAAGACATCTTTTCAATAGAAGGAAGAGGAACGGTGGTTACCGGAAGAATTGAAAGAGGAATCGTTAACATTAATGAAGAAGTAGAGATTGTCGGTCTTAATCCTACTCAAAAAACAACCGTTACTGGGATTGAAATGTTCAATAAATCACTGGATAAAGGGCAGGCTGGAGACAACGCCGGAGTGCTTCTGCGAGGAACCAAGAAAGAAGAAGTGGAAAGAGGCCAGGTTCTTGCAAAGCCGGGATCGATCACTCCGCACATCGAATTTGAAAGCGAAGTTTACATTCTGACCAAAGAAGAAGGTGGAAGACATACTCCATTTTTTAAGGGATACAAGCCGCAGTTTTATGTTAGAACTACAGATGTAACCGGAGAAGTTATTCTTCCTGAAGGAACGGAAATGGTTATGCCCGGGGATACAGTGAATTTTTCAGTAAAATTAGGAGCTCCAGTAGCAATGGAGGAAGGAATGAGATTTGCAATTCGAGAAGGCGGAAGAACTGTAGGCGCGGGAGTAGTAACTAAAATATTAAAATAGCTTATTCTTAAAACCTGTCTTGGCTCAAGGCGGGTTTTATAGAGCAAGAAATTAAGATATTCATTAAAAAATCAGATGCTCAAAAAGGAAGAAGAAGTAAAACCAAGAATCAGGATCAAGATCAAAGCCTACGACCATAAGATTATTGATCAGTCGGCCAGACAAATAGTTGAAACGGCCCAGAGGTCAGGAGCTGATATTACTGGGCCCGTTCCTTTGCCTACGGAAATAAGAAAGGTTACGGTTAACCGGTCAACTTTTGTTTACAAAGATGCCAGGGATCAGTATGAAATGAGAATACACAAAAGACTTGTAGATATCTTGAATCCAACTCCGAAAACGATTGATAGCCTTACTAATCTTGGCTTGCCGGCGGGTGTTGATATAGAAATAAAGATGTAATAATGTAGTAGTTGCGAATGGTTGCAAATTAAGGCGAATGAAGTTATAAATAAATATTCATAACTTCATTCGCTGAAATTCGCAGAAATTTGTAATTCTAGTTAAAGTCCGCCTCGTCTGTGTCTATTTGCGGATACTCAACTAGCCAGTAGAGAAAAACAAGCTCTCTTTGAGTTTTGACTGGCGCGTGGAGTCAGTTTTTTTATTTGAATTTTATGGATAAGTTTATTTTGGGAAAAAAAATTGGAATGACTACGATATATGGAAATGAAGGAGCGCTAAACGTGACTCTGGTTGAATGTTTTTCAAAAGTGAGCCATATAAAAACAAAAGAAAAGGATGGATATGATGCGGTGCAGCTGGAAATTCCAAAGACGGCGAAAAAAACATTTAAGAAAGAATTCAAAATAGGCGGAACAGAATTAAAAAGCGGCGATGAAATCGATGTTTCTGTTTTTTCAGAAGGAGAAAAAGTGAGAGTAAGCGGCATAACCAAAGCCAAAGGTTTTCAAGGAGGAGTAAAAAGGCATGGGTTCAAGGGATCCCCTAAAAGCCACGGCCACAAGCATGATCTCCGTGCTCCGGGATCAATTGGCGCTGGATTTCCAGAACATGTCATTAAAGGAAAAAGAATGGCAGGAAGAATGGGCGGAGAGCGTTCAACTGCTATAAATATAAAAATTGTTTATGTAGACAAAGGAAAAAAAATATTGGGGCTCAAAGGAGCTGTTCCTGGAATTCCGGGCGGAATTGTTGAAATAAGAAGCAAACAGGCTTAATTTATTTTCATGAAAATAAGCATATACAATTTAGAAGGAAAAGAAGTTAAGAAAATGGAAATATCCAAAGAGATTTTTGGCCTTTCTAAAAACAATGATTTGGTTCATCAAGTAGCAGTTTCAATAATGGCCAACCGAAGGCAAGTTTTGGCCCACACCAAAACCAGAGGGGAACGGGCAGGGTCCGGGAGAAAACCCTGGAAACAAAAAGGAACAGGAAGAGCAAGAGTTGGATCGGTCAGAACTCCAATTTGGAAAAAAGGAGGAATCGTATTTGGTCCCAGATCAGAACGAAATTTCAAGAAAAAGATAAACAAAAAAATGAATGCCAAGGCGATCGCGATAGTTTTGAGCGGAAAACTGAAAGAAAATGAGATTTATGCAGTTGACAACCTGAAAATTGAAAGCAAAAAAACGAAAGAATTTTCCAAGTTTTTTGAAAATTTGAAAATAAAAGGCAAAACTTTAGCAATTTTTGGCTCCGGAGAAAGAGATTTCAGGATTGCCAGCAGAAATATTAAAAATTGTGAAAATTCTTTAGTTGAACAGCTTAACGTTTTGGATATGCTGAATAATAAATATTTATTGATATCTGAAGATTCCATAAAAGAACTGGAAAAGAAATATAATAAAGCAGACGAATAAAATGGCAAAGAATTTAAATAAAATCGGACAGATCGCGCATAAGATCCTGATGGAACCCTGGATCACTGAAGAAGCGACGAGAATTGGCGAATTGAATAAATATATATTCAGAGTCAGTTCCCGTTCCAACAAAAAGCAGATCAAGAAGGCCGTAGAGGATGTATACAAAGTTGATGTTGCTAGTGTAAATATAATCAACATACCGTCTAAAAAAAGAATGCGAGGAAGAATTGCTGGATGGAAATCGGGATATAAAAAAGCGATTATAACGGTAAAAGAGGGAGGAAAAATAGAATTTTTTGAGGGAAAATGACGCAAAACGTCATCCTAAGCGGAGCGAAGAATCCAGCCCATAAACAACAGGGTTTACCGCTTATTTGAAATTAATTAAAGAAAGCTATGGCGATTAAAGTCTACAAACGAAATACGGCAGGCAGGCGAAACATGTCTATTGTAAAATCAGATATGGTAACCGACAAGAAACCGGAAAAGTCTTTGCTTTCCAAAAAGGTGAGAAAAGCCGGAAGATCGCATGGCAAGATTTCTGTCCGGCACCAGGGAGGTGGGCACAAGCAGAGATACAGGCTGGTTGATTTTTTGCAGGATAAGTTGGAGATTCCGGGAAAAATAATAGCTATCGAAAGAGATCCCAACCGAAGTTCTTTCATTGCGCTCGTGGTCTATAAAGATGGAGAGAAAAGATATGTTTTAGCTACTTGCGGAATGAAAACAGGCCAGGAAATTTTAGCCGGAGAAAAAGCTCCGATAAAGGAGGGAAATAGAACAAAAATAAAGAATATTCCGATAGGAACTATGATTTGCAATGTTGAATTGTTTCCTGGACGAGGGGGGCAAATTGTCAGAAGCGCTGGTTCCGGAGCGGTTCTTATGGCGGTTGAGAAGGAAAAAGCCCAGATTAAAATGCCGTCAGGGGAAATAAGATTGATCAGCAGCGAATGTTATGTTACAGTCGGACAGGTAAGCAATTTTGAAAATAACGCTATAACCATTGGAAAAGCTGGAAGATCGCGCCACATGGGAATCCGTCCAACAGTTCGCGGCAGCGCTATGAACCCGGTTGACCATCCGCATGGTGGTGGGGAAGGACGGCAGGGAATCGGACTTAAGCATCCAAAAACTCCTTGGGGAAAACCGGCGCTTGGCAAGAAAACTCGAAGAAAATATAAATATAGCAATAAATTTATAATTAAGAGAAGAAGCAAGAGATAAAAAGTATGACACGAAGTCTAAAAAAAGGGCCTTATGTTGACGAAAGGCTTATAAAGAAAATCAAAGATAAAAAACCGGGCGATCGGACTCCGATCAAGACGTGGTCTCGCGCTGCGGTAATTTCTCCGGAAATGGTTGGATTTACTTTTGCCGTTCATAATGGAAAGGATTTTATTCCGGTTTTTGTAAACGAAGAAATGGTTGGATATAGACTGGGAGAATTTTCTTTAACCAGGAAATTTACGCGACACGGAGGAAAAATGCAGAAAGAATTGGAAATGGCAGCGAAGCAGAAAGAATTGGATGCAGCGAAGGCGGAAAAAGCCAGTTCAGAAGCAAAAAAATGAGTGAAAATAATAAAAAACGAGGATAGTCAGTAATTTATAAATAGAACTCAATATCATGAAAGTATCCGCAAAACTGAATAATCTGAGAATAGCTCCTAGAAAATCGAGGCTGGTTGCTGATTTGATAAAGAATCTTGATGTTGCTGATGCGGCCAGGCAGCTGGACGCTGTTGTTAAGAGATCCAACCCTCATGTTAAGAAGCTTCTCGAAAGCGCTGTTTCCAATGCAGAAAATAATTTTGGACTTGATAAGGACAATTTGTATGTTTTTGACGCGATTGTTGAAGCAGGGCCCAGCTATAAGAGATGGATGCCAAGAGCTTACGGACGAGCATCTATGATTTTGAAAAGAACCTCAAAAATAACGATTGTTTTAGAAGAAAGAATTGAAGGAAAAGGCAGAAAAACTAAAGAACAAATGGAGAAAGAAAGAAAACAAAGAGCAGAAGCCAGAAAAAAAGAGGAAAAGGAAAAGACAGAAGAAAAAGATAAGAAAGAGAAAGAGGAAAAAAAGAAGCCGGCGTTTGATAAGGAGATAAAAGGGGAAGAAATAAAAAAAGAAGGAAAAAAGAATTGGACAAGCAAGATATTTAGAAGGAAATCGATGTAATTTATATAACATATAGCATAAAACATATAACATATATATGATACATGCGATATGAACTAGCATGGGACACAAAGTAAATCCGGTCGGACTTCGGATGGGAATCAACCAAAACTGGAAGTCCAAATGGTTTAGCAAAAAAGAATACAAGGATAATTTGAGAAAAGATGTGGAGATTCGGAAGGATATCATGAAAAAGTGGAAAAATGCCGCTATTTCCGAAGTTGAGATTGAAAGGTCGCAAGCTACGGTGAAAATTATCATAAAAACCGCCCGTCCGGGAGTTATTATAGGGCGCGGAGGGAGCGGAATAGAGGATATAAAAAGACATATTCAGAAAAATTTTTTCAAAAATGATAAAAAAGCTCCCCTGAGCATAGATGTCCAGGAAATCAGGAATTTTGAAGAAAGCGCTCAGGTTTTAGCTCAAAATGCTGCTGACCAAATAGAAAAAAGAATGCCTTTTCGAAGGATCATGAAATCAATGCTGGACCAGGCGATAAAGAACAATCTTATAAAAGGAGTAAAAGTGGAAATGTGCGGAAGATTAGGAGGAGCAGAAATGTCTAGAAGAGAGTGGCTGTCCAAAGGAACATTGCCACTGCATACCTTGAGAGCCAATATAGATTTTGCCCGGGCGACAGCTTATACCACCTATGGAACAATCGGAGTGAAGGTTTGGCTCTATAAAGGGGAAGTATTTGATAAGTAGCTAAAAATGATTGCGAACGAAAGCGAATAAAATTACAAATCTATTTGTAAGCATTCGTCTAAATTCACAAAGAATTTGCAAATATGTTGATGCCGAAAAAAGTAAAACACAGAAAAGTCCAAAGAGGCGGACGCATTCACGGGACAGCTAATCGCGGCAATGCCGTTAGCTTTGGAAGCTATGGCCTCAAGGCTACGGGTTCCAGCCTGGTTTCGGCTCGGCAAATAGAAGCAGCAAGGCGCGCTATGACTAGATACATCCAAAGAGGCGGAAAAATATGGATAAGAATATTTCCAGATAAACCAATGACCAAAAAGGGCGATGAAACCCCAATGGGTAAAGGTAAAGGAAGCGTCGATCATTTTGTCGCGGTAGTAAAAGCAGGCAGAGTAATGTTTGAAATGGACGGGGTAAAAAAAGAAATTGCCCAAGAAGCTATGCGCTTGGCGTCCCACAAGCTGGGATTGAAAACCAGGTTTGTCGTTAAGAACGAAGAATAGCCATTATTTTGATTAATGATAAAAAACTATGAAGGCGAAAGAATTAAGGGACAAAAATATTGAAGAGCTCGGGAAACTTTTAGCTGAAAAAAGAGAAAATTTAAGAAAGCTTAGATTCGATATTGCTACAAAACAGGTAAAGGACAACAGGCAGATCAGAAAGGAAAAAAAAGATATCAGCAGGATATTAAATATAATCAAAGAAGAAAAAGAAAATGGAAAGTAATGATAAAAAAATAGCCAGAAAAAAAGGCATTGTAGTCAGTGACAAAATGAACAAAACTGTCATTGTCGCAGTGGATAATTTAATGGCTCATAAGAAATATCGGAAAAGATATATCTCAACAAAAAGATATAAGGTTCATGATGAGGAAAATAAGCTTAAGGTCGGCGATAAAATTGAATTTGTCGCGGCAAAACCGATAAGCAAAGGGAAATTTTATAAAGCAGTTTAGCTATTAAGGATTCACGAATATGATACAAGCACAGACAAAATTGAAAGTAGCTGATAATACTGGAGCAAGAATGATCCAGTGTTTCAAGGTTCTTGGCGGAACCAGAAGGCGGTATGCAAGAATAGGAGATATCGTGGTAGCGTCGGTAAAGATTTCTGAACCCCGGGGAACAGTCAAGAAAGGAGATAAAGTCAGGGCTGTTATAGTCAGACAAAGAAAAGAATTTAGAAGAAACGACGGATCTTACATAAGATTTGATGAAAATGCGGCGGTTATTGTCGAAGGAAAAGAACCGAAAGGGACCAGAATTTTCGGGCCGATTGCAAGAGAGATAAGGGATAAAGGATATAATAAAATAATTTCATTGGCTCCAGAGGTGCTATAAATCATATGAAAGTTAAAAAAGGCGATTTGGTAAAAATGATTGCTGGAAAGGACAAAGGCAAGACCGGAAAAGTTTTGCGCGTTATTTTTGAAAAAAAGAGAGCGGTAATAGATGGATTGAATTTGGTGAAAAAACACAAAAGACCGAGAAAAGAAGGGGAAAAGGGACAGAGAGTGGAAATACCCAGAGCCGTAGACGTTTCAAATCTTATGCTGGTATGCTCTAAATGCGGAAAAACATCGAGAGTGGAATATGGAAAAAGCGGAGATAAAAAGATCCGGCTGTGCAAAAAATGCAAGGCAGAGATTTAGGAAAAAACTTAGCTGAAAATAATTATGACAAACATTCGCCAAAAATATAATAAAGAAGTGATTTCAAAAATGAAAGCCGATTTTGGGTTCAAGAATGATTTTGAAGTTCCCAAAATATCCAAAGTCGTGGTTAATATCGGAATAGGAAAATTTTTGAAAGATTCCAATCAGGTGAAAGAAATCGTTGATTCAATAACTTTAATTACCGGCCAGAAGCCAGTTATGACCAAGTCGAAAAAATCAATTGCTGGGTTTAAAACGAGGGAAGGGCTGGAAGTCGGCGCAGCAGTGAGCCTGCGGGGTCGGAGAATGTGGGATTTTCTGGAAATTTTAGTTGGTGCAGCCATACCCAGAATCCGCGATTTTCAAGGCATAAAGGAAACATCAGTGGATGAAAGCGGCAATCTCAATATCGGCATAAAAGAACATTTGATTTTTCCCCAGATCATGCCGGAGCAAGTGAAAAATATATTCAGTTTTCAGGTAAATATCGTTACGGATGCCAAAAACAAGGAAAAAGGAATGGCGTTATTCAGATTGCTAGGATTTCCCATAGAGAATAAAGAAATAATAAATTAATTTAGAATAAATATGGCCAAAAAATCAGTAGAGGCAAGAGCCCAAAAAAAACCGAAATTTTCGACCAGAATCGTGAGAAGATGCTGGAGATGCGGAAGAAAGCATGGATATCTAAGGGCTTTTGACATTTGCAGGATTTGTTTTCGAGAATTGGCCGATACAGGACAAATTACGGGAGTCAAAAAATCTTCCTGGTAAAGAAGAATTTATTAAAATCACAAAATATGGACACAATTGCCAATATGCTTGCCAAAATAAAAAACGCCCAGCTAGCCGGGCACAAGGAAGTGGAAATCCCAGCTTCTAAATTGAAGATGGCTTTGGCAGAAATTCTCAAAAAGGAAGGTTTTGTTGAAGACGCTGCAAAAGAAAAAACAGAAAACGCAGAAAAAATAAAGATAGCTCTAAAATATTTTTCTGTTTCCGGAATGCAGAAAGATCCTGCCATAAAAGGAATAAAGAAGATAAGCAGAGGAGGACAGCGGATATACATCAAAAACAAGGATATTAAAAGTGTAAGAAATAAGTATGGAATAGCGATAATTTCGACATCCAAGGGACTTATGGCTGATTATGAAGCTAAAAAGCAAGGGTTAGGCGGGGAATACGTTTGCGAGGTATGGTAAGCTAAGCGAAGCCGCTAAAATTAGTTTTAAGAAAAAGTTATGTCAAAAATCGGAAAAAAGATAATAGAAATACCAGATGGAGTAGAGGTAAAACTCGAAAAGAACCACATCGAAGCAAAAGGGCCCAAGGGGACCTTAAGTTTGGATATTCATGAGAAAGCGAAAGTTGAAGTTTCCGAAAAGACGATAGCTGTCAAAAAATTCAGTGAGAATGATAAATCAAAGCTGGCGGCAGCTGTCTGGGGGCTTACCCGTTCCCTTATAAACAATATGATAATCGGAGTGAAGGAAGGATATGAAAAGAAACTGGAACTGCAAGGAGTAGGATTTCGGATGTCTGTCCAGGGAAATAAAATAGTAATGGCTCTTGGATTTTCTCATCCGGTGGAAGTTATGGTTCCTGAAGGTATCAATGCTAAAATAGAAGAAAATAACGTGCTTTCTATAACAGGAATTGACAAACAAGCGGTTGGGCAGTTTGCGGCGGAAATTCGGTCTTTGAAAAAAGCTGAACCGTATAAAGGAAAAGGATTCAGATATCAGGGAGAAAAAGTGAGAAGGAAAGTTGGAAAGAAAGCCGGAACGGCAAAATAAGTAATTTATAGAGAAAGAAAATTATGATAAAGAGCAGAAATAAGTTAAGATTGCACAGAAAGAGGCGCATTCGAGCCAAGGTTTTTGGTACTACAAAAAGACCGAGAATGTCGGTTTTCAGAAGTCTCAAAAGAATGGAGGTCCAGGTAATTGATGATTTAAAAGGAAATACCTTAGTTTTCGGTGATACTAAATCAGCTAAAGCAAAAAATAATATAGAGGGAGCCAGAATTTTAGGAAAGCTGATCGCTAAAAAATGCCTGGAGATAAAAATAAAGGAAGCGGTATTTGACAGATCAGGCTATAAATATCATGGGAAAGTGAAGGCTTTGGCGGAGGGCGCCAGAGAAGTGGGGATAAAATTCTAATAAAATTAAATTAATGAGCAGAGACAAACGATTTAAATCAAAACGTGAAAAACCCGAGTATGACCAGAAGCTTTTGGATTTGGCGCGAGTTACCCGCATGGTGAAAGGCGGGAGGCGATTTCGATTTAGGGCGTCCCTTGTTATTGGAAACAGGAAAGGGAAGGTAGGAGTGGGAACAGGAAAAGGAGCCGATGTTTCTGATTCAATTAAGAAGGCTTTTGATAATGCCAAGAAAAATATGATTTTCATAAAAATCAGCAAAAATACTATTCCTCACGAAATTTTTTTGAAGCAGGGAAGCGTCAAGATTATTTTGAAGCCGGCAAAGGTTGGAAGGGGAATTGTGGCTGGAGGAGCGGTGCGAACGGTAGTCGAGTTTGCCGGGATAAAAGACATTGTTTCAAAATCGTTAGGAACATCCAACAAGCTCAATGTCGCCAGAGCAACACTTTTTGCTCTTAATTCTTTCGGAAATTCCAGAACCAGATCGGAAAGGATGGGAATTAAAAAAGTAGGAGAATAATTTATTTCAAACAAATGCAGATAAATAGTTTAAAACTTAAAAATCGTAGAAAGAAAAGAAAGACAATCGGACGAGGAGGTAAAAAAGGCACATATTCAGGTAAAGGAAACAAAGGGCAAAAAGCCAGAAGCGGAGCAAAAGTAGATCCTCTCTTTGAAGGCGGACGCTCGACGCTTATTGATCATATGAAAAAAAAGAGGGGATTTAAGGCGCTTAACTGTAAAAAAGCCATTATAAATCTGGAAAATATTTCCAAAAAATTCAAAAGCGGAGATCTAGTTAGTGCCGAATCTTTGATTAAAGCCGGATTAGTTGATAAAATGGAAGCAAAGAACGGAATTAAAGTCTTGGGAGGAAAAGACATCAAAATCAAGCTTTCTTTCGATAAAAAAATCCTTCTTAGCAAATCAGTTAAAGAGACAGTTGAAAAATAGATAAAAATATAGTTAAAGTTAGAAGTTTAAAATTAAGAGTTCTTGACTTTCATTGCCATTTTTTAGCTTTCAGCTGTAGCTTTTAATTTTTAGCTTGAAATATGTTTGAAAAAGTTACACAAATCTTCAAAATAAGGGAGCTTAGAAACAAGATAATTTTCATTCTGGCTCTGCTTGTGGTTTTTCGTCTGGCAGCCAACATTCCTATTCCGGGAGTAGATCAAGAAAGGCTTAAAATGTTTTTTGAAAATAATCAGTTTTTCGGGCTTCTTAACCTTTTTTCCGGAAACGGCCTTTCAAGTATTTCAATCGTGCTTTTGGGAGTCGGACCCTACATTACTTCTTCAATCATAATGCAGCTTCTTACCATGATTATTCCGCGGCTCGAGCAAATATACAAGGAAGAGGGGGAAGCCGGAAGGCAGAAATTCAACCAGTGGACAAGATGGCTCACTGTTCCCTTGGCGGCCATGCAGACATTTGGCATGATTGCGCTTTTTAGATCCCAAAACATCATAGCAGATGCGGGATTTTCCGATATTTTTGCGATAATAATTGTTGCGACCGCCGGAACCGTATTTCTCATGTGGCTGGGAGAGCTTATCACGGAAAAAGGCATTGGAAACGGAGTTTCGCTTATTATCTTTGCTGGAATTGTTTCCGGAATTCCTTCATCCGCGGTCAATTTATATGCCACCATGGATTCTTCCAAGATTTTTACTTATCTGATTTTTTTGGCGGTGATAATCGGAGCTATTGGAGCGGTGGTTTTCATGACAGAAGGCCAGAGAAACATTCCCGTTTCCTATGCGAAAAGGATTCGAGGTAATAAAATGTATGGCGGAACTTCGACCCATCTTCCTCTTCGTATCAATCAGGCTGGAGTTATTCCCATTATCTTCGCTCTTTCCATAATGCTTTTTCCGGGAATGATTTCCGGATTTTTGGCGACAAAATACGAAGGAACAGCTATTGCAGCTATTGCGAGCAAGGCTTCTGTGCTTCTTTCTCCCTCCAGCTGGCTTTATTGGGGAATTTATTTTTTGCTGGTAGTGGCCTTTACTTATTTTTATACGGCGGTGGTTTTTGATCCGAACAAAATTTCTGAAAGCCTTCAAAAACAAGGCGGATATGTCCCTGGAATCCGTCCGGGGAAAAATACGGCCGAATACCTTTACAAAATAATGAACCGAGTGACTCTGTCAGGTTCGGTTTTTTTGGGGCTTATCGCTATTTTGCCCTTTATCGTCCAAAGTTTTACCAGCATTCAACAGGTTTCTATCGGGGGCACTGGACTTCTCATCGTTGTTTCAGTGGTGATTGAAACTATGAAACAGATTGAAGGCCAGCTGGTGATGCGGGATTATGAAGGATTCTAGCCATATAACATAAAACATATAACATGAAACAAAAATATAAAATTGTTCCATGTTCCATGTTCCATGTTTCATGAATTTAGTAATATTAGGGCCGCAAGGGTCTGGAAAAGGAACTCAGGCGGAAAAATTAGCCGAGAAGTTTGATTTAGAGCATATTGACATGGGGAAGTTTTTGCGCGAAGTGGCGCTTTTGGATACTCCTCTCGGGAAGGAAATAAACGAAATTATAAATATAAAAAAAGAGCTGGTTGATGATAAAATTCTAAAGAAGGTGCTTCATGTGAAATTACAGGATCTTGGGCGCGAAAAAGGAATTGTTTTTGACGGAGTGCCGAGAAGAGAAGATCAGATGGCGTACTTTGAGGAAGCTATGCTTGAATTTGGAAGAAAAATCGACAAAATAGTGACTATCGATTTATCAGAAAAAGAATCGATAAAAAGAATATCTGCCAGAAGAATTTGTGAAAAGTGCAAAACAACTTATATTTTGGGAAAAGATATCGAAGATGAAAAAAAAACTTGCCCCAAATGCGGGGGACAAATAATTCTTCGTCCGGATGACAGCGAAGAGGGAGTCAGAAAGCGGCTGGGTATTTTTAAGGAAGAAACGGTACCGGTAGTAAATTATTATAAAAAGCAGGGAAAATTAGCAGAGATAAACGGGGATCAATCTATCGAAAAAGTTTTTGAGGAAATACTAGTGAAAATTAAGGATATAGTCGAAAAATGAGCATTATCGTCAAAACTGAAAAAGAAATAGAAGCCATGAGAAGAGGCGGGCAAGAACTAGCCAGAATTATGGGAGAAATTGAGAAAAAAATTGTGCCGGGAGAAAACACTCATGAAATTGATAAGCTCGCTCGCGAGCTTGTTTTTGAAATTGAGGGCATTGCGGTTTTCGAAGGTTATGGCGATCGGGACAATCCTTATCCGGGAGCGGTCTGCACTTCGATCAACAGCGAAATTGTCCATGGGATTCCAAGCAAGGACCGAGTTTTGAAATCAGGCGATATAGTGAAAATCGATATCGGGATGAAATATGAAGGAATGATAACCGATATGTCGCGAACTTTCCCTTGTGGAAAAATCGCACCCAATGCCTATAAATTGCTGAAAGTTACCAAAGAAAGCTTGGAACAGGGAATTTCCAAAATAAAAGCCGGTGCGAAACTTAGCGAATACTCCATTGCGGTGGACGGCTATGTGAGATCGCACGGATTTTCAGCTGTTCGAGAACTGGTAGGGCATGGCGTCGGGCGGGAACTTCATGAAGATCCGCAGATTCCCAATTTCAAGTCGAATGAAAAGGATATAATTCTAAAAGAGGGAATGACGCTGGCGCTTGAGCCGATGATAAACGAAGGGACGAGGTATATAAAGCTGATGGAAGACGGTTGGACATATGTAACGAAAGACGGAAAACTCTCCGCACATTTTGAAGATACGGTAGTTGTGACCAGAAATGGGTGTGAAATACTTACCAGATAATTCAAAATTCAAAAATCAAAAGTCAAAATGACAAATCAAAATTCAAAAATAAAAAGCCCCTGAGCGGTTCCGATGAAAATTGGAACAGGGGCTTTAACGCTGCTGCGATGTTGCGATATTTCAGTAGCGGTTCTGGCACTATTCGCGCCAGGCGACGTAGCGATTCCGGCGTGGACGCAGATACTTGGATACAATCCATGCGCCGAATCCGCAGATTAACATGAGAACCCAGTAGACAGAAGACTCAAAATCTCCCGCAACCGACTGGTGCAAATGCCACTTATGCCATGTGGCATCAATACCAAAAATTCCGAAAATAAAAAATCCGATAAACAGTAAATAAAAAACAGCATACTTTAACATCAATACCTCCTTTATGGTAAGAAAAACTTAAAAACGATAGGGCCAGCCAGACAGGCCAGCCCGAAAGACAAGCCGATCCTACTAAAAAATTTCAAAAAACTATGGTCCATTTTTTCCTCCCCTAAACAAGAAATAAACAAAAACAGACACTGCAAACACTAACTTTTAATTATACACCAAATTTACCAAAAAGTCAATGACAGAGTCAAACGATCCTAAAACAAGCCACTATCTGGGCATAGATTTTGGGAGATCCAAGGTTGGCTTGGCTATGGCAGACTCCGAAACCAAAATCGCTTTTGCCTATACTACAATTGACAATGATAAGGATTTTTTACAAAAACTGGTTAAAATAATTCAAGAAAACAGTATTAACAAAATTATAATTGGTTTTCCGGCTTATATCAACAAAGAAAACGTTGAATACGAAGGAGAGCATTTGGGAAAACTAATTAAAAAACTGGTTGATATTGATATAGAATATCAAAACGAAATGTTTACGACTAAAATGGCTCAGGATAATCTTATTGAACGGGGAGTGAAGCATGTGAAGAACCAGGATGATCAGGAAGCGGCCAGAATAATTCTGCAATCGTGGTTGGATAAATCATAGAACATAAAACATATAGCATATAGCAACAAGACGGAGTTTCCCTTAAAATAATTGTTTCATGTTATATGTTCTATGTTTTATGTTATATGCTTTATGTTCCATGTTTCATGAAGTTGTGGTACAATAACCTTAGAAATAACCATTAATATTTAGAAAAAAATGGATCAAAAACCATATCTGTCCGTTATTATCTCTGCCTACAAAGAGGAAAAAAGAATTGGTAAGAATCTTATCGAAATGGACGAATTTTTGAAGTCCAAAGGCTTTACTTATGAATTTGTAATAGTCAACGACGGATCTCCGGACAAAACAGCCGAAGTGGTAAGGAGCTACGAAGGCAAAATCAATAACCTGAGATTTTTCGATAACAAGGAAAATCATGGCAAGGGATATGGAATCCGCCAGGGGCTTTTGGAGTCCAATGGAGAGGTAAGGCTGTTTTTAGATGCGGACGGATCAACGTCAATTACGCATCTGGATGCATTTTTACCGGAGTTTAAAAATGGCTATGATGTCGTAATCGGATCTCGCGATATTAAGGGCGCTTTTGTGCAAGTGCATCAGGCCAAGTGGAAAGAAATTTTTGGAGATTCAGGAAACTGGGCGATTAGAATAGTTTTAGGGCTTTGGAGCTATCCGGATACGCAATGCGGTTTTAAAATGCTAAATGCGAAAGCGGCCGAGGCAGTGGCCAGCCGGATGGTAGTGGATCGTTTCGGTTTCGATTTTGAGCTTATTGTTCTTGCGAAAAAATTAGGCTTTAAAATAAAGCAAATGCCGGTTAGATGGCTTAATGAAGAAGGCTCTACTGTGAAACTTACCGGTCCAAATGGGTATACCCAGGTGCTTATTGATTTATTTAAAACCAGGATGAGGCTGTGGACAGGAAAGTACAATTTGAAAGATCGAAAATAAAAGTTGTTAAGTTGCCCCGCACCAATTCCAAATTTAATTTTACTCAGGCATAGTTTTATGCGTGTGGTCGCCTAACGGCTTAAATTTAAAAATAAAAAAAGTCTTTTGAGTGAATTGGTGCGGGGTTCTCATTTTTGTACCTGCTCGCTTCGCTCGCAGACAAAAATGGAAGAGACAAATAAAAATAAAATTTCAGAACTTCGACAAGATTTGGTGACTGGAGACTGGGTAGTAATTGCGACCGGAAGGTCTAAGAGGCCGAAAGAATTTTCCGAACATGGTAGGCAGGAAATGAAAGAGAATCCGGACAAGCTGTGTTTCTTTTGCTGTCCGGAAAAAACCGGGCAGGAAAAAGATGTTCTTATGTACCAAAATTCCGAGGGAGAGTGGACGCTCCGGGTTATTCCCAATAAATATCCGGCTTTCTCCAGAGGCGCCCGCGTGAAGCACATTGAAGAGGGTCCTTATTTTATGATGGACGGAGTCGGCTACCATGAGATTGTTGTTACTCGCGATCATAAAAAGCAGATTGCCGAGCTGGACGGATATCAGGTGGCGGAAATTTTCGACGCTTATCAGGACCGCTACATCAGCCTTATGAACAAAAAAAGCGTTAATTTTATCGAAATTTTTCATAATCACGGCGTGGAAGCTGGCGCATCAATTTCTCATCCTCATTCGCAGCTGGTAGCTATTCCGGTCATATCTCCCTATATAAACCTGGAGCTTACCGGCGCGGAAAATTATTATAGAACAAATAGAAAATGTGTTTATTGCACGATGATAGACTGGGAGACAGAGCAGCGAAAAAGAATTGTTTTCGAAAATGATGAATTTCTGGTTTTTTGTCCGTTTGCTTCAAGGATGGCTTTCGAAACCTGGGTTATTCCCAAAAAACACAAGCCTTATTTCGAAAGGACGCCGGTTGAGAGCAAAGTGAAAGCAGGTGAGGCTCTGCAGAAAGCTATTTTTAAAATTTTTAAGGGCCTCAAAGATCCCGCTTACAATTTTTATGTCCATACTTCGCCCTGCGATGGGCGGGACTATCCGCATTATCATTGGCATATTGAAATAATCCCGCATACATCCACCTGGGCGGGACTGGAAATGTCAACCGGGATTGAGATTTCAACAATTCGGCCGGAAGATGCGGCGGAATATCTAAGAAGCATATAACATACAACATACGGCATATAACATATAACAACAGATGGAGCTTTTCTTAAAATAATTGTTTTATGTTGCATGTTATATGTTTCATGAAGAATGATTGAAAAAATTATTTCAGTTCTGGCGGGATTTATCATTTGGGGAATATCTCTCATGGGATATTCCGGTGTGGCGGTTATGATGGCGATTGAATCGGCTTGTGTTCCGCTGCCTTCCGAAATAATCATGCCTTTTTCAGGATATTTGGTTTCAACGGGCCAGTTTACGCTTCTCGGAGTATCTTTGGCTGGAGCGGCTGGGTGTGTAATCGGATCAGTTTTGGCATATTGGGTTGGATATTACGGCGGAAGGCCGATGGCGGAAAAATACGGGAAATATGTTCTGGTCACTCATCATGATTTGGATATCGCAGACAACTTTTTCAATAAATATGGAAATGCCGCTGTGTTTATCTCCCGGATGCTTCCGGTAGTTAGAACCTTTATTTCTCTTCCTGCGGGAATTGCTCGAATGAATTTTTCCAAGTTTATCGCCTATACTTTTCTTGGATCATTGCCGTTCTGCTTTATTCTCGCCTATATCGGAAAAAAATTAGGAGATAATTGGAATACGCTAGGAGTGTATTTTCATAAGTTTGATTTGGTAATCGGAACAATAATACTAATCGGAGTTGTTTGGTTTGTTAAAAGGCATTTGAATATTAGAAATTCCAAATCTCAAATCCCAAATTAAAAATAAATCTCAAATTCAAAAAATATTATGCAAAAACTAATAGTGGAAAATATAAAGTTATGGGTAAACTAGTTGTTGGAAATTTAAAAATGAATCTTTTGTCTTCTGACGAACGGGAAAAGTATTTTGAATTGTTCAAAAAAGAAATCAGCGGGAAGAGATTGGGAGATTGCGAAATAGTTTTATGTCCGCCGTTTATTCATCTGGAAGTTTTTAAAAAAACCTTGAGCAAAAGAACTAAAATAGGAGCGCAGAATATGTTTTGGGAAGGTTCCGGCTCTTATACCGGAGAAATTTCTGGGGCAATGCTCAAAAATTTCGGGTGCGATTATGTGATAATCGGGCACAGCGAAAGAAGAAAATATTTTTGTGAAAACAACGAAGAGGTTAATTTGAAAGTCCAGTCTGCCGTAAAGGCCGACCTCAAACCGATAATATGCATCGGGGAGACCAGGATAGAAAAGGAAACGCAGCAGATGCTAAGCGTAATTACCAAGCAGCTGAAAAAAGCGCTCGAAGGCGTGACTCGGCCGAAACTGGAAAATATCGTTGTTGCCTACGAGCCTGTTTGGGCGGTGGGAACCGACATTACTCCGACTGCGCATGAAATTATGGAAGCGAAAGTTTTAATTAGAAAAATTTTAGTAGAGGGTTTTGGGAAGAAATATGCTGAAAAGGTTCCAATCCTCTATGGCGGATCGGTAAATTCAAGGACAGTCAAAAATTTGTGCAATGATCCGGAAATGGACGGGATTTTAGTTGGACGGGAATCGCTGGTGCCGCACGAGTTTATAAAAATTGCTGAAATAATTAGTAATTCAAATTAGAATTTAGAATGGGAATAATATAGAATTTAGAATATTATGATCCAGGTTCATTATTCTTAATTCTTATTCAAAATTCCAAATTCCAAATTCAAAATTCTATTTTTATGATAACATCAGTTAAAGAAATTCTAACCAAAGCCCGGGAAGGCGGTTATGCCGTCGGAGCTTTTAACACCGTTAATTTGGAAATGACAAGGGCAATCGTTGAAGCTGCCCAAGAGATGCGTTCGCCGGTAATCATTCAAATTACGGAAAAAACCATGGAATATGCCGGCGGACGGCTGATTTATCATCTGGTGAAGAATGACGCGGAATTTTATGCGCCGGAACTTCCGATCGGAATCCATCTTGATCACGGGCACAGTTTTGAGTTTATTCAACGCGCGGTGGCAATCGGCTTTGCTTCTGTGATGTATGACGGATCGAGAAAAAAATACGTGGATAACCTCGAGATAACCAAAAAAGTGGTTGCTTTTTGCCATGAAAAAGGAGTAGAAGTGCAAGCGGAACTCGGGAGCGTTCCATATCTGGGCGAGTACGAAATGGGCGAAGTGAAGTGGGAAAAATACATGACCGATCCTGGGCAAGCCGCTTCTTTCGCAAAAGAAACAGGAATTGATGCTTTAGCGGTGGCTATTGGAAATGCGCATGATTTTTTCAAAGAAAGGGAAAAACCGGATTTTGAAAGACTGGAAATGATTAATAAAAGCTGTCCCAATCTGCCTTTAATTTTGCACGGCGCATCGGATTGGGAGAATGGAAAAGTGGGAGAAGCAATCAAGCGTGGCGTCACATGTTTTAATGTTGATACAGCCACCAGGATAGCTTTTATCAATGACTTGATCAATTCAGTCCGCAATCAGGGCAACGTTTCTTTCGATGTCCGAAAACTTCTGGGCGGGGCGCGCGAAGCAGTCAAAGAAGCAGTTAAGAAGAAAATAAAATTCTTCGGCAGCGATGGAAAAGCCTGAATCATAGAACATGAAACATATAACATGCAACAAAAAAGCATATGTTTTATGAGTAAAACTATAGAAAAAATATTATTGGAATTTGATCCAGAAAATATCAGCTTGTTGCCGGCGCTAAAAAAAATTAGCGCCGCTTTTGGGCATATTAGCGAAAAAGATATGCAAAAAGTGGCGGATTATTTTGAAGTGCCTCTTTCGAAAGCGTATGAAACGGCCAGTTTTTACGACCAGGTTCAGATTAAAAAGCAGCCAAATCTGGTTATAAAAGTGTGTTCCGGGGCGAATTGCGCTATGAACAATTCATTTGCCGTTATCAGAGAAATTGAAAATTATTTCAAAATAAAGGCTGGCGATGAATTTAATGCTAAAGTTAAACTTGAAATAATAAGCTGCCTGGGTCAGTGCGGAGAAGGACCAATTATGGTTATCAATAATAAAGTTTATAATAATGTTACACAGAGCAGCGTGCATGGGATTTTGGAGAAGTGGTTATAAAATTTCTAATTTCTAATTCACCTAATTTCTAATAAAATGTCTAATTTTTATTTTTTGAGAATTAGGAATTTTATTAGGTGAATTGGGCAATTAGGTGAATTTGGAATTAAATGAATAAAAATATCAAAATCATAACTAAATATTGGGACGTAGCGGACTTGAAAAAGATAAAAAACTACGAGTCTTTTGGTGGTTATAAAGCGCTTCATAAATTTATCAAGGACAAAAATTCCGATAAATTTGCGGATGAGATAAAAAATTCCAGTCTTTTGGGTCGGGGAGGAGCCGGATTTCCAACGGGCGATAAGCTAGAAGCAGTGGCGGGAAGCGGAGAAAAAGAAAGGTATTTTATTTGTAATTTAGATGAATCGGAGCCGGGAACATACAAAGACCGGGCAATAGTCGATAATGATCCGCATAAACTCATTGAAGGAATCATCATTCTATCCTTGATCATTGGTGCGAGAAAAGCTTTCATCTATATAAATGGTAATTATGGAAAACAGGAAGAAATTTT
Source organism: Patescibacteria group bacterium (assembly GCA_022711335.1). Taxonomy (GTDB): domain Bacteria; phylum Patescibacteriota; class Minisyncoccia; order Moranbacterales; family UBA2206; genus JAKLFF01. The sequence goes on along the minus strand of JAKLFF010000003.1, from coordinate 48,580 downwards.
AGAAAATGCGCTGGAAGAAGCGTATAAAAAAAAATATTGGGGAGAAAAAATATTAAAATCAGATTACAATCTGGAGATAGGGATTTTTTCCGGAGCCGGAGCATACATTTGCGGAGAGGAAACGGCGCTCATAAATTCAATTGAGGGAAGCCGGGGGGAGCCGAAGATGCGGCCGCCATATCCGACTGAAAAAGGGCTTTTTGGAAAACCGACGCTTGTAAACAACGCGGAAACGATTTCCAATATTTCCTGGATAGTAATTTACGGTGGGGAAGAATATGCAAAAATCGGATCAAAAAATTCTCCCGGGACGAAATTATTTGTTCTGGGCGGAGCGGTAAAAAAACCGGGTGTTTATGAATTACCATTGGGAGTAACAATCCGTGAATTGATATTTGAAATTGGAGGAGGACTGGCTAAGGGAAAAGAATTTTGGTTCGCGCAAATTGGCGGGTCATCCGGAAGGCTTATTATGGAAAAAGAATTGGACGCAAAATTAGAATTTGGAAATAAAGATTTCTCCATCGGTTCAGGCGCGATCTTGGTAGTTGATAAAACGACCAATATTTATGATTTATTATTGTCTTGGACTGGATTTTTCCGGCGGGAATCTTGCGGGAAATGCGTTCCTTGCCGGGAAGGAACATTTCGGCTTTGGGAAATTGCCAAGCGTCTCCAGGACGGGGAAATTTCTGAAGCTGATAAAAAAGCCGTCAAAGATATACTTTGGACGCTCGAAAATACGACTTTTTGCCCTTTTGGAAAATTCGCGGCTGCGGCGTTTCGAGATGCGGTAGAAAAACTAAAGATATTAAAATAATTTTTTTCAAACGCCTCCTTTAATTTTTGCCCCTGGAAAGGGGGAGGAGGATAATGTGCATGAATATAAGAATAAATAACAAAATTTACGAAGCGCGGGAAGAAGAAACCGTCCTTGATGTCTGCCGGAGAGAGGGGATTAGAATCCCCACTCTTTGCGCGTTTTCTGGATTGCCGAAAGAAACAGTTTGCCGGCTATGCCTTGTAGAAATAAATCTTACCGATAAGCTGGTGCCATCTTGTGCGTTTCAGGTTTGTGAAAAATTGGAAGTAACGACAGAGAGCGAGAGGATAAATAAGGCTCGCAGAATCAATCTGGAACTTCTTTGGGCGGATCATGCCGGTAAATGCGCGGGCTGCCGGAAAAACCGGATGTGTGAACTGCAAAATTTGGCGGAAGAATACAAAATTGAAAATTTCCATTTTGTGCCGAGGAAAGAGGAAATTACGGATGTCGAGGAGCGCGATTTGCTCAAAGACAATAAATCAAGAGTGGTAATTGACAACAAAAATCCAGCCATTTTCCGCACAACGGAATATTGCATTGAATGTCGACGCTGTATCAATATTTGTCCCGATAAAGCCTTTGGATTTAATCATCGTGCTGGCGATGTGGTTGTCGGAACGCCATATGAAAAAACGCTGGATTGCAGTTTTTGCGGAAAATGCGTCGAAGTTTGTCCAACGGCGGCGCTGACGGATCAGAATGATTTTGGAAAAATTATAAAAGATCTGGATAATCTAAAGAAAATGGCAGTGGCTGTGGTGGACTGGGAGATGGAAAAAGGAGTCCTTAGGCAACTTAAAAACATGAAAAGCCAGAAGAATTTTGACGATTTGCTGACCGAGCTTGGTTTTGAAAAAATTATAAATCTTTCCAAAGAAGAGACTAAAAATGAAGCGATAAAAAACATCAAAGCTGACTATGCCAGGAAAGAAAAAATAAATCCCGAGAGTATAGTTATATTTTTTATTTCTAATAAAATAGAGAAAAAGGCGAATAAAGATGAATATTTGGATTATATTCTATCAGAGCGGGAAATTGCGAGGCTGGCGAGGGACAGGAAAATAATTTAGCAAAAAGAAAACAAAGGCATGTGTCTCACAATTCCCAAAAAAGTTATATCAATTGAAAAAGGCGGTGTTATTGTTGAAAATCCTGCTGGCGATAGACAAACTGTGAAAAGCATAGTAGAATTGAATATTGGCGACTTCTGCTTAACACAGCAGAATGTGGCTATTGAGAAAATGGATGAAGAAGATGCCGGAAAAATTATTAATGAGATTATCGCAATAAGGAAGGAGGAAAAATACAATGGTAATAACTAATTCAGCGCTAGCGAAATTGGTTATGATAAATTCCGGTTGTCGCACTTTTAACAATAAAAAGGAAGAAAATTTGAAGTACCTCTTCCGATGCGTGATGACAGGACGTGATTTTGATGTTTTAGAACTCCAGAAAAATTTGCCGGAAAAAAGCTCTATGTATTCCGGAATTTGGGCATTCGCTCTGAGTGTCGGCGCAAAAAAAATCGATGCGGATATCATCTATAGGTTTTTTGGAGGAGCTGTCCATATTGACTTTGTTTTTGACCAAATTAATGCAGTTGGAAAAAAAGGAAAATTTGCTGACGGATATGTATTCGCCCATATACTGAAGCCTGTTATCTTAACCGCTGTTTCTGGCGAAAATGTATCGGCGAAATATGTCAATAAGAATGTAGCTGTTGATATTTCAAATCTCCTGATCCATCCATGTATCCATGTAAAGTTTAAAGCTGGAGACATGGTTCTCGTCCACTACGCTGTTATTGTCGGAGTTGCTTGCGAAGATATTTGCGAATATCTTTTTGGTGAGCAGGAATCAAGCCAGGAATTTACCAGTGTTTGCCAGAGAATCTCTGAAATTGACTACGGATCATTCTGGGATCTCAAAAATTGGACGCAGAATCTGATTGGCAGGTGCTTCTAGCAGCGAGGAAAGACTTTTGTCCAACCTCGCTTATTTTTTTGTCCAAATTATGGTAAAATAATTATATGGCAACGAAAAAAGTTATAAAAAAGAAAAAAATAATTAAGAAAAAGGCAGCCGAAAAAAAAGCTGCAAAAAAGAAAACCACCGCTGTTATTTCTAATTCTGTTAAAAAAAATAAATCTGCCGGAGAGATTTCCAAAAAACCGAAGATGGCCATTATCAGCCTGACTTCATGCGAGGGATGCCAGTTTGTGCTTTTGGATCTCGGGCAAAAATTTTTGGATCTCATAAACCAAGTGGAAATGGTGGATTTCAGACTTTTAGAAGACGAAGACGATCCTGGTGTTAATCTCGATTTGGTTTTAGTGGAAGGAAATCCGGTGACGGAAGATAATTTTAATTTATTGCTAGCTGCTCGAAAACGGTCCAAAATCCTAATAGCTCTTGGGAATTGCGCGGCAATGGGAGGAATTCCAGAGATAAAAAATTATCATGAAGGCGCAAGTACGATAAAGCATGTTTATAAATATATCCACGGGATAAAAAATCCTCCCATAAAAGAAATTGATAATTTCGTGAAAGTGGATTTCACTTTTCCCGGCTGTCCCATATCTGGCGAAGAATTTTTGCGCTATATTCCGGAACTGCTCAAAGGAAACATTCCAGTTATTCCCGACCAGCCGGTTTGCGTGGAATGCAAGAAAAAAGGAAATAGATGCCTTCTTCTCGATAAAAAACCCTGCTTCGGTCCCATGATTTTGGGCGGATGCGATGCGGTTTGTCCGACTTCTCGCATGATATGCCAGGGCTGCCGGGGACTGCGTCCGACTGGCAACGTAGCGGCTATGAAAAATATGCTGAAAACTATGATAACAGACGAGCAGTTTGAAAATACAGCAGAAATTTATGGCCTTAGGGATGATATTGAAGCGCGTGAGAAATAAATAAATATAAAATTATTTTGCCATCCTAAGCTTGCTAGCTCTGCTGATAGGCGAAAAGTCTGGAATGGCAAACAATCGGATGAAGAAATTTTTTCAATATCTCATTGTTATCCTGCTTTTTTCTTTTTGGGGAACAATGTTGACCAACAGGGAATCTTTTCGGGAAGAATTTAAGCAGATAAGAAGGCAATATATTGACAAGCCTTGTACGCAGCCGATCAAATATTCAATCGGAACAGTTGATGCAAGATTTGACATAACTCAAGCTGATTTTCAAAAAATAATCTCTCAAGCGGAAATTGTCTGGGAAGATCCGGCAAAAAAAAATCTTTTTGAATATGATTCAAGCGCCGAATTTAGAATAAATCTGGTTTATGATGACCGTCAAAAAACTACTGAAGAAGCGAAAGAGATGGAAAATCAGCTTAACAGTCTGGAACTCAAACATGATGAAGCAACGGAGGAGTATGATTCATTGAGCGTCCAGTCAAAGAAAAAAATCAGCGATTACAACAAAGTGGTTGATAAATATAAGGATGATTTGGATGATTACAACAGAGAAGTAAGGAAATGGAATCAGGAGGGCGGAGCGCCAGAGGATGAGTATGAAAAACTCAAGGAGGAAAAGGAGAACCTGGATGATGCGTATAGAAAACTGGAAAAACAGAGGAAAGAAATCAATGAACTCATAAACAAAGCCAATTCTTTAGCTCAAAAAAGCAATCAGACAGCGCAGATCTACAACAGTAATCTCAATACATATAAAAACAAGTTTGGCGAATCGCGGGAATTTGATAAAGGCGTGTATGATGGGAAGTCGATAAATATCTACCAGTTTGAAGCCGCAGCCGATCTTCGCTTGGTTGTTGTCCATGAGTTGGGGCATGCTTTGGGGCTTGATCATTTGAGTCAGCCAGCGTCGATCATGTATTATATGATGGGTGAACAGGATCTGGAAAATCCAAAGGCTTCAAATGAAGATATTTTAGCGTTAAAGCAAATATGCAATTTATAATTAGCTTATAAGCAATCAGCTTATGAATATCAAAATCAATCATATCGCGAAAATGGAAGGGCATGCCGGGTTTATGGCGAGCGTTGTAAATGGTGATGTAAAATCGGCGAAATTGGAGGTGCAAGAAGGCATTCGGCTGATTGAGGGCGTGCTTGTGGGCCGGGAATATCAGGATATGCCTGTCGTTGCGCAGAGAATTTGCGGAATTTGTCCGGTGGTCCACAATCTTACGGCTGTGAAAGCGCTTGAAAATGCCATGAATATAACCGTTGCTCCAGAGACTGTGAAGCTTCGGACTCTTATGGAGCATGCGCAAATAATTCATTCCCACGCCTTGCATCTGTTCTTTTTGTCGCTGGCTGATTTTTTGGATATCGATAATGACATCAAACTTATCGGAAAATATCCCAGGGAGGCCCAAATAGCAATCAAAATTCGGGAATATGGGATGGAAATTGTGAAAGTTGTTGGCGGAAGAGTGGTGCACCCGCTGACCAATGAGGTCGGCGGATTCAAAAAAGCTCCGGACAGGGACGCGCTTCAAAAACTGATAATAAACTCGAAAGATATTCTTGACATGGCGCTGGAATTGGGAGAATTTTTTAAAACGATAAAACTTCCCGATTTTTCTCGGGAAACGGAATACGTCTGTCTTGAAAAGGGCGGAGGATACGCTATTTACGACGGAGATATTTCTTCTAACCGCGGCTTGCATATTCCGGTGGACAAGTTTGAAAATAATTTTCATGAACTTCAAAAACAGCGGGAAGTGATAAAAAGAATAGAACATGACGGACAAAGTTATATGGTGGGGGCGATCGCCAGAATCAATAACAATCGCAGCCGATTGAGAGAAAAATCTTTCAAATACGTAGAAAGCCTGGGAATCAGATTTCCCGATTATAATCCTTTTCACAATATCTGGTTTCAAATGGCGGAAGTTATCCACTGCGTTGAAGAATCTTCCAGGATTATGATGGAACTTATGCATCTTAATCTTAATGAGGTTATCACCAGGGAATATCAAACTAAGTCTGGTTTTGGAGTAGCGGCAGTGGAAGCGCCGCGCGGAACCCTATATTATCATGTGGACGTGGATGCAAAGGGATATATTCGAAATGTGAACATTATAACCCCGACGGCCCAGTTTCTGTCTAATTTGGAAGATGACATTTCTGAATACATTCCCAAAATTATCGGGCTTAGCGACACGGCGCGCCAAAGAAAACTGCGCGCTTTTATCCGGGCCTATGATCCATGCATAAGCTGCGCAGTACACTAATAATTTATAAATCCGAAGCACGAAATCAGAAATCCGAAACAAATTAAAAATACTAAATTCAAATGACCAAAACTGTTTTGAATTTTAAGTATTTTGATTTATATATTGTTTCGAATTTCGATATTCGAATTTCGAGTTTAATATTTTTTATGACTGAATTAAATCAAGTTTACAAGTGCAATGTCTGCGGAAACATTGTAGAGATGGTCCATGGCGGATCGGGAGAACTTGTCTGTTGCGGACAGCCGATGGAACTTCAGCAGGAAAAAACAGAAGAAGAGGAAGGAGTCGAAAAGCATAAGCCAGTTATTGAAAAAACCGCAACCGGAGTGATTGTAAGAGTGGGATTAGAACCGCATCCTATGGAAAGCGCGCATCATATTTCGTGGATCGAAGTTATTACAGAGCACAGGACCTATCGAAAAGGATTGAACCTGGCCTATGAGCCTTGGGCGGAGTTTTTTCTGGAAGCCAAGCATATTAGGGCCAGGGCTTATTGCAATGTTCATGGATTGTGGAGCTCAAATTAAAAAGTTTTGACCCCGGCACCAATTCCGGCTGGGTTTAGGCTTAACGCAGAGTATTGTGTGCGTCGTCACCTTCGGCTTAAAATATAATTAACCTAAAATTCATCTTCGAATTGGTGCGGGGTGCTCATTTTTGTGGCTACTCGCTTCGCTCGTAGACAAAAATGGCATGCATGACTTTTTTTTAGCCAAAGAAATTATCGACGAGCTTAAGAAAATATCTCAAGAAGAAGGCTTTAATAAGCCAAAAAGTGTTAGTATTGAAATTGGAAGTATAAGCCTAGCTCATGATGGCCATCCAGAACATACTGAGGATATAAGCCTTGAAAATCTTCAATTTGGTCTAAAAAGCATCGCCAAAGGGACTGTTTTTGAAAATACGAAGTTTGAAATCAGTAAAATTAAAGGCGATCATTGGAAAATAACGGATATAGCAGTATAATTAAATTGTTAAATGGTTAAATAGATAAATTGCTAGATTGTTAGATATATTTTTAACAATTTAACGATTTAACAATATAACAATGAAAATTGCTATTAATGGATTTGGGCGCATCGGGAGGCCGTCGCTGAAAATCGCTTTTGCAAATGAAAACATGGAAGTAGTAGCTATAAATGACCTTGGGGATCTCAAAACTGCCGCGCATCTTTTGAAATACGATTCATCTTATGGAAGATATGATAAAGACGTGGCAATCGATGATAAAAATTCCGAATTGATTATTGATGGAACGCGGATTAAATTTCTGTCTGAACCTGATCCGGAAAAATTGCCCTGGAAGAAGCTTGGCGTAGATGTGGTTTTGGAATGCACCGGAGTCTTTGAAGACAAGGAAAAAGCGGGGAAGCACATAAAAGCCGGCGCGAAGAAGGTTGTTCTCAGTGCTCCCGCCAAAGACGACACGCCGGTTTTTCTTCTCGGAGTTAATGAGAATGAATATGACGGAGAAGAAATTATTTCCAACGGTTCATGCACGACCAATTGTCTGGCACCGATGATAAAAGTGCTCGATGACAAATTCGGCGTGGAAAAAGGTTTCATGACCACGACCCATTCCTATACTAACGATCAGCGAGTGCTCGATTTACCGCATAAAGATCTAAGACGTGCTCGGGCAGCAGCTTTGAATATTATCCCAACAACCACTGGTGCAGCCAAGACCGTTGGAAAAGTGATAAAGCACCTGGAAGGAAAATTGGATGGCATTTCACTCCGCGTTCCAACTCCGGTGGTTTCAATCGCGGATTTTATCTGCACGCTTAAAAAGGAGGCAACTGCGGAAGAAATCAACGCTGCTTTCAAAGAATTTTCGCAAAATGAAATGAAGGGCGTGCTGGCAGTGAGCGATGAAAGCTTGGTTTCAATGGATTTTAAGGGCGATATGCACAGCGCAATTGTCGATTTGCCTTTGACTATGGTTAATGGAAATTTAGCGAAAGTGGTCGGGTGGTATGATAATGAATGGGGATACTCCAATAGGCTGGTGGAGTTGGCGGAGTATATTAATGGTAAGTAGAATTTAGAATTGTGAATTTGGAATTTAGAATAGGAATATGGAATTTTGAATATAGAAAATCTTGATTCTTTTGTTCTTGATTCTGATTCAAAATTCTAAATACTAAATTCAAGATTCTTATTTCATGTACGATATCATAATAAAAAACGGACAAATTATCGATGGTACGGGGGCGCCGATGTTTTTAGGCGATATCGGCATAAAAGAAGAAAAAATCGCCAAAATTGGCGATCTTCGAAATGAAAAGGCGGATGAGATCATCGATGCCGGCGGAAAATATGTCTGCCCCGGCTTTATTGATGTCAACAACCACAGCGATACCTATTGGCAATTGTTTTTAAACCCGGATCTGGAAAGCCTGGTCTATCAGGGAATAACAACAATAGTTGGAGGGAATTGCGGATCGTCTCTGGCGCCGCTAACCAGCTCCAAAAATATTGAATCTATCCAAAAATGGGCAGATCTCAAAAAAATAAATGTAAATTGGCTGAAATTCAAAGAATTTACAGGTTTTATGGAAAATAAGAGATTTTCAGTGAACTTCGCGACGCTTGTCGGGCATGGAACTATGCGGCGGGGAATTTTGCATGATGAAGTCAGGAATCTCGTTCCGAAAGAGCTGAATTTTATGAAAAAAGAGCTGGCGAATTCACTGGGTTCGGGGGCATTTGGAATGTCAACAGGCCTTGTTTACACTCATGCCAAACTAGCACCGATTGAAGAACTTACAGAATTGGCAAAGATAGTAAAAAAATATGACGGAGTTTATGCCACTCACATAAGAGGGGAAGATGAGGAACTGGTGGGATCCTGTGAAGAAGCAGTTGAAATTGCAAGAAGATCGGGAGCGAAGCTGCACATATCTCATCTGAAGGCTATGGGCAGGAAGAATTGGGGAAAAATGGATGAAGCGCTGGATATTATTGACCATGCTTATGAAAACGGAATTGACGTGACTTTCGATATCTATCCTTACATCAACACTGGCTCTGTTCTTTATACGCTGCTTCCGGACTGGGTGGCGGAAGGCGGGAAAAAGATAATGATCCACCGGCTCAAAGATCCAGTAGTTCGGGCGAAAGTAATTGCCGAAATAAAAAAATCCAGTTTTGATTACAGCAAAGTCGAAATTGCTATTTCTCCGTTGAACAAAACCCTGGCCAGGAGAAAAATTTTGGAAATTGCAATTTCGCAGGAAAAATCGGTCGAGGATGCTATAATCGACATCCTAATTGCCAGCGAAGGGAGAGTAATAACTTCCATGGAAATACTTTCCAAGGATAACGTAAAAAAAGCCATAATGCATCCGTTGTCGATTATTTCCACGAATGGAGCAGGGTACAGCATTGATCATCGATCCAGCGGAGAACTGGTCCATCAAAGAAGTTTTGGAACATTTATCAAAGTTCTGTCTGAATATGTGGCAGGGGAGAAATTATTAAGCTTTGAAGAGGCGATAAAAAAGATGACATCTCTTCCAGCCAAAAAATTCGGGCTGGAAAAAAGAGGAGAGTTGAAAGAAAAAAACTTCGCTGATATTATAATTTTGGATAAAAATAAGCTCGATAGTCCGGCAACAAAAGATAATCCTTATCAATATTGCCGGGGAGTCGAATATTTGCTCGTAGGGGGAAAGATAGTTTTGTCTGCTGGAAAATATCTGGGGATAAGAAATGGGGAAATGATTACGCGCTAAAATAATTTTTAATTTTTGAATTTTTAATTTTGTAAATAATGCTTAAATTTATAATTTTTAAACATTGTAAGTTTAGATATTAAAAATTATAAAATTAAAAATTAGAAATTAAATAGCGCTAATTGAATAAATAAGTAAAATTTTTTATATGCAGCTAAGCGATTTAAAGGGCAAGAAGATAACTGTCATGGGTCTGGGTCTTCACGGCGGAGGAATCGGAACCGTCCGTTTTTTATCTTGGGCAGGGGCAATCATTACTGTTACGGATCTTAAATCCAAAGAAGAATTGGCGCCGTCTCTTGAAAAGTTAAAGGACATAAAAAATATAGTTTATGTTTTCAATCAGCATCGGCCGGAGGATTTTGCAAAGGCTGATATGGTGATAAAAACTCCTCCTGTTTCCTGGAGCAATAAATATGTGAAAATAGCTCTGGAAAATAAAGTGCCAGTGGAAGTGGATTCTAGCCTGTTTTTCAAACTTTGCAAAAATACGATTGTCGGCGTTACGGGAACAAAGGGAAAAACAACAACTTCAACGCTAATTTATGAGATTTTGAAGGCGGCTGGAAAAAAACCAGTAAAGGCCGGAGTTGGACAAGCGCCGGTTCTTGACAAACTGAAAGATCTTGAGAAGGATAATACGGTTGTTTTTGAGCTTTCAAGCTGGCGGCTTTCGGCTCTCGGGCGATATAAAATAAGCCCCCGCGTTGCAGTTTTCACTAATATCTTTCCGGATCATCTTAATTATTATAAAAATATGGAGGAATATATAAAAGACAAAAAATATATATTTCTCAATCAAAAACCGGAAGATTTTTTCGCGGCTAACTGGGACGATGAAGTTCTCAATAAATTAGACGGAGAAATAAAATCCAATCTGATAAAATTTTCAAAAAACAAAGTCAATCACGGAAAAAGCGTATTTTTGAACGAAGGAGCGGTTTATATAAACAATGGCATTGACGAAAAAAAAGTCATTGATGTTTCTGAAATTAAATTGAAAGGCGTTCATAATGCTTCTAATATTTTGGCGGCTGTTTCTGCAGCGACTGCGCTGGAAATTGATCCAAAAGCGATAAAAAAGGCTATTGCGGAATTTAGGGGAATTCCACATCGGTTGGAATTTGTGAGAGAGGTCGAAGGGGTTAAATATTATAACGATACGGCCGCGACGACTCCAGAATCAGCCGAAGCTGGAATCAACGCTTTTTTCGAGCCGATCGTACTAATTTGCGGGGGATCAGACAAAAATTTGGACATGTCAAAGCTGGAAAAAATAATATCCCAAAAAGTTAAAAGCGCAGTGTTTTTGAAAGGACAGGCGACAGATAAATTAATTGATGCGATTAGAAAAAACCTGCCAGCTGAAGACTCAAAAAAAGAGTTTTTAATGGCTGAATCTATGGAAAAAGCGGTAGAATTGGCTAGAATTGAAGCAATGAACGGGGATGTGATCTTGCTTTCACCTGGCGCGGCCAGTTTTGGCATGTTTGCCAATGAGTTCGACCGTGGGGACAAATTCAAGGCGGCAGTAAATAGTTTGAAATAAAAAATCCCGCTAAAGCCAAGCGGGGTTTTTTAAAAATTGGTGGGCGTATCTGGACTCGAACCAGAGACCTCGTCATTATCAGTGACGCGCTCTAACCAACTGAGCTATACGCCCATGTGGACTCAAGGAGATTCGAACTCCTGGCCTCCTCGGTGCAAACGAGGCGCTCTACCAACTGAGCTATGAGCCCGAATTTGAGCTTTAAATAATACAATAACAACTAAAAATTATTATACAGGAAAGATTGATTTTGTCCAACGGTTTGACATAAATACTAATATAATATATTATTAAATCACAAAAGAAAGCCCCCGAAGGGCTTTTAAAAAAGCTTAAAATATGCTTAATAAAGTCAAAACATTTCTAAAAGATGCGCGGGCGGAACTTATGAAAGTCAACTGGCCGACCAAACAGCAAACCATGAATTATACGTTGGCGGTGATAGGCATAAGCATCGCAGTTTCTCTTTTTTTGGGCGGATTGGATTTTATTTTTGAATATTTATTAAAAACATTTATATTAAAATAATATGGCAAAGCAAAGTCAGCACCACGGAAGGGCGTGGTATGTGCTCCATACTTATTCCGGATACGAAGATAATGTTGCTAGAAATCTCAAACAAAGAATCGAATCCATGGATATGCAGGATTTGATTTTTGATGTCATGGTTCCGGTGGAAAAGAAAATCAAAATAAAAAGCGGAAAAAGAAATATTATTGAAGAGCGAATCTACCCCGGTTATGTTCTGGTGGATATGATTGTGACGGATGCTTCCTGGTACGTTGTTCGAAATACTCCTAATGTTACCGGATTTATCGGCCTTGGAACCACTCCGACCCCTGTTGATCCGAAAGAAATCGAGATGCTCAAAAAACGCATGGGCGTGTCTGAACCGAAGTATAAAATTGACATCAAAGCCGGAGAAGCGGTAAAAATAAACGACGGACCTTTCAAGGATTTTGATGGAAAAGTCAGTGAAGTGGACGAAGAAAAGGGAAGAATTAAGGTTTTGGTTTCGATATTCGGGAGAGAAACGCCAGTTGAGTTGGACTTCCTGCAAGTTAGTAAGATTTAATTTATTACTGAATTTAGAATTGTGAATTGCGAATTTAGAATAGGAATATAGAATTTTGAATATAGTCGATTAAAAAGAGAGAAATCGCGATTCTATATTCATTATTTCCATTCAAAATTCAAAATACTAAATTCAATATTCTATAATCATGGCCAAGAAAATCAAGACTATTATCAAACTTCAAATCCCGGCCGGGAAAGCCAATCCGGCGCCTCCAGTCGGTCCGGCTTTGGGCCAGCACGGGCTTAATATTCAGGAATTCTGCACGAAATTTAATGAAGCGACCAAGGACAAGGGCGGAGATATAATCCCGGCGGAAATAACGGTTTTTGAAGACCGGACTTTTACCTTTGTTCTGAAAACTCCTCCAGCTTCTGATTTACTTCGAAAAGCGGCCGGTGTTCAAAAAGGATCTGGAGATCCTCTGAAAACAAAAGTGGGAAAAGTCAGCAAAGAAAAAATTCGGGAAATTGCCGGGCGAAAAATGGAAGATCTCAATGCCAATGATGTCGAAGGCGCGGCCAAGATAATCGAAGGAACGGCGAAATCGATGGGAATAAAAGTAGAATAATAATATTTAATAAGTGGGAGACCAATAATGTCGTTTGCACCACTGAAAACATATGAAACACGGAAAAAAATATCGAGCTGTGCTCGAAAAACTGGATAAGAATAAGATTTATACGCTCGAGGAAGCGGTAAAGTTTATCAAAGAAAATAGAACTGCCAAGTTTGACGAGTCGGTGGAAGTGCATATAAAAACTAACATCGATCCGAAAAAAGGCGATCAGCAAGTTCGGGGAATGGTTAATCTTCCGCATGGAACCGGAAAGAGCAAAAGGATTGCTGTTATTACTTCAACTTCAGCTGATGCTGCCAAAAAAGCGGGAGCGGATATTGTCGGCGGGGAAGAAATGATTGAAAAAATCAAAAGCGGAAAAATATTTTCAGGAAAAGGCGGAGGATTTGATATCTTGGTGGCTACGCCGGAAATGATGCCAAAACTGGCTCCAGTTGCCAAAATTCTCGGTCCGAAAGGGCTTATGCCGAATCCGAAGACTGACACGGTTACAACCAAGGTCAAGGAAACCGTCGAAGCGCTTAAAAAAGGAAAGGCAGCCTATAAAAATGACAGCAATGGAAATGTGCATCAGCTGATTGGAAAAATATCATTCGATGAAGCTAAACTTGTTGAAAATGTGAAGACTTTTATAGACAGCGTCGAGAAAGCTAAGCCGGCGGGGCTCAAGGGAAAACTTGTGAAAAATATCAGCATTTGTTCGACTATGGGAGCAGGACTAAAGGTGAAAATTTAGGGTTGGAAAATAAAGAGGCGCTTCGAGTGCCTTTTTATATTGACCAGCCAAGTTTTATTTGATAGGATTAATGGGTGTTTTTCCCGCACCAAATTCCGAATGAAATAATGCTTAACGCATAGCTTCTGCCACGGAATCGCCTGCGGCTCAGTTTTTAAGAAATATTAAATTTTGATTATAGAATTGGTGCGGGATGCTTATTTTTGTAGCCGCTCGTGCCTCGCGGACAAAAATGGCAAAAATAGTTATAGGTTTAATAGGCGAAAAAGGTGCCGGGAAAGGCACGGTTTCTGACCATCTCAAAGAAAAATACGGCGCCGTTCATTATGGAACCTCCAAGATTTTAAGAAGAACGCTTGAAGATTTGAGATTGCCAATTACCCGGGACAATTTGATTAAATTGGCTCTAGTTCTTAAAGAGGGATACGGTCCTTCAGTGATTATCGACTCTCTGATACAGGACATGGAAAAGAACGGGTCAGATGTAATCATAGCGGACGGTATAAGGATGCACGGCGATGTGGAGCCTTTTCGGAAAAAGTATGGAAACAAATTCTATTTGGTGTACGTAACAGCGGACATAAAAGTGCGCTATAATCGAACCAGATTCAGAAAGCAGAACGACGGAGAGGATAAAACTACTTTGGAGCAATTTCTTGAGGAGGAAGGAAAGCTCACTGAAATTTCCATTCACGAAATTGGAAAACAGGCTGATTTCAAGCTGGATAACGGCGGAGCGCAGGAAGAATTGATAAGGCAGGTGGATGAAATGATGGAAAAGATAATGAAATAAACCAAAGCGGATGTCAAATCCGCTTTTTTGACGGAAAGATTTAAAAATTGTAAAATTAAAGAACTTGTAAATATAAAAAATATGGCCAAAAGAAAAAGAATTTCCAAAGAGCAGCATTATATGAACATTGCGCGCGTTGTATCTCTCCGCACTTCCTGTTTTCGAGCCCAGCACGGATCAATTATTGTAAAAAATGATCAAATAATTTCTACCGGTTATACGGGAGCGCCGAGGAATACCAAAGATTGCTTTGAGAGAAATAGCTGTCTTCGGCGCGAAATGAATATTCCATCCGGACAGAGATATGAGCTTTGCCGGAGCGTTCATTCGGAGCAAAATGCCATAATCAACGCGGCAAGAGCCGGGGTGAGTACAATAGGTTCAAGAATGTATCTGTATTCCGTAAAACTGGATGAAAACGGGAAGGTTGTTCCCATTAATGCTTTTCCTTGTTTTATTTGCAAAAAAGAAATTGTTAACGCCGGAATCAGTGAAATGGCCTGCCATCAGACCGATGGCTCGATAAAAGTCTATAAAACAAAAGATTGGGCAAAAAAATGGCAGAAGAAGGATCTTTTGGACGACATGGTGCAGTACGGGGTGAAGACGGTGAAAAGCAAGGTAAAAAATAATATTAATTTATAAGAAACAAATAAAAACAATGAATCGAGAAGTCATAGCAATTTTGGGTTTACCGGGGTCAGGGAAGACAGAAGTTATAAATTATTTAATGAAGAAACGCAATTGGCCAAAGGTTTATTTTGGCGAGGTTACTTTTGATGAAATGAGGAGGCAAGGCTTAGAAATTAATGAAAAAAATGAAAGAGCAATCCGTGAAGGCTTGAGAGAAAAATATGGTCGATTGCATTATGCTAGTCAAGTAATAAAGAAAATAGAAGCGATTGAAGAACCAATAGTTCTTGTTGAAAGCTTATATGATTGGAGCGAGTATCTTTTATTTAAAGAAAAATTTGGTGATAACTTCATAACTCTATCTGTTTATGCTCCGCCAAAACTTAGATATGAAAGAATAAGTAAGCGCCCAGTGAGACCGTTGACTCGGGAAGAAGCAAAAAGCCGAGATTATGCCCAAATCGAGAACTTATTCCAAGCCGGACCAATTTCTATGGCTGAATATAATGTTGATAATACTGGGACTTTTGAAGAATTATACAGCCAGATTGACAAAATAATTAGAAACTGCAAGAATTAGGCAGTTTCTTTGACAAACTGTCTTTATTTTGGGGAAATTATATGCCAACCAAGGGAAAAAAGAAGGAGAAAGAGATGGTTTCCGTAAAACTTATTGCTCACACCAACACTGATCCATTGGAGCTGACTTCTCATGCTGCCCTCAAGTGCTATCAGGCAGAGGATCCGCAATTGGGAAAAACAATTGATGTCAAAGGCAGACTTTTTGACGTCGGCCATCACACAACTCTTCAGCACAGTTTCTTCACGTTTTCTATTGAAGGAATTGCGGTGGGGGATGTCACGTTTGGTCTTCATCTGACCCATCCTTTTTACAATTCAGATCAGCGATCCGGGCGCTATTGCGCTAAAATGTTTACCGAACCTGATTTTGGTGAAATTGAGAAGTACATTATAACTTTTTGGCCGTCTGTTGGAGGATCGATACTGAAAAAAGTGGTAGAGTATGTCAAAAAAGGCGTTGATATTTATCAATCAAATATCTCTACGGCTACAGCTATTGCGGAGAGGTTTATAAAAGAAGAGCGTCCTTATGTTGGTGATCAAATGAACGCTCCGAAAATTGCTCAAGAGCAGATGCGCATGTTTATTCCAGTCATCTTTCCGACCGGGCTTGACTATACAATTAATCTTACTGTTCTTGCGGCTATGTATCGAACCGCCTGGACTCCGGCGATGCAATATGTTGTTGGAGAAATGGTTTCTAGTGTTTTGGAAAAATTTCCCAAACTTGCATTTATGTTTGAATCGCAAACAGAGAGCCAGTCTTACTGGGCAATAAAAATCCCTGCGCTTAATCTAATTGGAATTGCGAAAAAACCTGTTCACAGTCTGCATTTTGCAAGCGGCGCCGGTTTTGTTCCGCCAAATTCTAGCAGTCTTCACCCTGTTGATTTGTTGCATTTCCATCCGTTGTTTATGGATAATGCGATTGCCGAGATAAAGACTCAAATTCAGATTTCCGTAGCAACAATGGGTCAAGATCAGCGCCATCGCACGCTGCGAAGATCAAAACCGGAATTCATTGGATTTTTCTATTTGCCCCCAGTTCCTAGCGAAATGGGGCTTCACGCGGTAGCAAAGGCATATATGAAGCAATGGGTTGACATATCGAAAAGCATTCCGCAAACCCTTGCTATGATTCTTGCTCCTTATGGCGCAATGGTTAAATACGATAAAACCGGGTCTCTAAATGCCATTGCTCATGAACAAGCGAAGAGGCTTTGCTGGTGCGCTCAGGAGGAAATCTACCATGTGGGTCGCGCGCTTCGTTTTGCGATTAAGAAGCACAATGAGTTGCTTGGCATATTCGAACCGCCCTGCTACAGAACCGGAAAATGTGCGGAAGGAGCGCGTTATTGCGGGCGGGATTTAAAGCTTCGAAAAACCGGCGATTATTTTCCAGAAAGAAAGGTATAAAATAACATCGAAGATCTGGCGCGTGATTTTTTAAAGAAGATTTCACGCGCCTTTTAAATTTATTTTCGCTGTGATAATATAAAATAGCTATGAAATCAGGAAAAAAAGGAAAATTTATTGTCATAGATGGTACGGACGGGAGCGGAAAGGCGACCCAAACCAAACTATTAGTTAAGAAACTAAAAAAAGATGGGTACGGAGTAAAAACAATTGACTTTCCACGCTATTATGATAATTTTTTCGGAAAGTTGATCGGAGAATGTCTGGCGGAAAAATATGGAGATTTTATTTCGGTTGATCCGCATATCGCCTCTGTGCTTTACGCGGCGGACAGGTGGGAGTCAAGCAAAATAATTAAAAAATGGCTGGGAGAAGGAAATATCGTGATTGCTGATCGATACGCCAGTTCCAACCAAATCCACCAGGGAGCGAAAATTCGTAACAGTAAAAAAAGAACTGAATTTCTGAAATGGTTGGAAAAAATGGAATTTAAAACATTCAATATTCCCAGACCTGATCTTATCGTTTATTTGCATGTTCCAGTGGAAATAACTCTTAAGTTGCTCAAAAAAAAGACGGCTTCGAAAAGAAAAAAATATATGGAAGGAAAAGGAGACTTGGCTGAAAGCAACTCTAAACATCTGAATGATTCCCAAAGTAGCGCTGTCATGCTGGTAAAAAAATATAATAATTGGCACAGGATTGATTGTGTGGACAAGGGAAAACTAATGAGCATTAATGAGATTAATAATTTAATTTGGAAAAAAGTAAAAAATGAACTTTAAGGAGTATCAGAAAAAATCAAGAATAACGGCCAAATATCCGAATGCCGGGAATAATTATATCTATCCGACTTTGGGGCTAGCCGGGGAGTCGGGCGAGGTGGCAGAGAAGATAAAAAAGGTTATCCGCGATAAAAACGGAATAATTGACGAAGAGACCAGAGAGATGATAAAAAAAGAACTGGGAGATGTTCTTTGGTATGTTTCCCAGATTGCTTCAGAGTTGAGTTTGACGCTTGATGATATCGCGGAGCATAATATAGAAAAGCTGTATAGCCGGATGGAAAGAGGAAAATTGGGCGGAAGCGGAGACAGGAGATAATGAAAAATGTAAATATCAAAAATAAAAATGACAGATAAAAATTTAAAATAATTAATAATTTTGTATTTTACATTGTCATTTCTCATTTTAATTTTTGATTTTTTATTTTTATGAAGTATATCCCAGTCATTGGCATGGAGGTGCATGTAGAGCTAAAAACAGCCTCTAAGATGTTTTGTGATTCGAAAAATGGGCTGGGGCTGGAACGGGAGCCGAACGTCAATATTTGCCCGGTTTGTACGGGCCAGCCTGGAACTTTGCCAGTGCCCAACAGGCAAGCGATTGAATTTGTCCAGCTGGCTGGACTGGCCATGAACTGTGAAATTGCGCTCGAGAGCAAATTTGACCGGAAAAATTATTTTTATCCCGATCTTCCCAAAGGCTATCAAATTTCCCAATATGATCAGCCTTTTTGCAAAAACGGGAAACTGAAAATAAACGGAAAAGAGGTGGGAATCACAAGAATCCATCTGGAGGAGGACACCGGGAAACTCATTCATCCCAAAGGCGTGGATTATACGCTCGTGGATTTCAATCGGGCTGGAGTGCCGCTTATGGAGCTGGTGACTGAACCGGATATTGAATCAGCTGAAGAAGCCAGATTGTTTTGCCAGAAGCTTCAGCAAATTTGCCGGTATCTGGAAATCTCCGATGCGGATATGGAAAAAGGAATGATGAGATGTGAGGTTAATCTGTCACTCTATAAAAAGGGCGAAGATAAATTATCCGGGACGAAAGTGGAAGTGAAAAACATCAATTCTTTCAAATTTGTAGAAAAAGCGATTGCTTATGAAATTGAACGGCAGACAGAGCTTTTGGAAGCCGGAAAGAAAGTGGTTCAGGAAACGAGAGGATATGATTCAAATCATGGAACTACTGTTTCGCAAAGAGTGAAGGAATCGGCTCATGACTATCGCTATTTCCCGGAGCCGGACATTCCGCCGTTCAAGTTTACAAAAGAATATGTCGAAGAGCTAAAACGCAAATTGCCGGAACTTCCGGATCGAAAAGCAGAAAGATTTCAAAAGGAATATAATTTGCCAGTAGATGACGTAGCGATTCTAGTTTCTGACAAGCACTTGGCGGCTTATTTCGAAGAAGTGATTGGCGAACTTAAGGAAAAAATAAGTTGTGGCGAGTTTGAATTAGATGAAAACAAGGCCATGAAACTAGCGGCTAATTATATGATAGTGGAAATCAGAAAACACTTGATCGAGCATAGCCATTCAGCGGCTGATTTGAAAATCACGCCGGAAAATTATGCGGAACTCATATGTCTTGTTGGCAGTGGAAAAATAAATTCCAGTGCGGCGCAGACCGTCCTTGCTGAAATGTACAAAACCGGAGGAGATCCGTCCCAGATAATCGAATCTAAAAATCTGGCTCAAATGGACGATGAAGGCGAGTTGGAAAAAATAGTTGGAGAGGTAATCGCGAATAATGAAAAATCAGTTGCTGATTATAAAGCCGGCAAAAAAAACGCGCTGAAGTTTTTGGTTGGACAGGTTATGGCCAAAACGAAAGGCAAAGCTAATCCTAAAAAAGCGCAGGAAATGCTAAAGAACAAGCTAAAATAATTTTATCAATTGTGCATAACTTCCCCTGCGTTTTTGTGGTATAATATTAAAGAACAAAGTCTGTATAAATAAAAACAAAATTGTTCAATGAGAAAAAAAATAATTCTTTCAGCAATAGTATTTTTAATTTTCTTTGCGCTGGGAACAGCACTGAAGGTAAGAGCCGGCGAAGGGCAAAGCTCCCGCGGGTTTATTTGGGGCGGAAGCGAGGATTCAGAGCTGGGATTGTCAAATGGAGTGAAGGACGGAAATGATACTGGTGCAGGCGCAATTGTAGTGAACAGCGTCAATTGCGATACGGATGGAGATGGAAAATCAAATGGTGCGGCGGCAAATTCATATTGTCCGGCTGTTGGAACTGCAATGGCTGATTATGGGGTCGATATTCCGCCATCTGGAGCGCTTAGCGGATATGCTTGGAGTGAAAATTTGGGCTGGATTGATTTCGGGAATAATTGTATTGAAGATAATTCTGCTGGAGATTCAAATCCAACATCAGGAGTTTGTGTTCCAGCAGATTTGAAAAAATATTGCGCTGCCTCCTGCACACCGCCTAGCGGGGGAACGGGAGGAGTTTCTAGAAGTGGAAATAATCTTATTGGCTGGGCTAGAATCGTTGGTGTTGCCCAAGAATCAGTTAGCGGAAATTCTGGCGGTTGGAGAGGCTGGATAAAGATGAATGGAACGGCAAAAAATGGTGCGCCTTACGGCATTCAAATAGACAGTTCTTCCAATCCTGAAAAAATAATACCTTGTTCTGGGGGGATCAGCTGTGCATGGAACGGTGAAAATGACGATGATCCGGCGGTCTTCACTAATATTGCCAATGGTCTTGGTTGGTTTGATTTTAGCAATGTGACAATAGAAAAAGCAAAAACTTTGAAAATTTGTGTAAATAGCTGTTCAAGTGGTGAAAATATTACTGGAATCGTTAAATCGATTGCATTGGATGATCCTATCAGCCTTAAAGCTTGCTATAATACTTCTTCACTTTGCAATGACAACAGTGGGGATTTTACCAATAGTGCGATTTGGAACGAAACTGATAATCCTAACGATGCCGTTAGCCCTCAGCCTGGCAAGGGAAACTACAAGGGAACAAATAGCGGAACAGAACAGATTAATGTTAGTTATGATGGTAAGGATATCTGGACTAGGATTAATGTCGGCTGTACGCATGATCCCAGTTATTGCGAATTAGATACAGATCCAGTAAAAATTTTAAGGGAATCCACTTGTAAAGGTTCATTTTTTCCTGATAACTGCGGAAGCTATAGCTGCCCAGGATCAAGAGACTGCACTGAATGGATAGAAACAGGTCTGCAATAAAAAATATTTTACATAAAAAACAAAAATGGAAGAAAATAAAAAAAAGGCGATCCTTTTCTTTATACTGGCGATTCTTGTTGTGACTTTTTTGGTGTTTGTTTATTTGATTTGGGGAAAAACAAGAAATGAAAATAATAACGCGCAAAACAATAATGCAAATAACAATACTGTGCCGGAGCAGGAGGAGCAGAATGTTGAGATTACCAGAGAGGAAGCAATAAGGACTCTGAATAATAATCCTCCAGCTTCAAATGAAAATAATCAGACTAAACTTGATCCAGAAGAGGAAAATGTTAAAATTACTAGAGAAGAAGCAGAAAAATCTCTAAGTCAGCCAAGCAGTTCAAATAGTAAATTGGATCCTGAAGAAGAGAATATTAAAATAGATAAGAAGAGCGCAGTTGATGCGTTAAATAAATAATTTAATTTTTTTAAATCAAAAAAATGATAGAAAAAATCCAAAAACAAGTTTCTTGGTGGGTAGGTGTAATTTCCATTGGAGTAATACTGGGAGCGTCCCTTCAGTTTGTGCGAGCATGGGTAGAGCCGATATCTGCTCCTCCAGGCGACAATATAGGAGCTCCTATAAACACTTCAGGCATGGGACAAATTAAGAACGGAGCGTTTGGAATCGGATTGGATGTCGGCAGTACTAATCCAAGTCTTGTTGTATATAGCGGGAGAGTTGGAATTGGTACAGATGATCCTAGGAAAAAATTAGATGTCAGGGGCCCGGTTCATATTTCGGGCAATTTAGGCATTGATACCCAGACTCCAGGAGAAAGACTTGGCGTGAATGGCAATGCTGTTTTTTCCGGAGCTGTTGGAATAGGGGGAGGCATACTTGGTCTGGGGTATGTTAAGGCAGATATATCAGATAATGACCAGCATTTACTCATTTCAATAAACAAAAAATTCGAAGGTTCCTGGCCTCCGTCGTCGGAAGAAGCAGGAACGGTAAATCTTCAGTCATCCGGACATACAGCGGGCGACTTAGCTTTTGTTACGGGCAATACTGAAGCGATGAGGGTAACAAAAATGGGAAATGTCGGAATTGGGACACAAAGTCCTTCAGTAAGAATGGATATTGTCGGAAGTATTAGAATGAATAATGGAACACAGGGAGAAGGAAAGGTTTTAACTTCAGATGCCAGTGGGAAAGGAAATTGGAAAAAATGTAAGGTTGAACATAGATTTACCCGGCTTAATGACTCTACAACCACGGGAAACGAGGCTTGTAGTAAAATATTAGGTTCGGATTGGGTGTGCACAAGTGCGGGTTATGGAGTTGATCAGTATGCTTTTTGCGGAACAAATATCTTAATGTATGATAATCCCAGTCATACTAGTTCTGGAGCTGAATGCATCAGGTTTGTTTGCGAATAGCGAAGATTTAAGAAATATTCTTCTTTGTATAATAGAAAGTATGAAAAACTATTCTAAAAAAAATATTATAAAAGAGCCAGGCATTTTTTGGATTTTAAACAGTGGCATTCCCCGATAAGGGGAATTTTTTTTTAGTTCTTTTTGGAGAAAGAGAGGGGCAAGATGGTTAAGAAATATGATTTTTTTGTAAGTATGAACGGCAGGGTAGGGCATTGCTCTTGCGGAAAAGACAATGCAAAACTTGTTGAAGTTGAATTCGTTAATTGTCACGGCGAAATGCAGAAAGAAGGCTTGCCTTGTTGCGTGGCATGTTTTATGAAGGGAGGATTTGTCCAATATCGTTTCTTCCAGATTCTAGGGATTGCGAATGAAATGGTTGGGAGTATAACGGTATTATAGGGAACAATGTTTTCTCTGATTTCAAAAGGCAATACGTAATTCGTATTGCCTCGTTTATTTTAGAAAAGACATAGCTTCTTTCTCAATATCCTTGTATTTTTCGATCCATTTTATTCGCTTGTCTTTTCCAAACCAGGTCATCTGTCGTTTGGCATAATCTTTTTCTGCTTGGTATATTTTATCAAATAATTCTTTCTTGTTTTTTACCATGTTGAATTCCGCCTTTGGCGGACGCCGTTTCACGGCGTATTTAATAGGGTGAAGATATAGCGGAATCCAGAAATATCCCAGGCCGAAGCTCTGGATTTTCTTCCAGGACAATCCTTGTTTTTTTAAATCCTTAATTTCCTTAATCATTCCCGCCTCGAATCTTTTTTTTAGGCGCTTTTTTATATTTTTATGAAGTTTTTCTTTGGGAAGTTTAATGCCTATTTGGAGAAAATTATGGTTTTCTCCCTCTCTGTCGCTTCGCGACATCTCTCCCGGGGGGAGAGAGGGAACATGTTTGAGTTTTTTGCATATTTCAATTGCGCGAATCAAGCGGACTTTATTATTTTTATCGATATTCGTAACTCTCTTTGGATCTAATTTTTCAAGCATCTTAAATAATTTTTCCGCTGAATTATTTCGCAATTTATTGCGTAATTTCCAATCCGGCTTTACTTCCGGATAAGCTACATTATCTACGATGGATTTTATCCAGAACCCGGTTCCGCCGCAGATAATCGGAATTTTTCCACGATTAATTATAAATTTAAGAGCTCCATAAGCATCTTTTTTAAATTTAGCCGCATTATAATTTGTTTTGGGACTTACAATATCGATTAGATAATGAGCAACGCCGTTGCTCCAATATGGATTGAACTTTTTATTTTTAAATTGTAATTTTGATTTTTGATTTTTGATTTTTGATTTTGGCACTTTGCCGGTGCCTACGTCCATTCCGCGATAAATTTGCCGGGAATCAGCCGAAATGATTTCTCCGTCGAATTTTTTGGCAAGCCGAATGGCTATTTCCGATTTTCCGGATGAAGTAGGGCCGAGAATGACGATAATTCTAGGATTTTTACTTCGCATATTATTGTTGTCATCCCCGCGAAAGCGGGGATCCAGTTATTTGACTTGAGATTCTCGCTTTTCTGCCTCGCTGGTAGACAGGCGCGGGAGTGATAAGGCTATTTAACTAATGCTCTTAAAACTTTTTCTCTTCTCTTTTTTTCTTCCCAAGAAATAGGATTTCCCAGTTTCCAGGCGGTTGTTCCCGGACGGGGAGAATATTTGTTTATATAGGCTTCGCTGCATTTTATTTTCTTGAAAATTTTAGCGGTCTCTTGAAAATCTTTTTCTGTTTCGCCTGGAAAACCGACAATTGCGTCAGTGGTAAAAGTCGCGTTCGGAATTTTCTTCCTAATCTTTCCAATTAGCGCCAGATATTTTTTTTGCGTGTATGGCCGGTTCATAGCTTTTAAAATCTTATCGCTGCCGGATTGAACCGGGAGATGAATTTCTCGGGAAATGTTTTTGTTTTTGGCGATAGTATTGATTAATTCATCAGAAAAGTCTTTCGGGTGAGAAGTTAAGAACTTAAAATTTATTTGAGGATAAGAATGAGCAAAAAAGTCAAGAAGATAGGGAAAAGTAATATTTGTCATTCCCGTGTAAACGGGAATCCAGTCGTTTGATTTAATTTTCTCACTGGATCCCCGCTTTCGCGGGGATGACAGGCGAGGCGTATTTTTATATTTATAACTATTTACATTCTGTCCCAATAAAGTTATTTCTCCGCACCCTTTTTTATTCAAAGCATTGATTTCTTTCACAATATCTTCCATCGGTCTTGAGATTTCCCGTCCTCGAGCATAGGGAACGACGCAATAGGAGCAGAAATTGTTGCAGCCGGTCATAACCGGCACGTAGGTTTCCTTAGGATTTAGATATTTGGGTTTAATTGATAAATAACTTAGATTTTTGCATTTACTTTGCCTTGCCGGAATTTTTAATTTTAAATTTTTAATTTTTAAACAATTTTTAATGATAAAATGTTCGAATTTATTAAAATCATTAATTGGAAAGAATAAATCAACTTTATTTTTTAATCTTCTTTTCACATCTTTTCGATTTGCCAAACATCCAGTTAAAACTATTACCCTTTTTGCTTTATTCTTACTTCTTTCTTCTTGCTTCCTAATGTTATGTATTTGCCCATAAACCCGATCTTCGGCTGTCTGCCGCACGCCGCAAGTGTTAAATATTACTAAATTAGCCAGGTTTATATCTTTGACTGGCTTAAATTTGTGCAATCCTAAAAACCCAGCGATTCGTTCGCTGTCGCTAAAATTCATCTGACATCCAAATGTCTTGATATAATACTTCATATAGTTCACTTGTCCCATGGTCGCGAAACGACTTTACGGAGTTTGACACCCGAAAGTTTTTATGTAGTATTGCATAAAATTAACAAAAAGGGCGGTTTTGCCGCCCTTCTATTCTATATCACTATTTCTTTTCGTCAATTTCCTTTCTGATCTTTTCAATAAATTCATCAATTTTCATCGTTTCTTGTTTTTTCTCTCCGCGAGTTCTGATTGCAACCAAATTATCTTTTTCTTCTTTCTCTCCCACCACAACCATATATGGAATTTTTTGCTTTTCGGCTTCGGCGATGTGCTTGCCAAGAGTCTCGTCAGAATCGTCAACTTTAATGCGAATATTAGACGCAATAAATTGCGTCTCTACGGAATGGGCGTATTTTTTGAATTTTTCGCTGACCGGAATAAGCATTACTTGAACAGGCGAAAGCCAGACGGGAAAGGCCCCGGCGTAGTGTTCGATGAGAATACCCATAAATCTTTCTACCGCTCCATAAATAACTCGATGAAGCATTACCGGCCGATGTTCTTTACCGTCTTCTCCAATATAAGAAAGCTTAAAGCGCTCTGGCATCGAAAAATCAAGCTGGATTGTTCCGCATTGCCACGTTCTTCCAATCGCGTCTTTGATATGGAAATCAATCTTTGGTCCATAGAAAGCCCCGTCTCCCGGGTTGAGCTTGTAATCAATCTTCATCTTATCAAGTGCGTCGCCCAGCGCTTTTTCAGCTGTTTTCCACATTTTGTCGGTACCAGTTGATTTTAGAGGCCGTGTCGAAAGCTCTATATGATAGGAAAGGCCGAAAGTTTTATATATCCGGTCGATAAGCTTTATTAGTTTCATGACTTCTTCTCCTATCTGACTTTCCGTGCAATAAATGTGAGCGTCATCTTGGCGGAACATCCTGACTCTGAAAAGGCCGTTAAGCGTTCCGGAAAGTTCATGCCGGTGAACAAGGCCGATTTCAGCGAGCTTTAAGGGAAGCTCTTTGTAACTATGCAGGTCGGATTTGTAGATAAGTATTCCGCCCGGGCAATTCATGGGCTTTACGGCATAATCGATAGCATCTATTTTTGTAAAATACATACTGTCTTTGTAATGGTCCCAGTGCCCGCTTTTTTCCCAAAGTTCTTTTTTAAGAATAATCGGAGTGTTGATTTCTTGGTATCCTTCTTTTTCGTGTTCCTCTTGCCAATATTTAATCAATTCATTCCAGATTATCATTCCTTTGGGATGAAAAAAGGGGAAACCGGGGCCCTCGGGATGGATAGAAAAAAGCTTTAACTGTTTTCCCAGCTTAACGTGATTTCTCTTTTCAGCTTCTTCTAGCATTTTTAAATAATTTTCCAGTTCTTTTTGATTCTCAAAGGCCACGCCATAAATTCTTTGCAACATTTTGTTTTTTTCGTCGCCTTTCCAATAGGCGCCGGAAATTTTGGTGAGCTTCATCGCATCTGCTGGAATTTCTCCAGTTGAATCCAGATGTGGTCCGGTGCAAAGATCGACAAAAACCCCGGTTTTATAGACAGAGACTTTTTTTTCTCCTTCATTTTCTAGATCTTTAATAAGCTCAACTTTATAATCTTGCCCAAGTTTTTTAAAATCATCTAATGCTTCTTTTGCGGAAATTTCCGCTCTTTCGAACGGATGATTGGCTTTAATAATGGCTTTCATTTTTTCTTCAAGGAGAGGCAAATCTTCCGGAATGAGCGTCCGAGGAAGATCAAAATCATAATAAAACCCGTTTTCAATGGCCGGTCCGATGCCAAAGCGCGCTTCGGGAAACATTTCTAAAACGGCGGCCGCCAGAACATGGGATGCGCTATGGCGGAGAATTTCTAAATTGTTAGGGGTAGATTTTTTTGACATAAATTTATTTGTTATGTTAACTTAATTTGTATATGTTGACACATTAACCATTGATCTGAAAATAAGGAGGATCAGATGAAAAGGATTATAGTACTTTTGCCCTGTGGCAATCAGAATTGTACTGAAGATGTTCCTGTTTCTGGGGAATTGTATTACAACAGCAATTCAACGCTAGGAGGAAAAAGCAGCGGGTATAACATGATCATACCCATTCAAACTATGCATTGTCCTGTATGCGGAACTACAATTAAATACGGAGGAGTTGGCGTCAGGATTACCCAAATCAGCATTCAGGCGGATGTATTATGACATCAAAGCAAAACCCCGTCACAAAAATCTGAAAACAGCCAGATTCTTGGGACGGGGTTCTTTTATTTTCGCCTCATCGGCGGATAAAATCCCGCGGTTCCACCCAAGTTTCCGCCTTATCGGCGGACACTTTCTTAAGTTATTTTGCTAACTTTTAGCAGCTGCTCAGCGGTTGGTGAATCCGCGTCAGCGCGGCATTCAGTTTTTCTATTATCATTATACATAAATGATTGGAATAGTCAATTTTTATGGTATAATATTAATATAAAAAAATAATAGATAAAAAAGTGAACGAAAAACAACTTAAAGAAGTAAATAACGGAAATAATCTAAGAATCCGCGAAGAGGATGTGTCTGCGGATGATGAAGATAGCGGAGAAAAAATTGCAGAATGGCTGGTGGCGGGATTGGCCTTGGGTTTTGTTATCGTAGTGTCGGGATTTTTCATATGGAATAAATATTATCAAAAAGATAAGGAAGTATCCAGTCTAAGATCGCAGATTGAGAACTTGCAAAAGACGGATGAAAAAACAGGAGAAAAACAAATAAGCAATGAAAATACTGCTGTTCCAGAGGAAGCAGCAGCAGACGCATATCCCGGCTGGAAGACCTACGCCAATTCAGAAATCGGATATGCTCTTCGATATCCGGCTGACTGGAATTTGAAAGAGACTGATGGCATTAGCGAAGTGACAGAAGCGAATGTCAAAAATATCACCATTGACACTCCGGATAAAAAATATTTTCTTCATTTCGGACTGAAAGGAAAAAATGACAGCTTTTATATTTCCGACAGAACTGGCGTTGGAGCAGGGGAAATAAAGAAAATAGGCACTTTAACTGTCCTGGACACTGACGTGAAAGTAGAACAGCTTTTATATGAGGGAAAAATTCATGAAATCTTTTTTGGCGCAGTCAACTCAAGCAAGACTGCAGACGGAGAATATATCTTCGGTGCTAATTTTGGAAGCCGAGAGGATACTTATGGCGGACCAGGAATCGATCCGAATCTTTCTTATATCAAAACAACGGAAAAAATTCTTGAATCCGTAACGCTGATCAATAAAACTTCTGCCGGTTTAGATGATTGCCCGCTGGCTTTGACTGACGAAGACAAACTCAATATGAAAGGCTGGGAAACATTTACGAATAACAAATACGGTTTCAGCCTTATGTATCCGAACGATTGGAAGATAAAAAATTCCAATTCTAATAATTTGGTCATGGGAGACAAAGGCGAAGCGATGACTTTTCAGATTAAAAGCGACATGGCGGCATTTGGACTGGAAAACTACAAGCTCGGCCCTAAAAAAACAGTTAAAATTGCCTGTAAAAATACGACAGTCACCACTTACATAGCCAATCCGGAAATCGATCCCTCATTTTCCGGCAATGAAAGGCTGGTTCTTACCAGTTTTGAGAAAAATGGAACGGCTCACACCATATTTTTCAGCTATAAGGACATCGGTGCTTCTCTTTCCAGCGATATAGTGGAACAATTCGATTTAATTTTAAAATCAATCAAATATGTCCAATAAAAAAGCAGTTATACTTGTCGTTTCAGTTTTAATTATAATATTTTTTGTTATATTGGGAATGAGATTTTTTAGCGGGGAGGACGATTGGATTTGTCAGAATGGCCAATGGGTGAAGCATGGAAATCCTAGCGCGCCGGCACCAACTACCGGATGTGGTGAAATAGCGAAAAAAGCGGCAAATCAAGCCCAAAAAACTGAAGCGGATAATCAGGAAAAGAAAGCAGAAACAGGAAATAATGCTGAAGAAAAAAATATTATCGTTGATTTTCCGAAAGCCAACGAGGCGGTTGGCTTGCCGATAACGATAAAAGGCAAAGCGAGAGTATTTGAAAACACATTTAACTACAGAATTAAGGATTCTGATGACAGGATACTTCTTGAAAACTATATAACAGTGGAGGGTGCCGATATCGGAGAATTCGGGCCATTTGAAGCATCATTTAATTATTTAGAGCCGAAAGGAAAAGAGGGGAAAATAGAGGTTTTTGAATATAGCGCTAAAGACGGATCAGAAATAAACGAAGTAGAAATTCCTGTCATATTCAAAAAAGTGGAATCAACGAATGTCAAAGTGTTTTTTGGAAACAGAAAGGAAGATCCGGATGCCCAAAATTGCGGAGAAGTTTATGAGGCTTCGAGAAGGATTCCGAAAGTTTCCGGCGTGGCCAAAGAATCTCTTTTGGAATTGATCCGGGGAACTTATGCAACTGAAGAAGACGACGGATATTTTTCCCAGATAAGCCGGGACGCGAAAGCGAACAAAATCACAATCGCGGGAGGAATTGCCAGAGTTGATTTCAGCCATGAGCTAGTTGATGGGGCAGGAGGTTCTTGCGAAAAAGAAATAATCAAAGCGCAGATAACCCAGACGCTAAAGCAATTTCCGACGGTTAAAAATATTGAAATTACCGTGGATGGGAAAGAAGGTGTTTTGTAAAGAATCAAAATTTGCTAAAAAATAGAGCCGGGTATCGTCGAGATAGCCGGCTTTTTCGGTGAAATTAATTTCTAACTTATCTCAATTTTTCCATCTGGTACAATGTTTTTGAGATCTTGCTCTATGCCATCGATTTCTTTGATGCAATAAGGCGTTTCCAAGGTAGTTGTGCCGATTTTGAGATAAACTTTCATTGATCCCAGCTGGCACTTGTCAAAATGCGCGGAAAGTTTTTTCAGGATTTCTTTGGAAAAATTCGGCGGGAGGGTAATGATTAATTTAGAATTCTGATTATTTTTAGTTTCTCCCTCTCCTGTCCTTCGGACACCCGCTTCGACTCGATAAGATGTCTCGTCGAATCGAGGCGAGTCCTCTCCCGAGGGGAGAGGAGGATTATGAGAAGTATTATTTTTCTGCGTGGCTAAAATTCTTTTGAATTTTTCCAGTTCCTGCGGGGTTATGACTTTGGCGCTGTCGAGGAGAATTTTGAAACTTCCGTCTTTATCAGATACTTTTCCGGTTGCGAGAATCACTTTCTCTTCTTCAAAGACCGATCCGTTATTTTCCAGGACTTTTGGAAAAACCAGGAGTTCCATCCGCGAATCAATATCTTCGATTGTGACAAATAGCATCGTTTTTTGATTTTTGAGAAAAATTTTCTGGACCTTGGAAATTACGCCACCGACATTGATATTTCTTCCTACATACGCTGAATTTATATCTCTGATCCGGATAGCCATTTTATTGAGATACTCGATGTATTCTTTGACCGGATGGTCGCTGATATAAAGGCCGAGAAGCTCTTTTTCCCAAGCGAGGCGCTGTTTTTTTTCAGCCGGTTCTGAAGAAGCCATCTTGATTTCCGGAAGAGAAATTTCTTCAGCGCTGAAAAGGCTTTCCTGGTTGGAATTTTTGATTTTCTGGATATTTTTGGAGTGAGCGAGAATAATTTCAATCGATGCTATGATTTGGTTTCTTTCTCCCATTTCTTCGAGCGCTCCGACTTTGGCCAGGGCTTCGATGGATTTTTTGTTGAGATCTTTGTGCTGGATTCTTTCAATGAAGTCCGTAATGTTTTTGAATTTTCCATTTCTTTTTCGCTCTTCAACAATTTCATGGGCGATCGTGTGGCCGACGTTTTTGATGGCGTTTAAGCCGAAGCGGATTCTGGCTTTGCCGTTATCCATAATAACGGCAAATTCCTCAAAACTTTCATTGACATCAGGAGGAAGAACCTCAATACCCATTTCAATGCACTCGGCGACTTCAATGGCCACTCGATCGATATTATCCTGATCGGATGTGAGAAGCGCGGCCATAAATGGAGCAGGGAAATGAGCCTTGAGATAAGCGGTTTGATATCCAATGAGCGCATAACACGCGGCATGGCTTCTGTTAAAACCGTATCCGGCAAAAGGCTCAATAAAAGAAAAAACTTTTTCGGCGACATTCTTTGCTACGCCTTGGCTGATGCAGCCTTCAATAAATTTTTGCTTTTGTTCCTGAACCAGCGCGAAGATTTTTTTTCCGACCGCTTTTCGCAGCACATCCGCTTCTCCCAAAGAGAATCCGGCCAGCTGCTGGGCGATTTGCATAATTTGTTCCTGATAAACCGCAACGCCGTAAGTTTTTTCCAAAATAGGTTTTAAGGCGGGGTGGAGATAGCGAATTTCTCTTTCTCCATGCTTTCTGGCGATAAAATCCGGAATCCAATCCATCGGTCCCGGACGATAAAGCGCGACCATAGCAATAATATCTTCAAAAACATTGGGCGCAAGCTGTTTTAGATATCTTTTCATGCCGGAACTTTCTAACTGGAATACTCCGGTCGTGTTGGCTTTTTGCAAAAGCTCGAAAGTTTTTTTGTCGTCTAGCGGGATATCATCTATGGTAATTTCCGAATTTTTTACCCTGTTGAATTCCGCCTCTGGCGGACGCCGCTTCGCGGCGTATTCAACAGGGTGAATTTTTCGAACAATGCGGAGAGTATTTTGGATGATGGTAAGATTTTTCAGCCCCAAAAAATCCATCTTAAGAAGGCCGATTTTTTCAATATAACTGGATTTGGTGGAAGATGAATATTGCGTGACCGCTCCGGATTCTTTTCCGATAATTTTTTGCAAAGGAGAATATTCAACAACTGGATCTTTTGTAATGACCACTCCGCAGGCGTGCATTGACGCATGGCGGACTACGCCTTCAAGGCGTGCCGCGCTGTCAATCAGTTTTTTGGCATCCGGACCGCTTCCATAAAAATCGGAAAATTCTTTTACTTCTTCGATAGCTTTGGGAATAGTGGAAAACATAGGAATCATTTTAGCAGTCTTGTCGCAAAAGTCGTAGGGCAGCCCAAGCGCCCGGCCGGCATCGCGGATAGCGGCGCGCGCGGCCATAGTTCCAAAGGTAATGATCTGCGCCACATGATCGTTGCCATATTTTTCCCGGACATAATCCAAAACTTCATCGCGCCGGTCATCGGCAAAATCCATGTCGACATCAGGCATAGAAATCCGCTCCGGATTTAAAAAACGTTCAAAAAGCAAGTCGTATTTTATCGGGTCGATGTTAGTGATGCCGATAAGATAGGAAACAAAACTTCCAGCGGCTGATCCGCGGCCCGGGCCGACAACGATGCCTTGTTCCTTGGCCCAGTTGACAAAGTCCTGGACGATCAAAAAGTAGGAAGCAAAGCCGGTTTTTTCGATGATTCCCAGCTCATATTCCATTCTGTTTTTATGTTCTTCTGTTATATTTTTGCCAAATCTTTTTCCAAATCCTTCCTCAACCAGTTTTCGGAGATAGGATTTGGCGGTAAATCCCTTTGGAACGTCAAAATGGGGAAGCTGGGTTTCGCCCAATCTTATTTCCAAATTGCAGGCGTCGACAATTTTTTGGGAATTTTCCAGCGCTTCGGGAATATCTTTGAAATGAGCGGCCATTTCTTCCGGGCTCTTGAGATAGAGTTCAAAATCCATGAGATTCATCCGGTTTGTTTCGGTTACTTTCCGGTTGGTCTGGATGCAAAGCAAAATATCCTGGATTGGCGCGTCTTCCTTTTTGACGTAATGGATATCATTTGTTGCAATGAGAGGAATATTATGTTTTTTTGATATTTCAACGAGAGCTTTGTTGGCAATGGCTTGTTTTTCGAATTTTGGATGATATTGTATTTCGAGATAAAAATTGCCTTTGCCAAAAATTTTTTGATATTCCAGCGCTAGCTTTTCAGCTTTTTCGAGATCTCCGGAAATAGCAGCAGCGGGAACTTCGCCTTCGGCACAGGCAGAAAGTCCAATCAGGCCTTCTGAATGTTTACGCAAAAGCTCTTTGTTGATTCTTGGCTTGTAATAGAATCCTTCCAAATGTGCGATGGAAATAAGCTTCATTAAATTCTTGTAACCTTTTTCATTTTTACAAAGCAGAATCAAGTGATGGCGGGTTTTGTCTTCCGTTGTATTGTTTTTGCTCAAATAATCTCCAGCAGTAACATACATTTCGCAGCCGATGATCGGCTTAATGCCTTTTTCTTTGGCTTTGATATAAAATTCAATTCCGCCGTAAAGAACCCCGTGATCAGTAATGGCGAGAGACTCCATTCCCAGTTCCTTGGCGCGGTTCAAAAGATCATCGATCTTGGCAAGACCATCTAAAAGGCTGTAGTGACTGTGGACGTGAAGATGTGTGAATTTCATAAATCAAAATGTAAATATCAAAAATAAAAATGACAAATCAAAATTAAAAAAGAAAAATAATTTTGTATTTTACATTGTCATTTTGCATTTTGAGATTTGATTTTTAAATTTAATATAAAAACTACCCCTAAGAAGTAGTTTAAAATATTTAGTAAGGCAGTATTAGTATATCCATAATTTTTTATCCTCATTTCCCGGATTGCTCCATGGGGCTTGCAGGATATTTTTTACAATAGATATAGTTTAGCATAAAATCGGGTTTGACGAAATCTTATTTATTGACTGGTGTTTATTTTTTTTGTATGATTGAAGCAACACATTGGTGCCGGAACTGTTTCCGGCAAGGGAACGACCGAAGTGAACACAAAAAAAGGAGGAGTAGATGGTTCGAAACAGAGGTCGTCCGTGTTTGGTTCTTTGTCTTTTGACCCTTGCGATGGTTTTGAGCGCGACGACGGTAGGCGCGATGAACCCGCAAATCACTTTTACTTTGCCGATGATCACGGTTCCGACGCATAACGGAGGTGGTAGCTCTGTCGATGTTGGGGATACTGCGGCCGTTTGTTCTGGACTGGCGACTCCACCTGCCACAACTATGGCTATTGCGTCTACCGCTGTAACCGCGTTCACAGCAAACGCTCCGGAGGAATCGAAGGCGATCACCGCCAACGACCGGACGGTGACATTATCTTTTTCTGGCCTTTCCCTCATCGAGATAACAGACCTGCGAGGAGAAGATGGCCCGATGATGGCTAATCGTCAAACGGAGCGTAGCTATGTCAATATCGGATATTCCATAGCCATCGACGACATCACGAAGCAGGCGGTCGACACGAAGTCCAGAAGGGACGACTGGCGGGCGTAGATTCCGCACTGAATCTACTTGCCGGGTTTGACCCTGACAGCAAAATGCTAACTGACTCTTTGGAGCAGACGAGCTATGTTGTCAGGGTTCTTTTTTATTTCCAAAACAAAAAAGACCCGGTTTGTCCGGAGCTTCTTTTTTGTTTTAACTCGAGTTTTCTGTCCAAGAATCAATCTTTCATGATAAGATTCACTTGGATTAAAAAAAGAACACCATATTATTCTGCCATGTTATGAAGAATCAGTCAATATTCAATTTTGAGCTAAAATATGCCCAAAAAGGCTATGATTTTGTGGTTGGTGTGGACGAGGCAGGGAGAGGACCATTAGCCGGGCCGGTAGTCGCCTGCGCTGTTTTGTTAAAGTCCTCCTCTCCCTTCGGGAGAGGATGCCCGAAGGGCAGGAGAGGGGAAAAACTAAGTAAATTAGAAAAGCTTAATAAAGATTCCTCCCTCATCCGGCCTACGGCCACCTTCTCCCAAGGGGAGAAGGGGAGTTTGGAATTAATCCGCGACTCTAAATTGTTATCGGAAAAGCAGCGCGAAGAATCGTATGATTTTATTCTGGAGCAGTTCCATGTCGGGATCGGGATTTGTGACCATAAAACGATCGACAAGATAAATATTTTGCAGGCGACATTCTTGGCGATGAAAAAAGCAATCGCTTCGCTATCATATAGCATAAAACATGAAACATATAACACAAAAAATAGGAAAAATTTAAAAAACAAAAATTTTTTCTATGTCCCACGCTCTGTGTTTCATGGGAAAAGATACATTATACTGGTCGATGGCAATAAGATTATCCCAAATTGTTCTTATGAGCAGCAAGCAATTATTGGCGGAGACAAATTAGTGAAATCAATCTCGGCGGCTTCCATTATCGCCAAAGTGACGAGGGACAGGATAATGCGCGAAATGCATAAAAAATATCCAAAATATGGCTTTATGAAGCACAAAGGATATGGCACAAAAATGCACCGGGAAATGATAAAAAAACATGGATTTTGCGAAATACACAGGCAATCCTTTAGGGTCAAATAGAAACTGGACGGGCAGGGCAATAATTGTTACAATTAAGGAGCTAAAAGCCCTAATAATTAAGCCAAACATATGAAAATTGGAATAGACGCCAGGAGCATACTTAATCCGGAAAAGGGCGATGCGATTGGCGTAGGGCATTATACATATCAACTAATCCGCCATTTGCTTCAAATTGACAAAGAAAACGAATATGTGATTTTATTCGATTTTCACGCGCGGGAAAAAGACATCAAGAAATTCAAGCAACCGAATGTAAAAATAAAATTCTATCCTTTTTCAGATTACAAGAAGTATCTTCCGGGAGCCTACAACGAAATTTTGGGAACAGCCACGCTGGCTCGCGAACATTTAGATGTGGTTCATTCAACTTCAGCGACAAACCGGATTCCAACGGCTTATCGCGGGAAAATGATTGTGACTGTCCATGATTTGGCATCATACAAAGTGCCGGATGTTTTTCCAAAAATTAAAACGGCCAGAATTAAAGCAGTCACGAAGCTTATGGTTGGGAAAGCGGATAAGGTTATTGCCGTATCAGAATCTACCAAAAAAGATATCTGCGATATTTTTGGATGCGAAGGTGAAAAAGTGAAGGTGATTTATTCAGGGCTGGACAAGCGGTTTTTTGAAGAGCCGGCAATGAGCCGGGAAAAAATCATGGCTAAGTTCGGGATCAGCAACAATGGAACAAAATACATTTTATTTTTAGGAACTCTCGAACCTGTCAAAAACATCTCCCGGCTTTTTGAAGCCTATAAAATTATGCGGGAGAAGCTGAAAAAAGAAATCGGCAAATGCGAATACAAACTGGTTATGGCGGGAAAGAGGGGTTGGCTGGCCGAAGAGTACAAAAAAATGGCTAAAGATATGGAGATTGGGAAAGATGTTATTTTCACAGGATATGTAATTGGAGATGAAATCGTTCCCATGTTCAAAAATGCCGAATTTTTTGTGATGCCGTCTCTTTATGAGGGATTTGGAACGACCGTTTTGGAAGCTTTTGCGGCGGGCACGCCGGCCATAGTTTCCAATGTTTCTTCAATTCCGGAAATTGCCGGCGACGCGGCCATTCTGGTGAACCCGATAGATATAAAGGAGATTGCTGATGCAATGCTAAAACTGGCGAAAGATGACAAACTTTGCTATGATTTGCGCCAGAAAGGATTTGAACAAGTGAAGAAGTTTGATTGGGAAAAGACGGCGAGGGAAACGCTGGAAGTCTACAAAAGCGTAAAATAAACAGGAAAATAAAAAACTGCCAATCAAGGCTTAAAATACTTTAGGTCTTGCAGAGCAGTTTTTTTGTTTCTTTTGAAAAATACAAAAGCAAAGGAGGCCAAGATGGTAAAGATAATGGTTGTTGATAGTGAAGAGCACGTCCGTCTTCTTTACAACGAGGAATTGAGGGATGCGGGCTATTTTTCAGTGGTTTTGGTTGAAACGCCTTTTCGTCTCATGGAAAGAATTGCTAGCGAAAAACCGGACATCATCATCATCGGAGTTCGGCTGTTAGATTATGATCCATGGGTGGTTCTTGCGGATATCCGCAAAAATTTTCCTCATACTGAGATTATTTTCAACACAAGCCGGGAAGAATATTGGCCCCTGGCAAGAGAGATGGGAGTCAGGCATTTTGCCCGCAAATCATCCAATCTCTCTGATCTGCTTAAGGAGATAGGCAGTATCATAGAAAACGACTTGTTTGTCAGCTAACCCATTTGCCGATTTCATCCGCCTTGGTAATTTGATCCAGGGCGGTCTTTTTATTGATTTTTTCAGTATTTTGATTTAAGCTTAGATAAGATTATATTTAGCAATTCTATGTTCAAAAAAGTCGATCCAAAAGTTTCGCTTCCCAAAATGGAGGAGGAAATTCTTAAATTTTGGGAGGAGAATAAAATATTTGAGAAATCGGTAGAAAAAAATCCGGAAGAAAAATCCTTTATTTTCTACGAAGGACCGCCGACGGCCAATGGCCAGCCGGGTCTTCATCATGTTTTGGCGCGGGCTTTCAAAGATGTCATTCCGAGATATAAAACAATGAAAGGCTATCGCGTGGAGCGAAAAGCCGGTTGGGATACGCACGGACTTCCGGTGGAACTTCAGGTGGAAAAAGCATTGGGACTGAAAAATAAACAGGATATCGAAAACATTGTTCAGGGGAACATGCGCGAAAGCATTATTGAATTTAACAGAAAGTGCAAAGAATCAGTTTGGGAATATAAGGATCTTTGGGAAAAAATGACAAGAAGGATGGCTTATTGGGTGGACATGAAAAGTCCATATGTTACTTATGAAAACAAGTATATCGAATCAGTTTGGTGGGTAATTGCGCAGATCTGGAAAACTAAAAATAAGAAAGGCGAAAGCTTGATCTATAAAGGCCATAAAGTTGTTCCGTATTGCTATCGCTGCGGAACGGCGCTTTCATCTCATGAAGTAGCGCAGGGTTATCAGAAGATAAAAGACAATTCGGTCTATGTGAAATTTAAATTAAAAGACGGGCAAAAAATAGATGATTTTGAAGTTGATGGTAATGCTTATATTTTAGCTTGGACCACGACGCCTTGGACTTTGCCTGGAAATGTTGCTTTGGCTATAAATAAAGATATAGATTATGTAATTCTAAAAAGAAGTAGAGGGAAAATTTCTGGAAGTTATTCAGTTAATAATGAAATAAAAGAAGAAAATATAATTGAATCTGGATATTATATTTTATCTAAGGATATTTTTTGGAAAAACATGCAAGGTGCTGCTGGATTTCAAGAAGTTCGTTATTTAATAGATGGATATTTTAATAGTAAAAATTTTGATGATTTGTTGTTAAGTGTTGAAGATTTTGTAAAAAAATACAATATAAAAATTATCACAGGAGAGAAACTATTAAATTTAAATTATGAACCTCTTTACAATCTGACTGATAATAAAAAAGCCTACAAAATAATTTCCGGCGATTTTGTGACAACTGAAGACGGAACTGGCATTGTTCATATTGCACCAGCCTTTGGAGAAGACGATGCCAATGCTGGAAGGGAAAATGATTTGCCGACGCTTCTCACAGTGAATGACAAAGGGGAAATCGATGCGGATGTTCCGGGCAAAGGAATTCCAGTTAAAAAAAGAAATGATAAAAACAGGTTTGAAGTCGATGATCTGATCATTGAGGATTTAAAAAAACGCAATCTATTTTTTAAAGAAAAAGTATACGAACATGAGTATCCTTTCTGCTGGCGATGCGATACGCCGCTCATATATTATGCCAAGCCGTCATGGTTTATTCGGATGAGTGAACTTTCAGATAAACTGGTAAAAAATAACGAGCCAATAAATTGGGTTCCGGAGCATATCAAAGAGGGAAGATTCGGCGAGTGGCTTCGCGGGGTGAAAGATTGGGCGATATCGCGCGAACGCTATTGGGGCACGCCGCTTCCAATT
Source organism: Patescibacteria group bacterium (assembly GCA_022711335.1). Taxonomy (GTDB): domain Bacteria; phylum Patescibacteriota; class Minisyncoccia; order Moranbacterales; family UBA2206; genus JAKLFF01. The sequence goes on along the minus strand of JAKLFF010000003.1, from coordinate 9,589 downwards.
TGGGAATGTGAGTGTGGAGAAACTAAAATCATTGAATCTATAAAGGAATTAAAAAAAATATCCGGGCAAAAAATAGATGATGTCCATAAGCCATACATCGACGATATTAAATTCAAGTGTTCCTGCGGAAAGGAAATGAGAAGAGTTTCGGAAGTGATGGATGTGTGGTTTGACAGCGGTTCGATGCCTCTAGCGCAGTGGCATTATCCCAATGATGTTAGCGAAGAAATCAAAGAAAAAATTGAAAGCGGAAAATATTATCCAGCCGATTTCATCTGTGAAGCCATAGATCAAACCCGCGGATGGTTTTATACGCTTCATGCTATCTCATCTCTGCTTAGCATAGACAAAAAAGTTCCATCGGGAAATTGTTTCAAAAATGTAATTTGCCTTGGCCATATTCTTGATGCCAAGGGAAAAAAGATGAGTAAGTCAAAAGGGAATATCGTTGAGCCGATGAAAATTATGGATGAATATGGAGCAGATATGCTTCGCTGGATGCTCTATACAATCAATCAGCCGGGGCTTCCCAAGCGGTTTGATGTCAAAGGCATGAAAGACATTATGAATCGCGTTTTCCGCATGCTTTGGAATTCATATTATTTTTTTGTGATGTATTCGAATATTGATAAATTTGTGCCGAGCGAGAAAAAGGCAGAGTCAAAGAATTTATTAGACAAATGGATAATTTCCGAATTGCAGATGTTAATAAAAACAATTGATGAAAAGCTGGAAAAATATGATGTTTATGGCGCGGCAAAGCCAGTTGAATCTTTTGTCGACAATCTTTCCAACTGGTATATCCGCCGGAGCCGGAAAAGATTTTGGAAATCGGAAAATGATACTGACAAAAATGAGGCTTATGAAACGCTGCACTATGTCTTGGTGATCATTTCCAAACTGATGGCGCCGTTTACGCCGTTCATTGCGGATGAGATTTATCGCAATCTTGTGAATCCCTCTCCTGTCCCTTCGGGACATCCTCTCCCGCAAGCGGGCGAGGAGGATATTGTTTCTGTCCATCTTTCTGATTTTCCGGTGGCGGATGAAAAGTTGATTGATGAAAAATTGAACGAGGAAATGGCGGCAGTTAGAAATATAATTTCCCAAGGATTGGCAACTAGAGCAGAATATAAGTTGAAAGTCAGACAACCTTTGACGGAAGCTTATATTTATACAAAAATTAAATTTGAAAAAGAATTTATTTCTATAATTTGTGAAGAGTTAAACATCAAGGGCATTAGAATTACTAATAATAAAGAACAGTTTGACAATGAATTAGTCGCAAATTTTATAGACAAGAACAAAAGAAAACTTGGTTTGTTATCAGATGATCAAAGAAAATTTCCATACGATGAAAAGTATGGTTTAATAGCTTTAGATATTGAAATTACCGAAGATCTCAAGCTCGAAGGCATTGCCCGCGAGATAATTCGTAGTATTCAGGAAATGCGGAAGGAAGCTGGGTATGAGGTTGACAACCGGATTGAAATAGGTTATGATGGCTGGTCGTCAGTTTTCCAAAAATTCGGCGATTTAATTGCCAAAGAAACTTTGGCAAATTCTTTAACAAATAAAAAAATTAACAGTCCTGACCTTTCAAGGAAATTTGCCATTGAAGATCAGGATATTTTATTGGAAATAAAAAAATAAGGAGGATGTTGCGATGCTGCTGGATTTGATTATTCTGTTTGGTGTTGCTGTTTTTTTGTTCCTTGCTTTCATTGTTTGTATTCTAGCTAGTCCCGGCGAATTTGGGCAATGCTCCAGTTGTGGAGACTATGGGTATACCAAACCATACTGGAGCGAAGACGGAGTCGTTTTTTATATCTGTGAAAAGCTGGAATGTATTCAGGAGGCCCTGGCATCTGGATATAAACGATAGAAAGAAAGGAATAAAGATATGAAAAATATCAAGAAAGAATTCTTTTCCGCTCTGGAGGGGGAAAAGGAAGTTTGGAAAAAAAATTCTTCTTCTCTCGGGCGAGCGATGGTAATTTTTACCGGACCGCTTATTATGACGTGCTCGATCATTTTGGGCATCGTGGTCAATGATTGAACACTGGACTTTTCATCCCTATCGTGCTATAATAGGGGTGCAGCAGGCTCAAAAGAGCCAAGATAACGGGTGTAGAAGCCCGTTTTTTGTTTCTCTCTACGAATTACGAATTTTATACAAATATACTAATATACGAATGAAATGGAAATAAAAAACAAAAAAATAATACTCATCTCATTTGCCTTTATATTCATATTGGTTTTTTCTATTTTTGTCGACTTGGCTTATGCAAGTGAAATCACTGCTGCCAGAGTGATTAATCTGGTCAATGGTTCAAGAAATGACGAAGGATTAGTCGATCTTAACGAAAACGAAACCCTGAATAAGATTGCCCGGGACAAATTAGACGATATGATTAAGAATAATTATTTCGCCCATACTTCCCCCAAAGGAGCGACTCCCTGGAGCTGGTTTGAAAAAGAAGGATATGACTATAAATACGCAGGAGAGAATCTGGCTATAAATTTTTTGACGGCTGAAGGCCAGCACAAAGCTTGGATGGAAAGCCCGACTCACAAAAAAAATATTATGAACCCGAAATTTTTCGAAATCGGAGTGGCGGTCGGGGCAGGAGAGATCAACAAGCAGATGGCGATCATAACCGTCCAGGAATTTGGAACTTTAGCCGGAGCAGGGGAAGCTGCGAATAAAAAAGAAAACTTCAGCGGAAAAGAGAAAAAAGATGTTTTAAAAGAGGATCAGAAAATTGCACCGACGGTTCTTTCAGTCAAAGAAGAAAAGATGGAAAATTTTGGCGCGGATAAGGAAGCTTATGAAAAAAACGAAGCGGGAAATAATTATTTTTCCGACGTGAAAAATTATTTCGCAAAAAACGCAAACACAGCTTTCAAAGCTCTCCAGATGGTTTCAATGGCAGCTATGCTGTTTGCTCTTTTGCTCATGCCCTCCGCGTTTATTTTTGAAGCTGCAAAGACAATTATGGCAAACTTGAATTTTGGAAAAATATTTAAAACAGATCCAGCGGCTGCGTTAAAATAAAAAAATTTACCCTCTCTCTGTGCATTTACAATTGAAAGCTTGAATGAAGAGAAAGGGGGTAAAAACAAAAATAAAAAACAAAAAGCCGAGGCTGAAAGGCTAGGCTAAAAAACAATCAAAGGCAAGAATCCTTGTCTTACTCTCCTCGAGAGAGGCTACACAAAAATCATCTCAAGAAATTGGGATGTTTTGTTTTTCGAAAACAAAAAAACCGGGTGGCGCGTTAGCGCCAGCCCGGTCAGATCGTAATCGGTTTTCTTGATGGTTCCTCCGGAACCATCCAAAAAACCGGGTAAATTATCGTTTGCTTGGGAGGAGGTTGTCTCATAACAAAATTGAGACGGCCGGCTGCCATGCATTCGCTGGCCGAAAGCGACGCGATTGCCAGCAAAAGAAAAACCAGAAAAGCTGTAATGGCCAGGAATCTCATAAATTCTCCTTTTTTAAAGAAAAATGATGATGAGTCCAATAAAAACCAAAACTGCCAATTTCCGGAGGTTAAAATCTGTCAAGAAAGAAATTACCAATAAACCTGAAGTTGAAATTACAAAACATTCTGGCCTAAGAATGTCCTGCGTGAAATTGTCCTGAAGCCGGAAATACTTAAGCAGTCCGGCGACAATCATCATGAAAGCCACTGCCAAATATGTACCCAGCCAGTCACGGCTGGTCTCGACTTCTTTTTTAGACAAGCCGAACGTTTCCCAATTTTGAAGCTCAAACCCGTTGTATTCCGGTTCGAACTTTTTGATAAAACAAGACTTAATTTTCCATAAAATATCCATGATTCCTCCTTTGGTATTTTGAAATGAATTTATTTTAGCCCCGTCTCTTGGCCCAAACATAAGGCGAAAAGAGGGGACTAAAAAACTGATTGTTAAAGACCGTTATGCTTTTATAGCATACTTTTTCAGATTTGTCCAGGAAGCTATTTTATAAAACCACGTATTTTCCTTTTGTCAAGCCAAAACTATTGACATAAATTACTGCTTTGTTAATATGGGAAAGAGGAAATCCCGGTGGAATAAGGTTCTATGAATCGGATCTAAAGCTACGTGATATTCTACGGGGTAAAATAAAAACTAGCATTCTGGAATTCTAGAGGAAGGGGAGAATTCGGGAAAAAATACGGGTGAAAATTACTTGGTCAAATTTTGTTTTGGCAAGCCGATTAAAGTTAGTCAATCTATACTGATTAATTTTAATTGGCTTTTTTTATTATCTTTAATAAATCCTAATAATTCAAAAAAATGAAAAAAATCAAGAAAAAGGCGAAAAAAGTGGCATCAAAAGGAATCCATACTTTTGGCATTATGCTTATGGTTCTTCAGTCTGTTAGTGTTCCTTTAGCGACCGGAGCTCTTTTTGCTCCTGCGGCGGTGATTGCCGAGGAAGCTAATTTAGAAAGTCCTGCTTCTGATTCCAGCTCTGTGGCGAAGGAAGAAAGCGAAGACAAGAAAGATGAGGCTAAAGAAGCGGAAAAAGAAACACCAAAAACATTGAAAGAGGAACCCAAGCTGGAAGCTCCGAGCGATAAAACAAAGATATCAACGGAACCAGCTGGATTAAAAGATGAAAATATTAAAGTCGAGCCCGAAAGCGTCCCAACTGGTGCTTCCAAGGAAGAAACTGGAGATGAAAAACCGGCTGATACCGGGCTAATTTTGCCGCCTGTCGAAGAAGGGCTGATTACTCCTGAAGCAGTATTTGACGAGAAACCTTCGGCAGAAGAACCAAAAAAGCTCGAAAAAATCCAGGAAAAGGAATGTCTGCCGGAGGGAGCGGAAATAAAAAACAATTCTGCTGAAGATTGGACAGCCAATAAGGAAAAAGGAACAGCTGAAACCAAAAATCCGGTTAAACTGGGGATAAAATACCAGTTTCCGCTGGACGACAAGGTTTCAGTGACTTTCACCTGCCTTCCGACTGATCCCGCAAAACTTTCTACTTTGAAGATTGAGCGGATAAAGACTGCTGAAATGGATTTTCCAAAAGGAATCTATCCCGCTACGGAATACGCCTACGACCTGACGACTGGCATGAAAGACGGGGATTTTGAATATGATTTTACTTTGCCGGGGAATAGGGAAGTTGAGAATGTTTATTATATAGAAAAAACGGCAAGTGAAGTAAAAAATTCGGAAATCAGCAAAAACGATTTGAAAAAATTCGATGGGAAGAACGTAGATGTCAGCAAGGACAAAGTGGAAGTTGAGAATGTTGATCATTTTACGGTTATGGTTGCGACTGGAGCAACGCCGGACATTGTGATAAATGAATTTTCTTCACATTCTAATCCTGAATGGGTAGAACTTTATAATAAAGATAATTCATCTGCTTCATTGGCCGGTTGGAAATTATTATTTGATAATAACACCCCAGCTCAAACATACACTTTTTCAGATTCTGATTCTATTTCTGGAAATGATTTTCTAAAGATAGAAAAAACGAATTGGCTAAATAATAGTGGCGACACGATTACATTAAAAGATCCAAGTGATAATATTGTAGATGAGATCTTGTATGGAGATGAAACAGGATCAAATTTAACAGCGCCTGGTGGCAGCCAGTCAGGTAGTCGTTGTCCTAATGGAACTGGATCATGGATAATTACTAATAATCCTACGCCTGGTTCGGCCAATGATTGCGGGGGGGCAACTTTATATTGCGGAGATGGGATTATCAATGGATCAGAAACTTGTGATGGAGGATCTCAGTCTTGCAGTGCGGTTTCAGGATATTTAGGAAGTCAAAATTGCTTAAATACCTGTGACGGCTGGGGAAATTGCAATTCCGGCGAATATTGCGGGGACGCGATTAAAAACGGCTCCGAGCAGTGCGACGATGGGAACAGTGTTGATAATGACGTCTGCAGCAATGTCTGCCAAAATGTAGTTTTGCCAGTTTGCGGAGACGGAATAATAAATCAGGATTATGAACAATGCGATGATGGCAATTTGCTTTCCGGCGATGGATGCAGCGCGGCTTGCCAGACTGAAAGGGAGGGTTCAATTTCAGGAAAAAAGTTTGAAGATTGCAACGCGGATGGAATTTTTGAGCCGGGCTGCGAGACGGGAATGCGGGGCTGGACGATATTCATCGATAGCAATGGTAACGGAGTTTTTGATGCGGGGGAAACCAGCACAATAACCAATAGATACGGAGATTATTCTTTTCCAGGTCTTTTAGCTGGAACATACCGCGTCTGTGAAATTCAAGTAACTGGCTGGATGCAGACTATGCCCGGAGACAGTCAATGCTATGACATAACTTTGAACGGAGAAGATCTCTCTGACAAAAATTTTGGAAATTTCAAATTGGGAAGCGTTCAGGGAAGAAAATTTAATGATCTAAACGGCAACGGGTGGCAGAATTGGGGAGAAGAATTCATGAACGATTGGACTATCCGGCTTTATAATTCCGATTGGCAGAAAGCAGGAGAAAAGACAACTTCCGGCAGCGGCGGAGAAACTGGAAAATATTTTTTTGATAGTCTTGAATACGGAACTTATTATATCTGCGAAGCTATGCCGGGAGGTTGGCAGCAAACTGCGCCAACAGGCGGATGGGGCGTGGCTGATAACAACTCCGGAGCAACTGATGAAGGCGCAAAGTGCTATAAAATAGAAATTGACTGCTCGGGAGAAATTTTTTCAGGAAAATTTTTTGGAAATCAGGAAACAGTCCCAGAAACAGGAACTGTAACTGTCATAAAATATAGCGATGACAATGAAAACGGGATTTGGGATGACGGGGAAGCGGCCATGCCGGACTGGGATATTGTTCTTGATAATATTGCTTCCGGTTCTGGAATGACGCAAAAAACAGATGCAAGCGGGCAATCGGTTTTTGAAAACCTTTCGGCTGGAGATTACAAACTTTCTGAAAACATCCAAACCGGATGGAAACAGACAAATATATCCTGCGAACTTTCCCAAGATGAACAAAGAGTCGCACTATTTGAGAGCGAAAGCGCAATAGACAGCGACAATGATTATCCGCTGACTCTTGTTTCCGGAGACAATGTTTATTGCGAAATTGGAAACCATCCTTCTGTTCCTCCGGTTCTTACCATTGAAAAATTCAACGATCAATGGCCGAATCTGCAAAGTCCGGGAGCGATTGTGGACTACACCATCACCATCCGAGCTTTTGAAAGCAATGTCAGAAACGTGATTGTGAAAGATTTGATGCCCAACGGATTCAGTTTTAACAGCATCACTAGCGTTGTGAAAAATGGGACGACGAACCTTTCTGTTCCCGATCCGGCTTATCATTCTCCGGGAACTTGGCAACTGGGCGGTATGGAAAACGGCGATGAAATTGTGATCAAATTCAAGGCTAATGTCGGAAGTTCTCAGCAAGCCGGAACATATAAGGATAATGCCTGGGCAAAGGGCGATGATGACAGCGGGGGGCAGGTTTTGGCCCTTTCTGTAGCGGCTTCCGGAAAACCTGATCCAGGGAATATCAACACCAATTTCGTGGGAACAAAAATTGCTTTGGCTGGAAATAGATCATATCAGCGCGTGGAACTTGATGAAGACACGGAAATTGAAACGGAAACCAAAACCAGGAAAAAATATGTGGCAAAAGTTCTGGGAGCTTCCACCGGTCTTCCGGCCACCGGTTCAGATACTCTTTGGATTATCCTGGCTCTTGCAATTTTTGCGGCTGGCATCGGACTGATTCTTTGGAGCCGAAAGAGAAAAAATAATAATCCTGCGCTTCCTTCGGCAGATAAGGTTGTGAAAATATTAATTTTTGTCCTGGTAATGGCTTCAATAGCGATGCTATTTGGAAAAAATGTCCAGGCGGCGTCAAATCCTCTGAACATCCGCCTGGAACAGCCGGATACGCCGACAGGAAGCGGAAATCTTAATATCGGATTTGTAGTTTTAGATATTATTGGAGGAAGGAATATTACAGTTGACTGCTGGAAAAAAGGGCCGAGCGACCTGGACTTTTCCGTTTTTTCAACTTTAACTGTCCAGACGGGAGGAAATTCCGGCACTTGCGATGCTGTTTTCAATACGGACGGAGTTTATGAAATTTATGCCAAGGCAACAGCCGGAAGCGACTCGGCAGATTCTCAAATCGAGCCGGTTTCGGTTAATCTAAACAGCCAAGCTCCGGGGACGCCACTCAATTATGACCGCGATGGCGACAACTGCGGTGTCACTTTCACGACAGCCAATGACGGACTAACTTCAAAAGTCGAGCTCTATCGCTCCAAAGACAGGGAATTTACGGCTGATGCCTCAACTTTTTCCACTTCAGTAAATATTTTGCCAAATACTTCCGGAAGTTTAGCTGATCTTCTCGGAAACTGCGGCGATTATCTCTATGCTATCCGCGCGGTGAGCGCTTCGGGAGCGGGTTCGGGTTTTGTGGGGGATGAAGAAACAAATGTGGAAACCAAGACGAGAACCCGAACGAGGACTATCACTAGGACAACAACTGCTTCGGCTTCCCAAAGCGGAGCCATTCCAACTGAAGGGGGAACGATTGCTGGGGAAGAAACCAAACCTGAAGAAGGGGAGGTGGCTGGTGAAAAAACAGAAGAAGGAAAAATTAATGGAGAAACAGCCGAGGGAGAAACGGCGGGGGAAACTTCTTTGATGTCCGGGGCGAAAAATAGCTGGCTGTGGATAATTTTGGCACTTATTGTTTTAGGAATAGCTTATTATGCTTATAAAAAAAGTTCCGGAAAAAATAAAAACAATCCGGAAGAGCCTGATGTTCCGGATCAGCCAATGGAATAAAAATGCGGGAAAGCTGGAAAAAACAGGCATTGCTCTTGTGGCGGTGTCTGTTTTGCTCGTTCTCCTTATTTTTTATCCGGTTATCCAGGAAGAAGTTCGCTATGTTGTGTCTTCGAAAAATAATCTGGCCAGAGTGGAAAGCCAGGAGCAATTAGCGCAGGAAAAAAATGACAATTCGAAAGACGCGATCATTCCGGCGGATGAAAATTTTGGGATTGTCATTCCGAAAATTTCAGCCAACGCCAAAGTCATTGCCGAAGTTGATTCGCAAAATTCAGATATATACCAGCGGGAACTGACCAAGGGCGTAGCGCATGCCAAAGGGACGAGCTTTCCCGGAGAAGGCGGAAACATTTTCATTTTTGCCCATTCCACTGCTGATTTTTTTGAAGCCAACCGCTACAATGCCGTTTTTTACCTTCTTTCCAAGATGGAAAAAGGAGATGACATATATTTATTTTACGAAAAACAGAAATACCGCTACGAAGTGTCGGACAAAAAAACTGTTTCGGCCGGCGAAGCAAAATATCTCGACAAAAATGCCGGCGACCAGCTCACGCTCATGACCTGCTGGCCCCCGGGAACAACAATGAAGCGCCTAATAATTATTGCCCAGCCAGCCAAGTAAAATAATTCTCCATGCCAGCGGGTTGTTTTGAAGTTGACTTTATGCCTTAGATAGTTTATAATGTGTTTTGTACACAGACATTTGTCGCATTAGATAGTTAGTATTTTTAACATTTCATTTGGTGTTTTTCCATTTAAG
>JAKLFF010000029.1 GCA_022711335.1 Patescibacteria group bacterium | reverse complement strand
CTGCGGATGGCGTTCGACGTGCTCTCGAAGGACACGCCGGCCGGCGATGCGAGCCTCGAGTATACGATCCACCCCATCAGGATCCTCTGCCTTTCCTGCGAGCAGGAGAACAGGGTCGACGAGTTCCCCTCCCCCTGCCCGGCGTGCAAGGGGGAAGAGGTGAGCCTCGTGGGCGGATTCGAAGACCTCAAGCTCGAAGAGCTCGACGTAGATTAGAACTATGATGGATCCAACAGCCGGAATCAATCTCTTGTCATTCCCGCGAAAGCGGGAATCCAGCGGATCATGGGCTTCCGGGATGCCTGCCTTCTCGCATAGACATCAACGTAATGGAGTTACTGGTGATAAATAGGATGTATATGTATAAAACGTATTTCCTTCGCACTGTCGGTTATGAAGGCGGAAGGATACGAGGAGGTTTTTGAAGAGAATGTGCATCGGTTTTCCGGGAAAGATCCTGTCCATTGACGAGGCCAATCAGGCCGTGATCGACATCGGCGGCATAGAGCGCCGGATCAGCCTCGACATCATCGACGAGTCTGTGACTGTCGGTGACTACGTGATCTCCCACGCGGGATTTGCCATC
>JAKLFF010000028.1 GCA_022711335.1 Patescibacteria group bacterium | reverse complement strand
AGGAAAACAACGATTTTATTGTAGGGATCGGGGTTCACCCAGGAAACCAGCGCGCGGGCGATGATGATCCACAGATAGACCGTCAGAACGATGTCGATGACTTTTGCCAGCGCGACGATGAAATTGCTCATACCAATCGAGAGCATGACCCCTCCGCCTTTTGTTTTTTTATTGTCTCGTAAAAAGTTAAGGAATCGTCATGCCGGCGGATACCCTGAAGGGCACAAGCGCCGGTATCCAGAGCAAATTAAAATACTGGATTCCGGGTCAAGCCCGGAATGACAAAAAGGAGCTTCTTAACTTTTGTCGAGTTCATTATTTTATTTCTCAATCGTCTGCGGCAGAGCCGCCACGAAATTCTGTAAGGCGTCATTGAACGCCTCCGGTTTTTCCAGCATGGCCATGTGTCCCGCTCCTTCGATCAGGACGCATTTTGCCCCGGTAATGCCCCCGGCAATCTTTTCGGAAGAAGCGGGCGGCGTCATTTTGTCTTCCATGCCGCAAAGCGCCAGCACCGGCACGCGGATGTTTTGCAGTTCTTCCGTCAGATCAAATTTGCCGCACGCCAGCATGTCGCCCGCCACCACATCG
>JAKLFF010000027.1 GCA_022711335.1 Patescibacteria group bacterium | reverse complement strand
CCGTGCCACTTATCTTTTTTATCAGGTGCTTCGCCTTCTTTGTCCTCTTCATCGCCGTCTTCATTTTCGTGATCTTCTGTTCCCTTGTCAGATTCATCTTCCTCATCATCCTCTTTTGATTTTTCCTTTTCGTCGTTTTTTCCGTCTTCTTCCTCGTCTTCATTTTTATTTTCTTTCGTTTCTGTTTCAGATTTTTTTATTTCATCATCTTTGGATTTCTCATCAATCTCCTCTTTATTTTCCTTGCCGTCTTTTTCCTCTTCCAAGTTTGTGTTGAGGAGCGTATCAAGCTCCTTTTTTCTATCTTTATTCATAAAGCGCTTTTATTAAATTTATATTTTTTATTAATTAATTGGGATCGACCTTGTTCCAATATTCTTATTTTTTTGCAGGCTGCAGCGCTACTCCCTATTCATCTCGTCTGCCGCTTCGTCCTTTTCGCGAACTGCGAATTCAACCATTGTGAGAACTTTCTCATAAGCATTCGCATTGGCGCGATGCTGAAGATACTCAGAGGCAATTTCCCCGTCTGTTTTGCTGGCAATATCAAATCCTCTAAGTTCCACGTATTCAATCGCCAGTTCCTCGCGAATCCTC
>JAKLFF010000026.1 GCA_022711335.1 Patescibacteria group bacterium | reverse complement strand
CGCAGAGCCGCCCAGGAAGCCCTGGAGGTCTACAAGAAGCTATAACGTGGCGAGAGCTCTTCTCGTGGCGAGGGCGTCCCGCCCGTGCCGGTCTCGCCGCCGCAACGCACGTGGAGTGCGGCGGCTGTGACGCCGCTTTGGCTGGCCGGTGAAGAAGTAGCATGGCCGTCTCGGCCATGCGTCGCACAGGCGTCTCGCCCATGTCCGGCTGTGAGCAGCGGGCGGTGGCGTGGTTTGCCGCGTTGTTTGCCGCAGCCACGGTCAGCCCAGGCGAGAGCGGGAGCGTGGTTGCCGCGAGGACGCGGCAGACCACGGCACCACGCGAGGCCCGGGCGGGCATCCTCACCTGTCCCTTCGGGACATCCTCTCCCTGAGGGAGAGGAGTAGTCCGGGCCAAGCCTCTGTCCGGGCTGCGCCTTTCAGCGGGCTTCGCCTCGGCGCGGGCTACGCCTTGGCGCGCTGGGCGGCGCGGTGGCGGAGGTAGGCGTCGATGAACTCCTGGAGATCGCCGTCCAGGACCTTGTCGGTCTGGGAACTCTTGAGCTCGGTCCGCTCGTCGCGGACCAGCCGGTACGGGTAGAGGACGTACGAGCGGATCTGGTAGCC
>JAKLFF010000025.1 GCA_022711335.1 Patescibacteria group bacterium | reverse complement strand
AGCCGATGTTGGTTTTTTTTCGCAAATCCCCCGCTTGGGACTTAAAAATTCACAAAAAATAATTATTGAACTGAAAAATAAACTCGGAGGATTAACTGATTTGGATTTGTCTTCCGAAACAAAAGAATCATTGGAAGTGATTGAAGCGCTACAATCAATGGGTTATACAAAAAAACAGGCAGTCGACAGTTTAAAATGTATTGCTAATACAGAAGCAAAAACAGTGGAAGAAAGAATTGTACTTTGTCTTAGAAGTATTGGAGGGAAAAAGAATTTTTAATTTAAAATTTTTAATTTTTAATCAATTTTAAAAATACACGAATTTTTAAATGTTAAGACAAGTATGTTAAACAAAAATAAACAACCAATAAAAGACAAAGAACCGGTTGAAGAAGAAAAACTTTACACTTCCCTACGGGCTTCGCAGTGGGATGAATTTGTCGGGCAGGAAAAAATTAAACACTCGCTTAAAACAAGCATTTCCGCCGCCAAACAAAGAAATGACCCAATGGAACACACTTTGCTTTACGGACCTCCGGGGTTGGGAAAAACCACTCTCTCCCACTTAATTGCCAAAGAAATGGGAAGCAATATAAAAATCACTTC
>JAKLFF010000024.1 GCA_022711335.1 Patescibacteria group bacterium | reverse complement strand
GTGGGGTTTGCTCAAGTCGTTCTCGCCCGTGAACTCAGCCTGGCTCAGATCAAAAAAATCCGTTCCGCGACCTCGGTAGCGCTGGAGTTTTTTGTCCATGGGGCCCTGTGTGTTTCCTATAGCGGCCAGTGTTATATCAGTGAAGTCATGGCCGGAAGGAGTGCCAACAGGGGAGAATGCGCCCAGTTTTGCCGTCATCAGTTCACCCTGCAGGACAACACGGGAAAGGTTCTCGAAAAAGACCGCTATCTGCTCAGCCTGAAGGATCTCGACCTGTCGAATCATCTTGAACCGCTGATTGACGCGGGGATAGATTCGTTAAAAATCGAAGGTCGTCTCAAAGATGAGCACTATGTAAAAAATGTGACCGCAGCCTACAGGCTTGCTCTTGATCGGATTATCGATTCGCGAGCGGATTTGGTGCGGGCGTCGTCAGGACGGTGCCACTTTGGTTTCACCCCGGACCCTTCGCGGTCTTTCAGTCGTGGAAAAACCGATTACTTTCTCAATAAACGAAGAAATGTGGTGGGAGAGATTCGCACCCCGAAATCAATAGGTAAGCAGCTCGGTCGCGTCACGGCAGTGGAGGCGAGGTTTTTTTCCCTGGAGGGAGAGGA
>JAKLFF010000023.1 GCA_022711335.1 Patescibacteria group bacterium | reverse complement strand
ATTGACTAACTTTGATAAAGACTGTGCTGTTTCAACCGCCTTTAGTCTAAGCGCTTTATGGAGCTCTGGATCTAAATATACAGTGGCTCTCATTGCGGCCGTTCCCATAATATTACCTCCTTAACGTTATGTAGCTATAGCATTATAACGTTATGACTGCAATTGATTTATGATTCATTCTGGGGACACTTAATTTCGAAGCGAACCATTTTGTGTCCTCCGCCGGCGGAGGTGTCACGCAGTGACGGAGGTGGACATAACAATGACCTCTGAAGAACTCCATAAAACCAGTAATATTGTCATTCCCGCGGAGGCGGGAATCCAGAATTCGTTAATATTACTGGATTCCGGGTCAAGCCCGGAATGACTGGGCAATTGGTAATTAAGTGTTATGTCCCCCGAATTCTCCCGACCGTTAAGACACCTTCGCCGACACGCCCCATGCAGTAATACCGATATGTAGATAAGGCAATATAATAATATGGATATATGTATGGCTATGGTAATTCCGGAATTCGGGGGACAGGCATGGCAAGAATCTCTTCGAAGGTCATGCTTCCACTGGTCTGGTTCGTGTCACAATTGTTTGTTTGTCATTCCAGGCAAGCGAAGCGCGACC
>JAKLFF010000022.1 GCA_022711335.1 Patescibacteria group bacterium | reverse complement strand
CGCGAATACCGCTATACTCTCGGAGCGGAGATGGTCCGGATTTCATGGCAATGCCTGGATCTTATGGTGCTGGCGTCTTACGCGGAAAAAGAATTGAAAAGAAAAAAAATTTCCGATTTGAGCGATCAATTTGACAGGCTGAATCTCCGGGTGCGCCTTATGCAGGAGCTGAATATAATTTCCGCTGGACAATTTGCTCACTGGCAGAAAAACTATCTCCTAGAAATCGGTTGCGAAATCGGCGGCTGGTCCCGATGGGCAGCTTCGCGCCAGACGGGACAAGTTGAATTGGGCGAAAAAGATCGGGGGGGGGATTAAAAAATTTTCAATTATCAATTTACAATTTTCAATATGAGTGATGGCGGCTTTTCAAAAGCAAAAAACCCGCCTCTGAGCGGGCTGGCGCCCGAATCATTAATTTCAATCAGATTGCTTTGATTTCCAGCCCCAATTTTTCCTTGAAAGCGTTTTTCATCTGTCGGGATTCTTCTTTCATGATTACATTTTCATCCTCGAAATCCGTCTGCTTTTTGGCGAATCCGTCCACGGATGCTTGGAGGCTGTCAATCTTTTTCTCCAGTTTTGTCTCCACTCCTTTTATCTCTTCTTTCAACTCGGTTCTGA
>JAKLFF010000021.1 GCA_022711335.1 Patescibacteria group bacterium | reverse complement strand
AAACCCGGAGAAACAGTTTCTTCCACAAAACTATCTTATTTCAAGAAAGTGAAAATGGGAAACTCGTTTGTAATTGTCGGCTCTGGATTTTATTTAAAATAATTAGTAATTATTTGACATAAAACTGCCCTTTCGAGGGCAGTTTTTGTTCTATATAAATTTAAAGAAGGAAAATTAATGAAAATAAGCTAAAGGAAAGACCGAGCAAACTTCCGCCGATAACATCCGAAGTCCAGTGTTCACCTAAACTTACCCGTGAAACCAACATTACAATTGTGTAAAAAAATAAAAATAAATATACATATTTTTTTAAACTTTTAACTTTGAACTTTGAACTTTGAACTATTATGTACCCTATTACTATTGCTCCAAAAATCGCTCTCAAACTATGACCGGAAGGATAGGAAGAAAAAGCCTGAACGTAATGGCTGGGAAAAAGAATCGGAAAATCAAAACGGAAAAACATAAAAGGGGGGCCGGGGTGATTCATTAAAATTTTTCCCAAAAGTTCAATAAAATGCGCGCAAAAATAAAAAAATAAAGTCAAAATTCCAAATAGTTTTTTTCTTATTATCAGAAAAATTATCAGAAAAACTATTTGAACTTCAAATCCACCAAAAATACTGAAAA
>JAKLFF010000020.1 GCA_022711335.1 Patescibacteria group bacterium | reverse complement strand
CAGTCCGGCCGCGGAAATATTATCTGGACGTCGATGTTCCGACTGTAAACGAGCTGATGACCAAAGGCCAGCCGTATCCTGAGAAAGTTTTTGGGGAAGGGGTAATTGAAGAACGATGATGTCTGAAATCCTCCAAAGGCGAGGCCTTTGGAGGGAAATATATGCAAAGGAAAATATCATTTGCAAATAATGAATACTATCACATATTCAATCGGGGCGTTGATAAGCGAAAAGTCTTTTTGAGCAAAGAAGATTATAACAGATTTTTGGTTTCCATGGATTTATTAAACGATGAAAAAGACGGTTTGATGCTGGCGTGGCGGGATTTGCGAAGAGGTGATCCTAAGGCGAAGCCTTTGGCTAGCCAAAGGCTTCGCCTTAGGAATAGAATTGTAAAAATTATAGCCTATTGTTTAAACTCAAATCACTATCATTTTATCTTACAACAATCTTCAAACGAGGGAATTGAAAAATTTATGCAAAAACTCGGTACCAGCTACACGATGTATTTTAATAAAAAATTTGACCGCTCTGGGGCGCTTTTTCAGGGACCTTTCAAATCGATCCACATTGATTCCAACGAGTATCTTTTATACCTTTCCGCGTATGTAAATGCCAACCATTTTATTCACGGAAAATCCAAAGGCCTCGCCTTTGGAGCATGGCCATATTCCAGCCTCTTGGATTATACTGGAAGAAGAAATGAAAAATTATGCAGCAGGGAACCGGTCTTGAGC
>JAKLFF010000002.1 GCA_022711335.1 Patescibacteria group bacterium | reverse complement strand
TGCGGAGTCTGGCTAAAAAATCATTCTCGGTTTTTAAGTATGCGACCTCCGCTTCTAGATATTCAATTTTTTCTTTGTCGTTCTGCCAATGCTTTTTGGGCCTGCCTCCAGACTTGCTTTGCCCTCGCCCGTCTTTTTTTAGACCTTCTCTGCCTTTTTTCTCAAATATTCTTCGCCATCGCAAGATGCAATCTCCGGGCTTCTTGTTTCCGATCATGTTTACATCAAAACCTGCTTGTATGAATATTTCCTTTGGAGAAACCCCGGATTGCCATTCTTTTACAGCTGCAATCTTAAAGCTCTTGGAATATCCGATTGATTTCTCACTGCAACTTTCTACATGTTGATTTTTAAGTAATGTTTTAACTTGTTCGTCTGAGAATATTCTTATGCTCATAATTTTAATTGGTTAATGGTAATATTTTACTTCATCTGCTTTCTAAATACAAAAAGCAGACACTTTCGTGTCCACTTTTTGGGGTACAGATCATAACTACTGTTTTATGTTTTCTGGCGATAAACAATTTTATGAGGAGCTTAGCCAAAAGGGACTAACTGACCGAGAGGCATACGAAGCAAAAAATAACTTCGTTGGCTTCTTTGATTTACTTTATCGCATAGATAAGAGGTTAAATGAAAAAAATGGAAAACAGGATAAGCGAAGTGCAAATTATTCCTATTAAACCAAAAGATGGGCTAATAGCTTTCGCCAGTATTTTATTGGATGAGAAGCTATATCTTAGCTCTATTGGGTTGCACAGGAAATTAAACGGATCGGGCTTTAGGATAACTTATCCTAATAAGCGAGTTGGTAATAGAAATATTGATATATTTCATCCGATCAATCGGGAATTAGCCCTAGAAATAGAAAAAACCATTCTTGAAAAAGCAACGAAAATTTTTGATTAAAAATCAATTTAATCAAAGCTAAAAGTAATGAAAAAAAATAATGATTGATACGGTAATTCTTACAATTCCATACGGGAAATTTACTATTACTGATAATAGCAAGTTTGTTCCAAACACTACTAATTTTATTTATAGTAGCTATGACAAGGCAGTTAATAATCCAACAAAAGAATATAGCAGGTATTCGTATTTTCCGAGAATGACATTATATAAAAGAATTTCCCAGTTCGGCAGACAAATTGAGTTACGCATAGAATTTTCAGCCTCGAAAATTATTTATGATAATAATTTGGATGAGCTAGAGGAAAAAGATTTTTCAAAATTAGTTGAACTTTTGCAACAGAAATTAGAACTGAGAGGGGTTAGAATTTCACTTAATGATTTAAGAAACGCTTCTGTGTCCGTTTTCCATCCGTCAAAAAATATTCAGCTTTTCGGATATTATACGGCAACCAGCGTGATTAAAGAGCTTAGCAAAATAAATCTTACAAAAAGGCTGGATTTAACCAAAACTGGGTTTAGAAACGAAGGACACTCATTGCAATATTATTCCAATTCCCATTCTTTGGTTTTTTACGACAAAATTGCTGATATGAATAAGGCAAAGGGTAGGGCAATAGATAAAGACCAGACAGGATTGCAACTCAATCTATTTCAAAGCATACAGGAAATGAGAAGATATGATTGTGTAGAAATTCTGAAAATGGAAGTTAGATTATCCAAAAAACAAAAAATGAATAAAGTTTTAGAAGGATTGGGATATGTAAAAAATCCGTCACTCAGAAGGGTTTTTAGGAAAAAGTTAAATCAAAAAATTTTATTGGATTATTGGAAGGTTATTATTCAAGAGAAAAACGGTTTTATTTTTGATTTAGATGAAAAAGACATTCGGAAAGAACTGGAAATTATTTTAGGAAATTCAAAAAAGAAGGCAAAAAATTCTTTGTTCTTGCTGGGATTAAAACAATTTATAAAACAAAAAAGCGTTAGAGAGTTGCGGAATATAATTGAGGATAAATACGGGAAAAATGGCTGGGCAAGATTTCCTTTGTATCTGAATGAATTAAGTAAGATTTATAAAAAAAGAGTAGGGAAAAATCAAATAACCTATATAGAAGATATCCAGCGAGCCTTGCAAGAATTTGAGCCATTAAGAAGCCAAAATTTAACCAACCCAATTGCCTATGCCGACAGTTTGCAATGTAAAGCATTGTAAAGTATAATTAAGTTATAAATGTTAAAAAAACAAATATGGATAAGATTTTAAGAAATGCACTAGCAACAGGAATAGTAATTGTTTCACTTTCTGTCGGATATTATCTAATTATTTTTCTTCCACGAAAGGAAGAAACGAGAAATAAGATGCAACAAGCAGAAACAGAAGCAAAGATTAAAAATGATAAAGAAATTGCAGAAAAAGAAGAAACTAAAAGAAAAAACTGCTACTCTGAAGCTGTAAGTAAAGCACAAAATATACTGAAAACGAGAACGGAGTTATATTATAAAAATGATGCCAATGCTAAAAAGGCAGTTGAGAATGATTTATATAATAAGGATGATTTTGATAAATTTTATGATGATTGTTTAAGTGTAAATGGCTTGAAAAAATAGTATGCAAAAAAAAGATTTTTATACAGCCCGAGAATTAGCTGAAAAGCTAAGAGTAAATATTATGACAATCTACCGCTACATTAAGGCCGGAAAATTAAAGGCTCACAAAATAGGTAAGGAATTTAGGATTGATAATAGAGAATTTGAGAATTTTTTGAAAAAAACAAGGATAAATAAATAATTTAAAATAATATGGATATAGTTCAAAAAGCAGCAAATATTCTTGCTAGAATATTATGTGCAGTTGTTGCTCTTGCTCTCATTTCAATCGCCATTGTATGCTTTGATACTAAATTATTCGGAAGCTATATAAATTTGGGGTTGGCTATTCTAATTTGCATCCCTCTGATATGGATGGCAATAAGTGGAGCAGAAAAAGTTAGCCTGTTTTTTAAACAAACGTGGGCAGGAAAAACATTTAATAAAATTGAGAGTTTTACAAATAATAAATTACAAAATAATGTTCAAACAGAAGAGGATATTCGCAAAAGCAAGGAACTTGAAGAAAAGATATTTAGAATTGCTGGAAAAATATTTAGGCCAATATTTATAATAGTAATCGGACTAATTATCTATAATCTAATCCCGAATATATCAGATACGCCTTTTGCTCAATTAACAATAAGTCAATTATTTAAATTCATCCTTGGCATTATAGTTTTAATACTAATGACAAGTTGGCTATTCAAGGGATCTGACGACGAGGGCTATGAATTATGGGGCAGCTTCGGTTCTGTTTTAGTGTTAATAGGAATTGTAGTATCGGCAATAATTTATTCTCATTAAAAGCAGGTTATGAAAGCAATAATATTAGCTAGAGTTTCAACAGAAGAGCAAAAAGAAGCGGGCAATTCTTTGCCTGCTCAAATTGCACGTCTGAAAAATTATTGCACGGCAAAAAAATTTCCAATAGTGCAAACGTTTAGTTTTGACGAAAGTGCTTATAAAAATAAGCGGGATGAATTTGATAAAATACTTGAATATCTAAAATCTCATAAAGAAAAATTTGCCGTATGCTTTGATAAAGTGGATAGATTTTCTAGAAATGTTTTTGATAAGCGAGTTGCTGCCTTATATGATTTGGCTATTCAGGATCGGATAGAATTGCATTTTGTATCAGATAATCTGATTGTCACGCCTGATATTTCAGCGGCAGAAAAATTTCATTTCGGTATAAATTTGGGATTAGCCAAATATTATTCCGATGCTATTAGCGACAATGTTAAAAGAGCTTATGAACAGAAATTGAGAAATGGCGAATGGATTAATAAAGCATATATAGGCTATAGAAATGTTACTCGTGAAGATGGAGCAAAAGATGTAGTTATTGACGAAGAAAGAGGCTTTCTGCTTAAGAAAATTTTTGAATTATACGCTACTGGTAATTATTCAATGAAAAAACTGGCTAATGAAATGAAAGAAAGAGGATTGACGAATTATCCGAGCGGATTGCCTGTTTCCACCAGCCAGATTGAACAGATACTAAAAAACCCGTTTTATTATGGGGTATTACTACGGATGAGTATGACAAAATTGTTAAAGATTATAAAACAGACCAGCAAAGGCTTCTTATGGAATACGAAGAACATTCGCAAGCTGATGGAAGTTTCTATATTACCGCAAATAAGCTGATAGAATTGGCTTCTAGGGCTTGGGAATTATTTGAAAGTTCTGAACTTGAAGAAAAACAACAACTTTTGAACTTTTTACTTCAGAACTCATACTTGAAAGGCAAAAAGGATTTATTTGAACTAAAAATCCCGTTTAACGGGATTCTTGAATATGCCAATACTGGCTCACTGCTCCGCGGGCAGGACTCGAACCTGCAACCAATTGATTAACAGTCAACTGCTCTACCATTGAGCTACCGCGGAATAATATTTGATTTTAAAACAGCCCCAGTAAGGCTATTATACAAAAACAAAGTTATTATATCAATTATTTCAGATAAATCAAGGGTAAAATTTGAACAAAAAAAGGCGGCCAATAATCTGGCCGCCAGGCGAGCAGGGAAGAATTTACCAGCTAAGACAGCAAAGGCTGCGTTTTCCATCGAGAGAGATATAGGTTCCCTTGCAAATTCCTCTGTCTATTTTGTCCCGGCTGCTGCCGCAACGAGGACAGTGTTCTCTCTGATTGAATTCTTGGCGTTTGCGAAGAATTTCTCTGGCATCTTTATGAAGCTTGCTGATTATGGGCGCGTCTTCCGGAAAAAACATAACATTCCTCCTTTTGTTTTGCGTTGAAAACAAAAACAGCCACCCTGTGTGGTTGTTTCCTAAAGAACTATTTTTTGACTATTTTATGAAATCTTCAAAACAACCACCGGGTGCTGGGCAATAAGCAACAACAGCAAATTGTTTTGAAAAATCTTCATATAATTAATTTAGCAGATTGAATTTTTTTGTCAACAGGGTTTACCCCGTGGAATAGCGGCGAAGCCGCTACCGCTTTGCGGTATTCCACGGGGTAAAAAAAAGGCAGGCGAAGCGAGGCTTCGTCTGCCAGGAAGATAATTAGCACACTGAAGAGAAAAGAAAGGCTTGATTTCCATAGCGAACCCTGGCACCCTCCAGGTTGCATAGCAGGTAATTTAAATCGAAAGGAAGGCGGGGGTTTCTTGGATTGTCATATAATTCAAAACCATTAGGCTTTTTGATAATGACAACGTCAAACCCTGACGGCAATATTTTTGCAACTTCTTCAATTGTTCTAAATAATATTTTTACCATTTCATGCTCCATTGCCATTGCCGTTTACACGAAAAAACAATTTTGCCTTCAAAGTAGCTTGATCCCGGATATTACGACAGGATCTTTGATGGAGACAGCTGCCATTATTTTGGCAAAGATCGAAAGGAAATTGTTTCTGGTCTCTGGCTCTAGAAGCAAAACTGGGGCCGTGTTCACAGCAATCTGTGTACAACTCCAATCCCGAGGTTTTTAGCCAGCTTTTTAGCGCTCTTTCATCCAGTTCTTTCGCTGACGGGAAAACTGCCATAACTTTCCTCCTTATGTATTATTGATGTCAAAGAAACAAAAAACCCGGCTTTTGCCGAGTTGATTTTATTTTCTGATTTTTAAACTAAAATCAACTCGACGCTCGTCGGATCATAATAATTCTAATGATAAATATATTTTGTTTTTGAAATGATTTTTGATTCACGGTATTATTTGAGTGGATATATAAAAATGAAATGTTTTAAATGGGAGAGGGAGCCAGCATGATTGCCAGATCCCTCTTAAAAAGTTTCTACGGTGCTGGTGATTCCCAGCAAAACTGATGTAGACTGGGATTTGCGGCGATCTCCCGGTCGATCTCTTCGGGGGTTATTTTATCCTGTCTGAGATCGGCCAATAAATTGCCGTACAACATTGAAGATTCCGATACTTCCAAAAGAATTACTTCTGCTTGAGACATTGCGCCTCCTTGTGCAACTTGATGTAGGTTTATATCAAATTGCCTCCCACCCCTTTTTGGAAAGAATGCGGGTGCATCTGTTGGTCTCCATGGACAGTTTTTTTAACATCTGCCGGATAGTATGGATGATAATCCGCTATCAGGGCAGATGTCACTGTCATGAAGATCTCCTTTGATTAGGACAATGCACCGCTGAAGAAAGATAATTTTTTTAACTTGCTTCGGCGATGCACTTTTAATTTTATAAAAGAACTGTTTCCAACAAAAAACCCCGCTTTGCGCCGGGATAATTCTTTCTTATTTTTCGTAATCTTATCCCAGCAAAAAAGCTATCGTCCAATGGCGATAAAAGACAAAATAAACTTGTTGTATATCTTTTTTGCTGAGTTTTTCATGATACAAAAAATATATCATACTGGTAGCCAGATGTCAACAGTCCATTGACTTTTTTCAAGATGAGTGTATAATGGGTATATTGTAAGTTTTCTCGTGCGTTTGGCCTTATATCAAAAGTGTAAGGGTAGTCTGAAGCAAGCCTTCAGAAGATAGGAACAAAATGAGAAGGTCACCTTGCAATGGTAATTAGTATAAGGTACAAGCAAAATGGCACAAAAGTTATATGTAGGAGGACTTTCCTACTCAACTTCTGAAGATTCTTTGCGAGAATATTTTTCTCAAGCAGGAGCAGTTCAGTCAGCTACCATTATCACAGACAAAATGTCCGGCCGATCAAAAGGTTTTGGATTTGTCGAAATGGGATCTGAGGACGAAGCTCAAAAGGCTATCGAAATGTTCAACGGCAAAGATTTTGAAGGAAGAAATCTGACTGTCAACGAAGCTCGTCCGATGGAAGACCGCCCCAAGAGAACTGGCGGATTCGGCGGACCAAGAGGCGGAGACAGAGGCGGATTTGGAAGACGAGATCGATTCTAATCTTTTTTAGATAGATTTTATTTAAAACAGCTCCGGTATCATGCCGGGGCTGTTTTTTTGTTTATTTAATCGAAGTTGATTAAACCTGATTTATGATATAGAATTTATTTATTATCAGCTAACAGATAATTTTTTTATGAAAAAATATTACGCCCTGGCAGCTGTAATTATTCTTATTCTGTTTGCGGCTATATATAGCAGAAATTCAAAAACTGCCGATATAGCTGGAAACGAAAACGTCGTATTGTTTTATAGCAAGGAATGTCCGCACTGCCAGATAGTTGAAGAATACATTGAAAAAAATAAAATTGCCGAGAAAGTCAATTTTACCCGAGCGGAGGTTTTTTATAACAAAAACAACCGGAAATTATTCATAGAAAAGTACAAGGCTTGCGGACTAGCCGATGAAAAGGAAATGGGTGTCCCAATGCTTTGGGCTGAAGGAAAATGCTTCATCGGCCAGGACAAGGCCATTGAATATTTTCAAAGCAAGGCAAAATAATTAGTAATTCTGGAAATTGTGAAAAAAATAATATTTTTAATATTTTCAACAGTAATTATTTCTTTTACTGTCCCGGCTCATGCTGTTTGTCCGGTTTGCACTATTGCCGTCGGAGCCGGAGTCGGGCTAGCCGAAGAATTCGGGGTGGACGATGTGATTATCGGGCTTTGGATCGGCGGCCTCACCGTTTCTTTGATATTTTGGACCTTGGATTGGCTCAAGAGAAAAAATATAAAATTTTCCTGGCTGGAACCCCTGACCGCATTTTTTTATTTTCTAGTCGTTGTCTTGCCTCTGTTTTTCATAAAAACCGGCGGCTATCCCATAATCGGCAAAGAACTTAATAAATTATGGGGCGTTGATAAGATGCTCCTGGGAATATTTTTGGGAAGTCTTCTGTTTATCGGCGGGGCGAAGCTTTACGAATATCTCAAGAAGAAAAACGACGGACGGGCCTATTTTCCCTTTCAAAAGGTGGTTATGCCGGTCGCTCCGCTTGTTTTAGCAAGTATTATTTTTTATTTCATAACCAGATAATTTTATGGAAACAAACGAAAATATCATCAAAAACGTCAATGAGCTTATTGAGAAAGTGGATCATATGAAAAAGCAGGACAAAATGGATCTCTCATCTGATCAGGATCTTTCCATTGCCATTATGAACCTGGTAAGCATTGAAGAACATTTCTTTTTTACCGGAGCCAAGACTGGAAAGCCGGAGTATTTTGATCTTTTGCAGGAAGTGCGGAAAATGCGCGGAGATTTGCTGCGGAAAATCATCAAAGAATATGAAGGAGAGGTCTGGTGCATATCCAAGCATCTTTTGGCAGCTTCTATGCGACTTATGGAAGTCGGGACCAAACAACAAGGGATAGGAAGAAAAAAAGAAGCACAGGAACTTTTTCAAAAAGCTTATGATCTCTACTCTCTTTTTTGGGCGATTAATATGAAAATCATAAAAACCGATGATATCAAAAAAATTAATGAAGGAGCGCTTGATAAGCACGATAAGGAAAATATAATTGCAAAAATTACGGAAAAGAAAGAAGAAGAAAGCAAAAAGGAAGATAAAAATAAAACGGGATTTATGGGAAAAATGAGGCTTTTAGTTAAAAAAGCCATCGATTGCTGTATTGAATAGAGGAACTGGTCGAGCCTCTATTTTTAATTAATCAAAAAAACAAAATTAAAATGTCTAAAAAAATATCCGTCTTTTCTCTTGTTTTTGCCTTTGCCTTGATATTTTCTGGTTGCGGAAATAAATCTGATAAATCATCCAGAGATAGCGAAACTTCGCAAAAAAATGTTGTTCAGGAAGAAAAAATTCCGGTACCTACCGGCAAAGTGGACGACACAGTTAATGCGATTTTGGAAGAATCTAATTCAGAAAAAAATATGGTTTCTGGGGCGGACAGCGTGGCAAAAGATGCAATAAACGATTCCCAGGAGACAGATGATTTTGTCAAAGCCTATGATGAAAATGAATTCTAAAAAAACCATACTTTCTATTTTGATCGTAGCGGGAGCGGCTTTTATTGGCGGAAATTATGCGATGGCAGTGATGAATGCGAATAAACAGGCGGAGATGCAAGCCAGGAAAGAGGAAAGAAAGAATGAGATCGAGGCGAACAGGGAGGAAAAAAGAGCGGAAATTCAGGCGCGAGTTTGTGAAAATATTTCCGCCCTGTCTTCCAAATTTAATGAAAGGATTAATGATAGGGGAGAAAAGATAAGAACTAAAAAGCAGGAAAGAGAGAATAAGTGGCAGGAAAAATTGGTGGAGATTGACAACCAGCTGACAGACTTTAGAAACAAGAGAGACACTGCATGGGAAGATCATTTTGCCAAACTCAAAGAAAAAGCGGAAACTGATGCCCAGAAAAAAGCAGTTGCCGATTTTGAGGAGGCAGTGAAAAATGCTATTGAAACCAGGCGCGCCGCTATTGATTCGGCGATGACAACATTTCGAAGCGGTGTCAAAAATCTAATCGAAACACGAAAAAATGGCCTGGCTAAAGCAGTAGAAAACTATCAAACAGCCGAAAAAGCGGCATTTGAAAAAGCCAAGTCTGATTGTGCTTCAGGAACTGATCCTAAAACAGTGCGAATCGCGCTGCATACGAGCCTGAAATCAGCCAGGGATAAATTCAATGCCGAAAAGCAGGCTGTGGAAAAAGTCGGCGCTTCTATGGATACTCTCATCACCGCCAAGCGCACGGCGATTGACAAAGCTGTTTCTGATTTCAAGACCACTATGGAAAAAGCACGGATTGCATTGAAAGAAGCTTTCCCAACCGAATAGTTAAGAAGCAAGAGATACAGACAAAATCCAGTCATAGACTGGATTTTGTTTTATTTTAATAGTAAAATAGGGATATTAATGAATAATAAAAAAATATGGCCAAGTTAAACCTTGCCGTTATTTTCGGCGGACAATCCGGAGAACATGAAGTGTCTCTTAAATCAGCCAATCAGGTTATGAACGCGCTGAATCCAGAAAAATATAATATTATTCCCATTGCGATTACTAAAAAAGGCCAATGGCTTATCGGGAATAAAGGAAAAGAGTATATGAAGCTTAATTTGCCTAAAGCTTCTGAAGAAAGAGGAATAAGCGTGGAACAATCGCAAAGCTTGGTGACTATAGATCATAAAGGAGGAAAACTAGAGCAATTTTCTGAAGGAAGTACAGATGGCAATAAAATTGATTTGGTTTTACCGATCGTCCATGGTCCATTTGTCGAAGACGGAAAATTGCAAGGGATGCTGGAAATGCTCAATCTCCCTTATGTTTTTTCGGGAACTTTGGCGAGCGCCCTTGCTATGAATAAATATAAAACCAAATTGATTGCTAAAAAAGCGGGCTTGGTTATCGCTAAAGATATGGTTGTTGGGAAGAAATATAGAACGGAAAAAATTGTGAAAAAATTAAATCTTCCGGTAGTGGTAAAGCCGATTGAGCTTGGTTCTTCTGTTGGGATAAATATTGCAAAAAACGAGGAAGAACTGAAAAATTCTGTTGATAAAGCATTAGAACTGGGAAGTGAAGTTTTGCTTGAACAATTTATTAAAGGCCGGGAATTGACGGTGGCAGTGATGGGGAATAAATCTCCGAAAGCTCTTCCAGTGATTGAAATTATTCCCAAAATCTCGACATTTTTTGATTACAAAGCCAAATACGAAACTGGAGGATCAGAAGAAGTTTGTCCGGCGAACATTCCGGATGAGATCCGGAAAAAAGTGCAGAAATATGCGGTAAAAGTTTTCAAGGCTTTGGGTTGTCGCGATCTGGCCCGCGCAGACTTTATTTTATCTGAAGAAAATGGTAAGCTGTATTTTCTGGAAATAAACACCATTCCCGGCATGACAGCAACCAGTTTGGCTCCTCAAGCTGCCGCATCGGCAGGAATGGAATTTTCGGAATTTTTAAACAAGTTGATCGGCGAAGCGATAAAAAGGAAATAAGTAATTTATATTTAAATACGCTTAAATTTGGCATTGATGAAAGTTTGGGAATCGTGTAAAATAGCCATAGTAATGGATAAAATAAAAAAAGTGAAAGAAAAAGTAAAAGAGGAAATAAAAAGCGTCAGAAAAGAAGTTAAAGACAAGACAATTGGCTATATTGTCACTGCCCTTGGACTCGTAGCTGGACTGGCTTGGAATGATGCGATTAGATCCATGATTGACTTTTATTTTCCTCTTAGCGGACAGGGGGTGTGGGCGAAGATAATCTATGCCGCTGTTTTGACTGTGTTTGTTGCGCTGTTTAGCTTGTATCTGGTCAGGATTGCCAAAAGAGAAAGCAAAAAAAAGAAAAATAATTAAAAAAATTGTTGTTTTTTAGAGTTTAAAAAAAATCCTTCGGGATTTTTTTGTTTTCCGGTATTGACAACATCTGCGCGCTGTGATAGTATCCAAAGTTAAATATTAGCTATATTTTTATGAAAATAAGCCGAAAAAAAGCCATTTTTACCATTGCATGCGCTGTTTTTATTTTACCTATAGTGGCCTTTTCCAGTCATAAAGACACGATATGGGTGGACTGCGATGCCAATGGAAAGGAAGACGGATCTTCCAAACATCCCTACGAAAAAATATCAGACGCTATGGATGAAGCTGATAGCGGAGATGAAATTCGCGTAAGAGACGGGGAATATCATGAAAATGTGAAAATCAAATCCGGAGTGAAGCTGAAAGGCAGCGGAAAGTATGAAACGATTATTAAAGCCAAGCATCATGACAAACCGGCAGTTACCATGAAACATGGATCGAAAATTTCCGAGGTTACTGTCAAAAACGGGGAGAGCGGAATAAAAGTGGAAAGTGACGGAAAGGCGACTATTGAAGATTGCCTTATAAAAAGAAATGACCGGGATGGAATCGAGATTGAGAAGGGGAGCACTCTGGAGACCAGGAGAGTCCTGGTTTACGAGTCAATAATTAAGGAAAACGGAAGAGCGGGAATAAACTCTAAAAAAAGACGAGTTGATATAGCGAAAAATCAGATATATGAAAACAAGAGCGACGGAATCCGTTTGGCTTCCGGGACAAGCGCCTGGATAAACAACAATATGGTAAGAGATAATAAGGGAAGCGGATTGGTGGCTACGATTGACTTTTCTGATATTTGGATCAAAGACAACCAGTTCAGAGACAGTGATCGAGAAGGTCTTGAAATATCATCCTATGGCAATCCGGGAAAAATCAATATCCAAAAATCAAAAATCTGGCAAAATAGCCGGTATGGAATAGCCAGAGTTTCCAGAAATACTTCCGTTACAATGGATTATTGGAATAAAAACCTGACATATAACGGGCTTCCCAATCAAGTGGCAAATAACGTCTTGGGCCAGATATCCGGAAATATATTTGTTCTTAATTAAAATGTATCTTTTTCACATTAAAAAACAGTCTCGGCGTAGTGTCGGGACTGTTTTAGTTATCAGACTAATGGTATAATTGGCGTGCATGACCAACTTTTTATATTCTTATCAACACTTTCCCTTATACCTCAAACCGGCTTTTGAAGTCGGATTTTTTTCAATTTCATGGTATTCGATTATGTATTTGATTGCGTTTGGAATGGTTTATCTTTTGTTAAAACATAGGATTAAAGCTGGCGAATGCGATATCAAGGCACAAGGCCAAAAACGCAAAACGCAAAACGAAAGTTTAAAGTTAAAAATTGGAGGAAATACGAGGCCCAAGACAATAAATATTGAATATCTGACAGATTTTTTAATTTATGCTTTTATCGGCTTGCTGATTGGCGCAAGGGTGGGCGAAGTTTTGTTTTATAATTTTTCCCACTATTGGAATAATCCCTTGGCAGTCATTTCTCCTTTCGATCCGGTTACGCATGAGTTTATCGGAATATATGGTATGAGTTATCACGGAGGCCTCATTGGAATTTTAATTGCGGCCTTTGTTTTTACAAAAAAGTACGGCATAGATTTCTGGGATTTTTCTGATTTTGTCATTCCTGCCATTCCAGCCGGATATTTCTTCGGCCGGATTGGAAATTTTATAAATAATGAGCTTTACGGCCGCGTCACGGAAAAATCATGGGGAATGTATTTTAGGGATGATTTTTTGAATCTTCGCCATCCTTCCCAGCTCTATGAGGCTTGTTTAGAGGGAGTAGTCTTATTTGTCATTCTTTGGAGCGTGAGGAACAAAAAAATGTTTCAAGGATGCCTTTTTCCTGTCTATTTGGTTGGATATGCAATTTTTCGGTTTTTTTGCGAGTTTTTCAGAGAACCCGAAGGCAAGCTCTATTTTTCGGGTCTTTTTACCTTGGGACAAATATTCAGCTTGATAATGATATTTTTAGCAATTGATATAATTATTTTCAAAAAAAGCAAAAAAGAGGTATAATAATAATCGATGCAAGAAAATCCAAAAGCAAAAAAAACCTTTTTTATAGACAGCGTATTTTTACGCAAAGAGGCAATCGTGCCTGGTTTTGCGCTCGATTTTCAGCTGGCGGAGTTTATAAAAAAACATAAAGGAAAATCTTTGCTTTTTTCCAAACATGGACGGACAGAAAATTTTTATACCAGCCAATCTGGTTTGTATTTTGTTCAAAAAGATCTGGAAAAATTGAGAAGGGGCGAAAAAATATTCCATTTTTCAAAAAAGCTCGATTGCATCTTGCCGAAAGATCTTCAAAGCAGCCTTTCAAGGCTCCCAGAAAAAAATCTGGGCATAATTGAGGAAATAAGAAAGAGGCAGGAGATAATGGAAGAGTATTGGTCTCGATTGTGGAGTGAAGGAATCCGCGGACTTGGGCTTTCAAAAGCTTGGAGTGTTTCCATTGTTTTTTCAGTGGTTCTGGGAATGTTTTTTATGACTATGCTTTATCGTTATTTAGGGCAGAATGCTCTAGCTAGGGAAAAAGAGCTGGCAGCTTCTATCAAGCCAGCTGCTTCCGAAGTTCTGGGAGATGAGGACAGCAAAGAAAAAAAGGAAGAGGAAAGAATTACCCAGGAACTTTTAGCTGAATACCAGGAACTTTTGAAAAAAGGAAAAGAAAAAGAGGAAATTGCAGAGAAAATTCGCGAAATGACCAAGGGATATCCGATCGAAAAGATGGCGGATGATATTGCTCAAAAAGACAAAATCGTCGCCGCTTTTTTGGTTGGAATTGCCATGAAAGAAAGTACCTGGGGAAAGCATGTTCCGGTTTTGGATGGAAAGGACTGTTACAATTATTGGGGCTATCGCGGGAAACGGGAACGAATGGGAACCGGAGGGCATACTTGCTTCAATAGTCCCAAAGATGCGGTTGATACTGTTTCCAAAAGGTTAGAATTTCTGGTTAAAAGCGAAAAAATGACTACGCCGGAAAAAATGGTAACGGTTTGGAAATGTGGCTATGACTGTTCCTGGGATGACAAGAAAAATGTTCAAAAATGGATAAGCGATGTGGACAAATATTTCGGCAAGCTCAATGAAAAGGAAGATGATCGGGGGTAGTTCTTCAATTGACAAAAAATTGGCTTTTTGCTAGAATCTACAGGTGACGAATTTTTAAAAGAGAATAAAGATTACCTGTAGAGGCTTGTTTAGGCCATATCTGGCCGACCAGCGGAGCAGGGAAAAATCTAAAATAAGGGGCAGTTTAAGCCCTTTTGGCGTTTCTAGGCTATCAAGAGCTAGGATTGGGATTCCAAGGAGATCAAAAGGACAAAGAACATAACCTAATGAATGATTATTTCCTGGAGATAAAAAAACGGTTTTTCCGTTTTTGGGATCTGAAATCGTTGAGATTCAGGTTAAGGGGATTATCAAGGATTAAGAAAAATTATATAATACTAGCTATTATCATTCTCGTACTGTGTATGAGGCTGTTTTTTTATGTTAACTTTGGCGATAAAGCGCATGCCGAAACTATAGATTTAAATGAAGGCATAGATTCTGAAGTTATTGATCCGATGAATAAAATCGGGAAGGGAGTTATTAATCCGGAAAAAAATGATGTGGCAGGAACCCAAATCTGCGATAGCAATTTTAATGATATATATTTGAACAAAAAAGAAGAAGATCAGAAAAAGAGAGAAAATAGGCTTAAAGAAATGATAAATGGATATCCGATAGAAAAAATGGCGCCGTTTATTGCCGGACGGGATGAAAAAACAGCAGCTTTTCTAGTGGCGATTGCCAAAAAGGAAAGCAATTGGGGGAAACATGCTCCTTCAAAAAACGGACGCGACTGTTTTAATTACTGGGGGTATAAAGGGAATTATAAGCTGGTTTTAGGCTATTCTTGCTTTGATTCTCCGGAGCAGGCGGTGGAAGTGGTAGGAAATAAAATCGATCAGCTGATTGCGAAGAAAATAGACACTCCTTCTAGAATGGTAGTTTGGAAATGCGGTTCTTCTTGCGCGGGGCATGATCTGGGAGGAGTAAAAAGCTGGATTGGAACGGTAGAACTATACATGAAAAAATTAGTGTCATAGATTAAAAAAAATAGCTGCATTTCAAGTGGAATAAAAAATCTCGCTTAGCCGGGATTTTTTTTGGCTCCTTTTTTATATTGCTTATTTATTGTAAAATAAATACAGCGGATGAACATATAAACAAAATCTTATGAATTGGCTGGCTATTACTTTTTTTGCATATTTTTTTCTTAGTCTTGAAATTATTCTTGATAAATTTTTGCTTTCTTCCCGCCGCGTTTCTCACCCGGCGCTGTATACTTTTTATTCCGCGGCCGCCGGGTTGTTTGCTTTGGTTTTCATTCCTTTTGGTTTTCATGCCATAGGATATATCGAAATTATTTACCGCCTTATCGGGGGAATAATTTTTATTTGCGGAATGCTAGCCTTATTTTCAGCTATAGCCGAAAGTGAAGCCAGCCGGGTAACACCGGTAGTCGGAGCGACTGTTCCAATTACTACTTTCTTTTTGTCGCTTATTTTTTTGGGCGAAAATTTTGCTCAAAAAGAAATTTTAGGACTTATAGCGCTTATTTTCGGCGGGTTGCTTATTTCCCTTGATTTTGAACAAGGATTTATTTTTTTCCCCGGATTTAAAAAGTCGATTGCAGCCGGGATTTTACTGGCAATAGCTGCGACGATATTTAAGGAATTCTACAAACATGACAACTTCATAAATGTTTATATCTGGACAAGAATGGGAGCTTTTTGCGGAGCGCTTGTTTTTTTTCTGATTCCCAGCTGGAGAAAGATTATTGTCAGCTCCCTTTTGAAATTTAAAAAACCAAAAAAAGAAAATCAAAAATCTGGGGCACTGTACATCATCTCAAGGATTTTGGGCGGATCAGGCTCAATTCTTAAAGAAAAAGCGACTTCTCTTGCTACGGCCAGTGTTACGCTCGTAAACGCTTTGGTTTCCATTGAATATGTGTTTGTTTTTATTTTAGGAATCGGATTTTCTCTCTGGATGCCGGAATTTTTCGAAGAAAAAAAAGACTGGAAAACAGTAGCACAGAAGATATTCTCCATATTGATTATAACTGTTGGAATTGCATTGATATTCAGGCATGAATAAAATTTTTACAAATAGCGTTTTCCATTCCTGGCCTAATTGGGAATCAGACTCTCAAGCTAAAAAGGCCGGATTCGCGCTTTCATGGAAATAATACAAAAAAATGGTTTTGTTTAAAAAAATATTTAAAATAACAGTAAAACTGATTCTGGCTGTTTTAGCTGTTATTGTCGCATTGCTTATTTATTTCAATATTCCAGTTTCAAGCGAGAATAAAGACGCGAAGCTAGGAGTCACTTTTTCCAAAAGATATGCCGAAGACATCGGACTTAATTGGAAAGAAGCTTATATCGCAATATTGGATGATTTGAAAGTGAAAAAAATCAGAATTCCCGTTTATTGGGATCTTACCGAACCGGAAGAAGGGCGGTATAATTATGATGATATTGACTGGCAGCTTGAAGAAGCCGGAAAAAGAAACGCGGAAATAATTTTGGTTGTTGGGCAGAAAGTTCCGCGCTGGCCGGAATGCGCCATCCCGGGTTGGGCCGGCACAAGCGATCAAAAAAGAAAAACGGCGCTTTTGAAATTTATCGATACTACAGTCGAAAGATACAAAGATAATTCCGAGATAAAATATTGGCAGATTGAAAACGAACCCTTTTTGCCGTTTGGAATATGTCCGGATTTTGATGTCAATTTGCTTGATAGCGAACTGGCATTGGTAAAATCCAAAAATACCGGAAAACCAGTGATGGTAACTGACAGCGGGGAGCTCAGTCTTTGGGTGCGCGCCGCATCGCGAGCAGATGTATTTGGAACGACAATGTATCGGACAATATACAAAAAAGGACTGGGATATTTTGATTACCCGATTGGGCCACGTTTTTTTCAGTTCAAAGCATATTTCAATAAAATTCTGGCTCATCAGGAAAATAACATAGTTATCGAGCTTCAGGGAGAACCGTGGATTTCCGGGTATACCACAGAGCAACCGCTGGATGAACAATTCAAATCCATGGATGCCGAGAAGCTTAGGAACAACGTTTCATTTGCCAGAAAGGCAGGTTTTCCTGAAATTTATCTTTGGGGAGCGGAATGGTGGTATTGGCTGAGAATCAATCAAGGATATCCGGAACTATGGAACACGGCCAGAGATTTATTTGATAGTCGGCAAAAAATGAGATAATTTATTTTCTAATTTTTAAATTTATGAGGCGTCATATCGGGCTCCATTATATAAACCATCCCAAGCATTTATTTTTTACTTTAGCTATAATCATTGGCGGGGTTTTTGGCATGGCCTACAGCATCCAGGCTTATCCGGAAGTTTTTAAAACGGGAATTTTTATCGAAAAAACCGCAGAAATAAATCCCGAAGAACCCTTGGTTATTACTTTTTCCAATCCTGTTTTTGAAGGCGGATATTCAAAAATAAGGGTGGTCAATAAAGATCTTGGCGAAGAGGAAAAAACGATATTAAAGTGGGAAAATTCGAACCGCAGATTGTTAATTTATCCGGAAAATTTCTGGAAAGCAGAAAGCCGATATGAAATATATCTTCCAGAAGGGAAAAATAAGATGTTTGCTGCGGTAAATTCTGAAAAACTTGAATTTGCTACAGCCAAATTTCCAAAAGTTAAAAGCGTATTGCCTGCTGACGGAGCAAAAGACGTAATGGTGGAGATTGAAGATCCGATAGTCATCATTTTTGATAAATCAACCCAGGATTTCTTAGTTGATTTTTCACTGGAACCCAAAACTGATCTGACTTACCAAAGCAACGATAAAAAGACTGAGTTCAAGCTGCTTCCAGGGGAAAAACTCGAGGAAGGCACTGCTTATAGCCTCAAAGTTTACATCAGATATAAAAACGACAGTGCAAAAAATAAAAAAGAAATTATCTCCAGCAGCTTCAGGACAAAAGCGCCTCCACCAAAAACTTGGGAAAGAGATTTCACCGCTCGGATTGAACAAGCCAGAAAATTCACGCCGGCGCAGATTGCCAGCGGAAAATATATCGATATTAATTTATCCCAGCAGATCCTTTCAACTTTTCAAGATGGAAAGATCCTGGATTCCTATCTAATTTCCACTGGCAAGAGAGGGATGGATACTCCCAAGGGAACATTTAAGATTTTAGAAAAAAGAACCCGTCCCTGGTCAAAAAAATACGCTCTTTATATGCCTTGGTTTATGCTTTTTACCGGACAGGGGCATGGAATTCATGAGCTTCCGGAATGGCCGGGAGGCTACAAAGAAGGTGCTGCTCATTTGGGAACACCTGTGTCTCACGGATGCGTGCGGCTGGGGGTAGGTTCGGCTAAAATTACTTATGAATGGGCGGAAATCGGAACGCCTGTTGTCATTTATTAAAGTATAATTTTATAAATGCGAGCCTCGATTCTTTGGTGAATTTATGTAACAACCATTAACTGCTCAAATTTTAAATTTTTAAATTTCCAATTTTTAATGATTAAATTTTTAAATAGCAGAAAATTAATTTATATCATAATTGCGACCTTAGCAGGTCTTGTTTTTTGCTTTGCCTGCTATAAAAACAAAACGACTCCGATAAAAATAGAAGTAAAAAATCAAGAAATTGCTGATAACCAAAATAGCGCGACTCCAAAAGAAGAAATTAATATTTCTCAAGCCAGCAATGAAGAAAAAATAAAAGAACCGAAAAAAGAAAAAACTCCGGATAAAATATTCATTAAAGTTCCCTTTACCTCGCAAGCCCCTTTTTCTAAATGGGACGAATATCACGAGGAAGCCTGCGAAGAGGCGTCGCTTATTATGGTTAAATATTATTTAGACAAAAAAATATTAAACAAAGATATTGCAGAAAAAGAAATTCAGGATATGATAAAATTTGAAATAAAAAAATACGGGGATTACAAAGATACTGACGCCGAAGAAACTGCCCGGCTGGCCGAAGATTATTACGGGATAAAAAATCTCAAAGTAGTTTATGATTTCAAACCGGATGACATTAAAAAATATCTGGCCAAGGGAAAACCGATTGTTGTTCCAGCGGCTGGAAGAAAATTGGGCAATCCCAATTTTACTCCGCCCGGGCCCCTTTATCATAACCTGGTTTTGGTCGGATATGACGGCAATATTATAATCGCCAATGATCCTGGAACGCGAAAAGGCGAAGGATATAAATACGATATGAATATTCTATATGGCGCTATTCATGATTTTCCGGGAAAACCGGAAAATATTGAAAAAGGCAGAAAAGCTATGATAGTTCTGGAATAATATGATATAATAGAAATATCGAAATAAAAAATAGAAACTAGAAAGAAGGTGATATTATGGATATGAAAAAAATACCTGATATTTTGGCGGGGTTGTCGGTCGTTACAGTTTTAGCTGCGGGATATGTTAATGTTATGGATGTAAAAAACGGCCTCTTCGGACTAGCCGGAACCCAATTGATACTCATTGGAATAGTGCTGGGAATGTATGCAATGTATCTCAAGATGAGAGAAGAAAAGGTTGGTTAATTTGCGCAATCGATATATGCAGCAACAAAAAATTGCCGTCTTTGACATAGACGGAACGATATTTCGTAAAAATTTGGCTTTTGAGCTGATTGACGAGTTGGCGTGGATGAGAATATTTAAAAAAGAAGTAAGAAATACCTTAGTTTCGCTTTATACTAAGTGGCTTAATCATGAGGGGACTTACGAAGAATACAGAAAAGCTTTGGTGGCGCTTTATGCGGAAAATATAAAAGGATGCAAAAAAGAGCAAATTTTAGAAGCTAGCAAAGAAGTAGTTCCGTTTTATAAAAACAGATCCTATATTTTCACCAGCGAACTTGTAAGTAAGCTTAAAAAAGAAGGATATCATATAGTCGCCGTTTCTGGCTCACCTTCGGAAATTGTTCAAGAGTATAACAAATACCTCGGGTTTAATGCTGCTTTTGGTTCGGTTTATGAAATTGACGATCATGGAATTTATACTGGAAAAGCGGTTTTTGAGCCGACGCTTCACAAGGGCCATGTTGTCAAACAGTATGTAGTGGAAAATAACCTGACGCTTTCGGAATCATACGGAGTCGGGGATACGGAATCAGATGCTAAATTTTTAGAAATAGTTGAAAATCCAATCGCATTCAATCCCAATCTTAATCTCAAAAAGATTGCCGAAGAGAGAGGATGGAAGATTGTCGTGGAAAAAAAAGATGTTATTTATGAAATAAATTGTTAAAGATAGCTGAATTAATCGCTTGATAATAAAACTATGGCTGGTTATATTATTTTGGGAGTGTCAATATTTTTATTTTTTTTCATACTTTACTTGGTTTATGATTTGGCGAGTTCCAATCTCAACGCTTTTCTCGACAAGTGGGTCAAGAAAACGCTTTGGCTTTGGCTGCCATTTTATGCTTTGCGGCGGCTGGTAAGGGAGATGTTTTTCGATAAAAAATAAGATATTTCAAACAAGTGATCCAAAAAAAACTGCCTTTTTGGCAGTTTTTTTACGTGGGCTGGCTCCTGCAAGCGGCTATTTTACGCTTTCAATGAATTTTTTGAAAATAGTCGGATTTTCCAAAGCCATTTGAGAAAGTATCTTTCGATCAAGGACAATTTTTTTGTCAGAAAGAATTTTTATCAACTGGCTATATTTGAGTCCCATCTCTCGACATGCGATATTGAGTCTGGTTATCCAAAGCGCCCGAAAGGTTCTTTTTTTAGCGCGCCTGTCGCGAAGCGCATAACTTCCGGCTTTTATCACGGCTTGTTTGGCGGCGCGATAGTGGGATTTCCTTTTCCAGCGGTATCCTTTGGCGTCTTTTAATAAATTTTTTCTTCTTTTTGATGCAGAAACTCCGCGTTTTACTCTAGTCATATTCGCTTCGCTCAAGTTAAAAGTTAAAAGTGCAAAGTGCAAAATTTTAGTACTTGTCCCGCTTAGCGGGACTCGTGATTATTTTTTGTATATAATCTGTCGCGAAGCGACACCTAAACTTTTAACTTTTAATTTTGAATTTTTAACTATTTATAAGTATGGCAGGGCTTTCAAAACGTTCTTTTCGTCAGTCCTAAAAAGCCGCCTGTCTCTTTTTTTGTTGCGTCCAGTTTTCCCAGTCTCTTTGGAATTGTAATGGTTTTGGTTGGTGAATCTTCTGATTACCTTTTTTTTCCTGGTAATCTTTATTTTTTTTACCAGCGCTTTTTTAGTTTTAAGTTTCGGCATAGGAATTTGCAAATTATTACGAATAAGAACGGATAAAGTTTTGAATATTTATAATTGCCTATTCTTTCTAAATTCGTAAATATTTACTAGTTAGGTGCAATAATTACATTAAAACCTCCCGGATATCTCTTTATCTCCTGCTCCAATTTATAAGGAACAGAGATCGTTTTAATAAAATCAATCAAATTTTTTCTTGCCAGATCCTGGTGGGCCTTTTCGCGTCCGCGCATAACTATTTCAAGCTTTACTTTGTGGCCCTTTTTAAGAAATTTATCGGCCTGATTTTTTTTGAAATCTAAATCATGCTCGTCCGTTCTGACTCCGATCCTAATCCCTTTTATATCAACTTTTTTTTGTTTAGCTTTATTTTGCCTTTCTTCTCGCGATTTTTGATATTGATATTTGCCATGATCCATTATCCTGCAAACAGGCGGAACAGCTTTAGGAGCTATTTCAACAAGATCCAGCATTTTTCCTCTGGCTATCTCAAGCGCTTTGAAAGGAGGCATAATTCCCAGCTGCGACCCGTCTTCATCGATGACTCTTATTTCGCGCGCCCAAATCTGTTCGTTTATCCTTGTTTTTGGACCTTTTCTAATAAAAGGTTTTTTAAAAAATGCTCGTCTGATAGTTTTTAACTTAATATTTATTTGTACGGTGGCACGTAAAGTGAAAAAAATCTTTAAATTTTTTTCACCACGTGCCTACCGCGTGATGAAATTTTTTTCAAAAAAATTTCATTTTACGCGGTGGAGATGGCGAGAATCGAACTCGCGTCCAAAATTATTCATTCAAAACAATCTACAAGCTTATCTTATTTATTGTTTTCGATCAAAGATAGAAATAAGAAAAATTACTTTGATTTATTCCTATGTTCACCCCCCACCACTTATAACCCGCCGTTATTTTGTTATTATTATAGATTCCTATTTTATAATTAGCAATAAGTGGTGGGGGGTAAATTTTACGCATATTGCCAAGGAAATGCAATACGCGCTATTCTAATAGTTGGCACCGAAGTTCGCTTATTAGAAATCAGCGGTTCGATGGCTAAAGCCTAAAAAATTAGGCTAAAGCGTAGGCAAAGTTGGTGCTGAAAGCTTGCGCAATCGCATTCTTTGCTTTTGTTACGAAGTTTGCACTTGTAATTTTGACAGCGGTTTAACGAGGCGCTATCGAGCTCGGCTTGCCTATTTTAAATGTACAACCTGTCGAAACCAAAACATCCCCAAACTCGCCTTCGGCGAGAATTTCTAATTTTTAATTTCTAATTTCTAAACAATTTCCAATTTTTTAATGACCAAATAATCATAGAATATTTCAGGTGGTCATTTTTACATTGGCCATTAATTAGAAATTTTTCAGTGCCCTATCTATTTTCCTTCTGGCGTCTTTTTTCCGGATATTCTCCCGCTTGTCATATTCTTTTTTTCCCTTTCCGAGGCCGAAACTGAGCTTTATAAAGCGTCTTTTAGTATACAATTTAATCGGCACTAATGTCAAGCCTTGGATTCTTACTTTCCCGATAAGCTGCCTTATCTCTGATTTTTTAACAAGCAGTTTTCTTGGCGCGGCTGGATCATAATTGGACACTATCCCAGCTTGCTTATAAAGCGGAATATGGGCATTAGTCAGATACAATTCGTTCCCCTTAATGGTGACAAAGCTTTCCTTGAGGCTGATATGCCCGGTTTTTATAGATTTTACCTCGTAGCCCTTGAGCGCCAAACCGGCTTCAAAAGTCTCTTTGATCTCATAGTCAAAATGGGCTCGTTTGTTGATGGTTAGGGCTGTCATAGCTTAAGTTTAGCATTTATTTTTATCTAAACACAAATTTGAATTAAAAAAACCTTTTGGAGAAAAAGGTTTTTGTTTTTTTGCACTGTCCGGCTAAGCTCTTGAAACGTATTCTCCTTTTTCGGTGTTTATTATGATTTCATCTCCGACTTTGATAAAAAGAGGGGTGGATACTTGAAGTCCGGTTTCGAGTGTTACCACCTTTCCTCCAGTTGAGACAGTATTGCCTTTTATTCCGGGAGGCGACTGGGTTACTTTCAGTTTTATTTTGATTGGGAGCTCGATATTAATCGGTTCGCCGTTGAAATTAAGAAGGGTAACCTCTATTTCTTCTTTTATATATTTTACGGCATTTCCCAATGCTTCTTCAGAAAGAGAAAACTGTTCGTAGCTCCCAGTGTCCATGAAATAATAATTTTTTTCTTCTTTGTATATATATTGCGCTTTAGATTTTTGGATATCGGCTTCTGCGACTTGGTCTGATCCCTGAAAAGTTTTTTCCAGGATAGCGCCAGTCACAAGGTTTTTGAGGCGCGTCCTCAAAACCGATCCAGCTCGGCCAGTTTTTGAATGTTCATGGTATAAAACAGTAAAAGGCAGGCTATCAAGAATTATGTTTTTTCCGGCTTTAATTTCGTTTAAATTCATAAAACATGGAATATATAACAATTTAATAATAACAAAAACATATTTGTTATATGTTTTATGTTATGTGTTGTATGATCTTATCTGGCTACGAAAGGCACAAGGGCCATAACGCGAGCTTTTTTGATTGCATTGGCCAAAATTCGCTGATGTTTAGCGCAGGTGCCATGGCGCTTTGGAGGATAAATCTTCCCCTGGGAATTCATAAAGCGCCGCAAAAGATAAGCGTCCTTAAAATCAATCTTGCTGATTTTGTTCTGGCAGAAATAGCACTCTTTTTTTTCTTGTTGAATTTCATTCATTGTCATGAAACATGAAACATGGAACAATTTTTTTCAAAGCTTTTGTTATATGTTCTATGTTATGTGTTATATGGTTAAAACGGCACGTCTTCAATTTTTACTTCTTCTTCCTCGTCTAAATTTATGGTAGGTATTTCTTCAGCCGGCATTTCTGTTTTTGGAGCGGCAGGGCGGGATTGTGGAGCGGACTGGCTATACCCGGATGACGCCCCCGATTCGTAAGCACTTCTTGGTTTGGAACCAAGCTGCATATTTTCAGCGATTATTTCTGTTCGATATCGATCTGCGCCGCTTTTGTCAGTATATTTTCGGGTCTGAAGCCTGCCTTCAAAATAAGCCTCTTGGCCTTTAATGAGGTATTGTCCCGCTATTTCAGCTAAGCGTCCCCAGAGGACGATATTGTGGAATTCTGTCTTTTCCTGTTTCTGGCCATTTTTGTCTTTCCAGGTATATCCGGTAGCCAGAGAAATCGAGGCAACTGTTTGTCCGGTGGCTGTGTTTCTTATTTCGGGATCCCGAGTGAGGCGGCCCACCAGGAGGACTTTGTTGACATTCATAAATTCATGAAACATGAAACATGGAACATGGAGCAAAATATTTCTGCTTATGTTGCATGTTATATGTTATATGTTAAGTATTTCTTCCAATTTTTTGTCAATGTCTTCCTTATTTACATCTGCAGATTTTTGCTCTATCGGTTTTTTCACCTCAGGGACAATCGGTTTTTTTTCTTCCTTTTTTCTTTCAGCCGGAGCTGATCTTTTTTCCTGATCGGCTATCCTTTCTTCTTTCGACTTGAGGGGCGGAAGTTCCGAAGCCCGGCTTAAGATGAATCGTAAAACTTCATGATTAAGATTCATCTTTCCCACTATGTCGCCAATCTTTTGATTATCTTCCAGCTCAAACCTTTGGGCGATATAGATGCCGTGAGTCTCGTGCTTGATCTTGTAGGAAAGCTTTCTTTTTTCTAAAGTTTCCTTTTCTTCAAAAACTCCTCCTGCTCCGGCGATTATTTCAGAAACTTCTTTCCTTATTTTTTCCGCGTCAGCTTCTCGCGTGCCGCCGATCAGATAAAAAATTTCGTATTTCATAAATTTTCTTATAAATTAATAAATCCGCCAAAGAAAGCCCTTTTAGCGGAATCTGATTTCTTATCTTCGATATGATATCAAAGCGAGAAATCATGGGACTTTCTAGGTTAAGGATAGTATACAATAAGTTTGGAAAGAAAGTCAAGCGATGCTCGACTTGATTTATTTGTTTCTGAGGTGATAGTATGGGTCTAGCTTTTTGACAATAGAATTTTTTCGGTTAACCCATAACCCATAAATATTGGAGCAATAAGCCATGAGACAGAAAAGTGGAGGATGTTTGGGAGAAAGCCTGACAAGAGACGGACAAATAGTGCATTTTATTTGTCCTACGAGTGAAGATGTTGAAGAAATAAAACAAGTTCTTGGCGCTAAAGTTAACAGTATTGAACCGGCCACAACTCGATGGGTTGGCGATGGTTTCGAGCGTCTTTCGAGATACATAATTCATCCCCTGGAGAAAGAAGGAAAAAAGCTTTTTGATGGATTTCAGGGAGCGTTGAAAATCGAAAATCCTCCAGAAGGAAAATGGGAAATTATTGTCTATGCGCAGGACGAGTATGATTTTCCGGCCGGCCGTATCGGTGCCAATTCGTTCTATGAATTTGAAACGGAGGAATTAGCTATTGTTGCCTGGGGGAAATACAAAAATGGAAAAAGAGATCTGGAAAGAGAACCGGGATGCAAGCGCCGAGTACGTTGCGGACCGTTTCAACCCTGGTTTTTTGCCATCGGAGATCAAGCCGTGTCAGGCGATCTGGTTATTCCTTCCGAGTTAGAGGAATATGGAATTTTTCAGTTTGGGCGTAAATTCGTAGTCCATCCGGAGAATTACTGGGGCGAAGTACCGCAAATCAAGACATGCTGGGGGATTAAAACTATTGATGACTATGTATCCACTGGTCATTACAGTTCAGTGAAGCGTCCTGTCAAATTTATTCTTTGGCATGACGGAATGTTTACTCGCCTTGGTCCGG
Organism: Patescibacteria group bacterium; assembly: GCA_022711335.1. Classification (GTDB taxonomy): domain Bacteria; phylum Patescibacteriota; class Minisyncoccia; order Moranbacterales; family UBA2206; genus JAKLFF01. The sequence goes on along the minus strand of JAKLFF010000002.1, from coordinate 137,734 downwards.
GAAATCCTAATGTTCCCCAAAATATCCAGCCATTGGAAGGTAGTAACTTGTTAGCACAAATGGTTCTGGACAAGGTCAAAACGGTCGTATCCGGCACTTCTGATTCAGAGGAAGTTATTTGCGCTAACGGCGATAAAATAATCATCCAGTGGAAACCGGCTGATAAGAAAAAACCCCATAAAGGGGGAATGTATTGGGTAACCCTTCAAACAAAAAGTGGGTTTAAGGACGAATATCAAGTCGAGTTCAATCCAAATCCTGCGATTTCGACTATGGAAGAATATTTTTTCAAGGTTGTTATCGGCAAGGAGATTCCCACTCGGAAACTGGAAGAAGGGGGATCGTGGGATGAAGTAGATATCAAAGATCCTGCGATTCGGGAAAAATATTGCTTTGAAGCAATTACTAAAGTTATTTCATTTCGTCCAGCAGGGCGCCGGTCTCGGGAATATAAGAAATGGGCTGGTTTTTTTCCACCCCCTCCTCAGAAAGGATAAGGAGCTAAGTATGCTATACCTTGAAAAACCGCCGGAATTTGAACCGGATTTGGAAGCTGTTGGGTGCCTGGTCGTTTGCAAGAAGAAAATCCTTCTTCTTAAAAGACCGGAAGATGATCTTTATCCCAACAAATGGGGAATTCCTTCAGGCAAGATAGAGGCAGATGAAAAACCCGATGATGCAATACGTCGGGAACTTGAAGAGGAAACTGGAATCAGAACGGATAACCTTGATTCACTGGGTAAGGTTTATCTGATATTTCCCAGACTGAGTTTCGTTTATTATGTATACCGCCATGATCTGGACGGACGAAGGATTAAAATCCAGCTTTCCAAAGAGCATGTCAAATGGAAATTTGTCGATCCGGACAAAATCGAAATATTCGATATAATAGCAGACACGGATCGTTGCATTGAACTTTTTTACCAGTGATAAAGCCAGGGATTTCCCTGGCCTTTTTTATAAATCAAATGGTTTTTAGATTTTAAATTCTACTACATCGCCGTCTTGAACAACATATTCCTTTCCTTCCAATCTTAATTTTCCCATTTCTCGGGCTTTGCTCCAGGAGCCGCAATTTAATAATTCTTCCCAATTTATCACTTCCGCCCGGATGAATTTTTCTTGAAAGTCGGTATGAATAGCAGCTCCAGCCTGGGGAGCGGTAGAATCTTTTTTAATCGTCCAGGCGCGGCTTTCGTCTTCACCGGTGGTTAGAAAGGTGATTAAGCCAAGGATTTCATAAGCTTTCAAAACCAACTCATCTAAATTTGATCTAATTCCCAGCTCCTGGGCTTCTTTTTTCGACATTTCAATCAGTTCTTCTTCGATTTTAATATCGAGCTTGACATGGCTTCTATCTTCAAGCGCATCAGTCAGCTTATTATCAATATCACTGACGTTATATACATATAAAAATGGTTTTGCAGTCAAAAGAGATAATTCGCGGACGATTTGCCGTGTAATTTCATCGGAAGACGCAATAAATTGCGTCTCTACGGCCAATTTTCCTTCCTCGAGTGTTTTTTGAATTTTTTCTAAAATTGATAATTGTTTCTTGGCATCTTTTTTCATCCCACGCACATCTTTTTCTAATCTCGTTCTAACTTTCCTTACGGTTTCAAGATCAGCCAGAATCAGTTCAGTGTTAATAATCTCAATATCAGACGCGGGATCTATTTTGTTGTGAACATGGATGATTTTATCATTGTCAAAGGCCCTGACCACTTGCGCAATGGCATCCACTTCGCGGATATTGGCCAGAAATTTGTTGCCCAAGCCCTCTCCGGTCGAAGCGCCTTTAACAAGTCCGGCGATGTCGACAAATTCGATGACGGTCGGAATAATTTTTTTAGATTTCGACATCTCAGCCAGTTTCTGGAGTCTTTCGTCAGGTACCTTAACAATTCCGACATTCGGTTCTATGGTGCAAAAAGGATAATTTTGAATATCCACCGGATTTTTGGTAAGAGCCTTGAAAAGGGTAGACTTTCCGACGTTAGGAAGGCCGACAATTCCTATCTTCATACGATTATTTTTTTTATTCCAGTGTTACTAACATATAATATTATCAAAGCTAAAGCAATAGTCCGCAGATCTAACAGCAAACAATTGAATTTCTTATTTTCATACTATATATAGTGTATAAATAAGATTTTTGTAAAAAAGTGGAAAAATAGCGGTTTATTTGTTATTATAAAGGCAATAATCATTAACTTATTTTATGGAAAAAACAATAAATCCAGTCGTTTTTAAGGCTTATGATATTCGAGGAATTTATCCGGAAGAAATAAATAAAAACGCCGCCTATAATATCGGACGAGCGCTTATTGCTTATACAGGAGCCAAAAAAGTAGCCGTTGGATTTGATATGCGAGGTTCTTCATTGGAGCTGGAAAAAAGTTTAACAAGAGGATTGGCTGGTCAGGGAGCTGATGTGGTAAAAATAGGCCTTTCCACAACTCCTATGCTCTATTTCGCTTCCTGGAAAATGGATGTGGATGCAGCAGTTATGATTACAGCCTCGCACAACCCGGCTCAGTATAATGGCTTCAAACTTTGCAGGAAAAACGCCATTCCGATCGGAGAAGGAGATGGGATGGAAGAAATTAGGGATTTAGCGGTTGAAGGCAGTTTTCCAAGCGTTGAAAAAAAAGGCAGTGTTTCAGAAAATGAAAAGCTTCGGGATGAATATGTTGAATATGTTTCCGGTTTTTTTGAAAAAAAAGGAAAAAAGAGAATTGTTATCGACTTTGCTAATGCTGCAGGCATTTTGGATAAGAAAATTTATGAAAAATTTCCAGAATTTATAGAAGCTGTCTATATGTATGATACGCTGGACGGATCTTTTCCGAATCATGAGGCCAATCCGATAAAGCTGGAAACTTTGAAAAAATTGCAGGAAAAAGTAATTTCGGAAAAAGCCGATCTGGGAGTGGCTTATGACGGCGATGCGGACAGAGTCGGTTTTGTTGATGAAAAAGGGGAGATAGTGCCGATGGATTATTTGATTGCTATTTTGGCCAAGGAGATTCTTGCAGAAAATCCAGGCGGACTAGTTCTGATGGATCTTCGTTCTTCCAATGCTGTTAGAGAAGTTATCCTGGAAGCGGGTGGAAAAGTGCATAACTGCCGGGTGGGACATTCGCTTATAAAGAAGCAAATGCGCGATGAGGGGGCTATTTTTGCCGGAGAGCTTTCCGGACATTATTTTTTCGAAGAAAACAAAAAAACAGAAATGACAACACTTGCAGTGCTTACCGTTCTCAATCTTATGGGCGAAACTGGAAAAAAAATGTCGGAACTAGCTGGGGAACTTAAAAGATATTTTCATAGCGGGGAAATTAATTCCGATGTTGCTGACAAGACAGCGGTTATGAATAAGCTCAAGGAAAAATACAGCGACGGAAAACTAGACGAGCTGGATGGAATTCGAATTGACTTTCCGGACTGGTGGTTCAATGTCCGGCCAAGCAATACTGAACCAAAACTGCGAATGAATCTTGAAGCAAAGACAAAAGAGCTTATGGAAGAAAAAAGAGATGAGGTTTTGAAAATAATCAGAAGTTAGACAGTTTGGCTTTTTTTATAAAGTAAGATAAAATGAAGTCAGAATAAGTTAAAAGATTATTTATGGGAAAAAACAAAAAAAATGTTTTTTTTGAGAAGAGGGGTTTTACAGTGATAGAAATATTGGTAGTAATATGTATTATTGGGATTTTGGCTTCAGTTATTTTGGTTAGCATCGGCTCTTCTCGGGAAAAAGCAGCCAACAATGCAGCCCTTACTTCCTTAAAAAGCACGGCTTCAGCGGCTTACATGTGTCTCACGGATGGAGGGACTCCCCAGCTGACGAGTCCTGCTGGTGCTTCAACCAGTATGTGTTCCGTCGGGGCATATTCTGATTGGCCTGATATATCAAGAGATGGATGGAGCTATAATAATCCTGATTTTATTTGGTGTAATCCAAGCTACAATAACAATTCCTTTCCAGCTCCTTGCGGGGCATATAATAATGGTTCTTGCGGAGGAAGTTCCGAAACCGGACAGTTCTGCTACGGTCTTATAAAAGATACAAAACACATCTGGTGCACTAACACCGGATGCAAGAAAGAAGGTTTTTAGCAAATTATTTTGTTTAGCGAGAAAAAATAAAACTCCCCATATGGGAGTTTTTTGGTATTTTTAAGATATATTTGCCGGTTATTGGCATTTTCTAGAAATTTCCGGATATCCTCCAGTGCATCCCTGGGGCAATTTTTCAACGACTTCTCTGGTTTGCGTCCCTAAGTCATTGCATGGACTCCAATCCGTGTAAGTGAACCGCAGACAACTTATCGGCGCATCTTTTTGATTATCCAGCTCGCAAGCGCTTTTGTTTTTCAATATAAACACGGAAGCCATAATTGCAACTGCTGCAGTTACAATGCCTATATAAGCCATGCCTTTCCAGCTCTGTACCTTCTTTTTGTTCATAAGAACAAAGGTATCGCGCCAGTAGGGATGGACTGCCTGGACCAGTTTGTCGATTTCTCTTATTTCGCCATTTTGGGAAATTATTTTTCGTATTTCCTTTGATCCGTCGCTTACGGTTCCGATAACATCAACTAAAGTGACAATTCCCAAAATATTGTTGTCTCGATCGGCTACTGGAAAGGTAGTGAATTTTGTCTTTCGGATAAGTTCCATAAGCTCCGAAACAGGAAGATCTTCGGGAACGCAAACCGGATCTTTTGTCATAAGATCACTGGCTTTGGCATCCAGGAGCTTTTTTATATTGTCTTTTATATCCCGGGGGATTCTTTCGGCAACTTTATTTTGCTGGATAGACCGGATGAAGGAAGGCAAATACATGTCATTGTGCCCTTTCAAGAAAAAATCATCTTCGGTAATTATCCCGACTGCCTTATTATTTTCCACGATAGGTATGGCATGAAACTTATTGCGAAAAATAATGTCAGCCACGTCAGAAATGTTTGTGTCAGGTGATGCATAAATGACATCACGTGTCATTATTTCTCTTATTTGCATAGATTTTATTTTAGTTAGCTGATACTTAATTAATCCTAATTTTTATTTTAAATAAGCTCATACTAAGACAAAACTATTGACCGGGTCATTCCCGCGAAAGCGGGAATCTAGCCTTAAATTTTACAGCTTATCCACTGGATTCCCGCTTTCGCGGGAATGACAAAAAAAGAAATTGGATATGAGTTCAGTTGGTTATATTTTAACACGTATTTTTTACAATACAAAGCCGATTTTTTTTTTGACTTCATCAAGCTTATTTTTGGCGATCGGGCGGACTTTTTCGGCGCCTTCGCGAAGGATTTCAAGAACTTTTTCATCCGAAAGATCATTCATTTTTTCCTGAAAAGGATTCATAAATTTTATAATAACTTCAGCTAAATCTGTTTTGAATTCAGCGTAGCCTTTACCTTTATATTGTTTTTCAATCTCTTTGGCGGGTTTATCTGAGAGTAGGGAATAAATATTAATCAGATTCATCAGCGCCGGTTTATCATCTCTATAAACTATTTCCGATCCGCTGTCAGTGACAGCTTTTTTGATTTTTCTCCGGACATCTTCTTCGGAGTCATTAAGAGCAATGTAATTGTAGTCAGATTTAGCGGATTTTGACATTTTCTTAGTTGGATCGTCGAGGCCCATGATATTAGCTCCTTCTTTTGTGATATAAGGTTCAGGAACAATAAAGGTATTGCCGAATCTTTTGTTAAATCTATTAGCCAGGGTTCTGGTAATTTCAATATGCTGCAGCTGGTCTTTTCCGACAGGAACCACTTGCGTGTCGTAGAGTAAAATATCAGCGGCCATTAATACCGGATAATTAAATATTCCAAGCGGCACACTTTCCATGGTGCTGCTATTTCCACTGTGAAGTTCAGCTTTATCCTTGAATTGGGTCATGCGGGACATTTCGCCGGTTCGGGCGATTGTGTTTAATATCCAGGATAATTCCGCGTGTTCGGGTATATGAGATTGTATAAATAAAGTCGATTTTTCTAAGTCGATTCCGCTAGCCAGATAAATTTTAGCTACTTCGATAGTTTTTTTTCTAAGCTCCTCCGGATCTCTTGGCAGGGTAATAGCATGCATATCAACCACGCAAAAAATAGAGTCGCATTCGTCTTGAAGCTTAACCCAGTTTTTAATGGCTCCAAGATAGTTGCCTATATGTATGTTTCCGGACGGCGCAACGCCGGAAAAGATGCGCTGTTTGCTCATCCCGGTAGTAGAATTTTGACATCTATTGCTTATAAAAGCCAAAATTTTTATTTATGCACAAAATAATTATTTTTTGCAAAAAAACATTAGCCCGGTTGTTGGCTTTTCTGTAGAAAAGCCAGTCAAAATTTCACTACCGGGTCATGGTTTTAGTATAAAGTAATGGGCATAAAGTATCAAGTATCAAGTATCAGGGAACGCATATATGCGTTCCCTACATTTTAAATTCATGCTAAAATATTTCTGTAGCCGATCCGGCTATATTTTAATTTTTTAAAATTTAGATTATGCCCGGTAGTAGAATTTTGACTGATCCGGGAGTCAGTGTTTTGAGGTTAAACGTGGTTAAAAATAATTAATTAAATAATAACATGGGATTTTGATTTTTATATTCAAAAGTCAAAATTCTACTACCGGGTATGCGAGACATCCAGGAGATTTATAGCGAACTCGAAGAAAATAAAAAGCAGCAAAAGGAAATAAGAAAGGAATATAAAGACGCGCTGGGCAATGCCAACGAGTTTCCAGAAACTGAAGAAAAACTTAAAGAGTTAAAAGAAAAAAAGAAGCAAATCGAAAGCATAACCCAGTCAAGAATGGGCGGAAGATGGGATGAATTTGAAAAACTGAAGGCCAGAGCCAAGGAACTGAACGAGATGATAACGGATGTCGCCATGAGCACGCTTATGGACGGAAAAACGGTGGCCGTCAAAGACCAATATGACAATTCCTACGAGCCGGTTTATAAGATAACTTTTCGGAGAATAACATAAAACATAGAACAAAAAAGACGCCCCATTGGGGCGTCTCTACAATACAATCAGATTTTAAACTTCTATGATAACAGGCAGCACCATCGGTCTTCGTTGGGTTTTGGCATAGAGGAATTGTCCGACGACTTCCCTAATGTTGTTTTTTACATAATCCCAATTGGCCGGTTCGTTAGGCGTGGTTTTCTGGGTAATGACTTCTTCCACTTTCTTTTTCGTGGCATTAACCAGGTCGAAATTTTCCTTGACGAATATGAAACCTCTCGAGGTTACTTGCGGCTTTCCGATGATTTTGTTTGTTTTCCCGTCAACAATAGTTGTGATTACAAACATGCCGTCTTTGGCCAGAACCTGGCGGTCGCGAAGAACAACTTGCCCGATGTCGCCAACGCCCAATCCGTCCACCATGACATGATTGGTTGGGACTTTTTCGTTTGTCACCTTTCCGTTTCCGCGATAATCGAATTCAATCACTTTTCCATTTTCTCCAATCAAGATATTTTTCGGATCCATGCCCACTGATGTACCCAGTTCACCATGGAGCTTTAGCATAAAATAGTTTCCGTGAATGGGGATCAGGTATTTTGGACGGACGAGATTGATCATCATTTTGAGATCTTCCTGTCGGGCGTGCCCTCCGGCATGGACATCCATCATTTTGTAATTTATCACTTTAGCGTCCTTTCTATAAATCGTGTCCATAATGGCCTGGACAGTTCGTTCATTTCCCGGAATGACCGAAGAGGAAAGCACAAAGGTGTCGTCTTTATGGACTTTCACGAATCGGTGTTCTCCGTTTACGATCCGCATAAGAACAGCGTTGGATTCTCCTTGCGCTCCGGTGCAGATTATTGCCACCTTGTTGTCCTGATATTCATTGACTTTTCCAATAGGGATGAAAGTTCCTTTTCTGGCCTGGATATATCCCAAGGTTCTCGCGATTTCAACGTTGGTTTTCATGGAATATCCGTCGACTGCCAGTTTTCTTCCATATTTTTCCGCGGCATTTACTACTGACTGGATACGGGAAATAAGGGCGGAAAAAGTGGCGATAATCAGCCGTCCTTCGGTGTGTTCGAATATTTCTTCCAAAGTTTTGGAAATTCTCGATTCGGAGAGGGAATATCCGGGAGTGCGCGAGTCAGTCGAATCGCTCATGAGAGCCAGAATATTTTCGCTTCCCAGCCGCGCAATTTTGGCAATATCGGCTGGAGCGTCGGATATCGGAGAATGATCGAATTTAAAATCACCGGTATGAATTATGGTTCCAACCGGGGTTGATATCGACAATCCAACCGCGTCAGGAATAGTATGATTGACATGAAAAAATTCAATATTAAAAGATCCCAATCGCATGCGGTCTATTTTTTTTACAGTATGGATGTTGAGCGGGGATTTATCTTTGAATTCTTCTTGCCTTTTCATTACAATCCCGCGGGTAAGTTCCGTCATATAAATCGGCGGGTTGCCGATTTTTTCCATAATGTGCGGAATAGCTCCGATGTGGTCGTAATGTCCATGAGTAATGATGACTCCCAAAATATTTTTTTCTTTTCCTTTGAGATAGGACACATCGGGAATGATGTAGTCAATTCCCGGCATGTCTTCGTCAGGGAATTGGAGGCCCATATCGACAATAATAATATCATGGCCGTATTCAAATATGGTCATATTGCGTCCGACTTCTTCTAATCCTCCGAGAGGGATAATTTTAAGGTTGCTTTTTCCGGCCGGACGGAAAGAAGGCGCCTTTTTTTCGGCGGTTTTCGGTGTTACGGCTACGCCCGGAAAGGTCTGTGCCAGTCCGGAAACCGCTGAAGTTTTTCTAAACATAAATTTATCAAGCAAGATGCTTATTGATTATAAGCAGGTTGGTTAAAAATTAAAAAAGTTAATTAAAAATAATATTATATTAAAATATAAATATCCCATGCCTACCGGTAGGCAGGAAAATGAAAAATGACAAATCAAAATGAAAAATGTCTCAATTCTTTTTAAATTTTACACTGTCATTTTTATTTTTGAAGTTTGAAAGATTACACCAGTAATTTTTTTAGGTCCTCTACCATATCTACCGGCGTTGGATCCTGGCCATATTCCAGCGCCAGATAGTAAGCGACCCAGTCTCCCAAAAGCAGAGTATCAAAAATTGTGTTAAAAACATCATCATCGGCCATTTCGATTATGTCTGTTTTAATCCCTTTTTCTTCGAGAAGCTTGGCGGTTACTCTCATTCTTTTGATATTTTGAGGATGATCATTCTTATCCAAGAGGGTTAGAATATGAAATTTTTCTTGAGGAAGAGTATATCCGACCATTTCATTATGGTTTAGTTCTGGGAAAAAATTCCAAAAAGCGGGAGTTTTGGCATTCTCGTTTATTTTTATTTTCCAAATCATAGCCAGTGATTTGAAATTTGTTGATGAATATATGATTGGAGTTTTGCCTACTAATTTTTTGGCTAGCATTTTCCCTTTTTCTTCAAGATGGAGCGCGTTATCTTTCAGCTTGTCGGCTAGCTTCAATATCTGGTGTGCATGGTCCTCCAAAAGCCCCGAATTTACCAATACCTGATACATAGAAGCGAAAAAATATCCGGTAGCGAATCGCGGTTGAATTCCTGAAGGCAGAAGAACGCAGGGAATGTTGTTTTCTCTGCAGATAGAAAGAAGTTTTCCTCCGGTGGCAAAGCCTATGCTGGGCAGCTTGTGTTCCACGGCTGTCATAAGCGACTCGATGGTTTCTTCGGTATTTCCTGAATATGATGCAAAAAAATTAAGGCAATTCTGATAAGCCTCATGCGGCAGAGAATAAAATCTATTTTGAAAGATACTTATTTTTTTTTGGTCTTTAGGAATATTTTTAGTTATGGAACTGATATATATCCTCAAGATATTGGCTGGCAAGGACGAGCCTCCCATGCCGGAAATTTCTAAAAATCTAAAATTCCCATCGGCTTTTATGTTTTTTGCAATTTCTAATCCTTTTTTAAATTGAAGCGGGGAATCAATAATGACTTGACGCAGATTTTCCTTGTCAATGTTTTGTTGGTTGTTCATTTTTTTATTAAAGTTATTATTTCCAAATCCTTTTAGTTTTGATATACCAGCGGCTAATGTCAAAAAATCGTTCCGAGGGAGCAATTAGGGTTTCGATATTAATGCCTTTCAAACTTTTGTTAAGCGGATAGATGTAGCTTGGCGTATAAAGAAAAACAGCCGGGACTTCCTCATTGAGCTTTTTCTGAAATTCTTCATAAAGCGAAGCTCTTTTATTTTTTTCAAATTCAACCCTGCCATTCTCGATGAGTTTGTCGGTGTCGCTGGTTCCGAAAAGGGAAAGATTGAGCCCGGGATCTTTTTTCTGAGTTGAGTGCCAGAAAGAATATGGATCAGGATCGCCTCCGGAAACTTGTCCGAAAAGAAGAGCCTCATATTCCCGCGGGCGGATATAATTTTGCTGGATGTCTGATATCGAATAGGTATTGATATCAATTTGCGCTCCCGCTTTTTCCCACTGCGCTTTCAGAATTTGAGCCGTTTTGTTAAGCTCGTCCCAATCGGTAGTGACCAGGCTTACTTTTAGCGGGATGTTATTTTTTGTTCGTATCCCGTCATCGCCCCTTTTCCAATCTTTTTTTTCTAAAATCTCATTGGCTTTATCCAGGTTGAATTCTTTTTTATCGGAGTTTTCCAAATAGCCGAGCATTCCAGGAAGAAAAGGGGAATAAGCCGGACTGCCATTTCCGAAAAGGACTTTTTCGATTATTTCATCCCGGTTTGTCGCATAGGACAAAGCTTCACGCACTTCATCATTGGCCAGAGGAACGCTTTTAGTTTGATTGAAAAAAACGGAAAAATATCTAGGGATGTTGAATTTGCGGACATCTGTGCTCTGGGTATTTTTTATTTCCGAAATTTTTTGCGAAGAAAGATTGGATATCCCCATTACCTCCTTGCGGTTATAGGCTTGGAGAACTGAATCTTCATCGGAATAAAAATTGAAAGTAATTTTTGAAATGTACGGCTTTCCTTCGAAATAATTAGGATTGGCAATCAACTTGTATGACAAAACGTTTCCCTTAGAATCTTTTTGGACAGGCGCAAGAAATTTATATGGCCCTGTTCCGATAGGCTCTAAATTCATTTTAGCCAAATGGAAATTCTCCGGTTGGACCGATTCCCAAATATGCTTGGGCAATATTCCGAAAGTCAGATTATTAAGGAATCCGGCGTAAGGGGATTCAATTTTGAACTCTAGCGTGTAATCGTCGACAAGAGTCGTTTGGATTCCCTGCCAGTTGGATCTCAAGGGGCTTTTAAACGAGGGATCAGACAGAGTGTTTATGGTGAAGATAACATCCTGGCCGCTGAAAGGAACTCCGTCGTGCCACAGGACATTTTGTTTCAGGTGAAAAGTATAGCGGGTTTTATCTTCAGAAATTTCATAGCTTTCAGCTAAATCTGAAATTACCTCTCCTTGGCCGTCATATTTCATAATCCCATTATAGATGATTTGAGAAATATCTCCGTCAACATCATTAGATTGGGAAAGAAGCGGGTTTATGTAAGTCGGCTGACCCACAATTCCTTCGATATATTCGCCTCCATATTTCGGAATAACCTGGGTTTTTGAAAAATAAAAAATAGAAGCCCAGGCTATGGCAGAAGAAACAAAAATAAAAACCAGGAAATAAAAAACAAACTTTTCCTTTATAGACAATATCCTGTTTATTTTTGGCCATTGGCTTAGCCTCGGCCACTTTTTAGAATCTTGATCGCTAATAAATTTTCGCTACTGATTATTAAGATTTTATCTAAGAAACAGCGACACTGGCTATGGCTAGAATTATGAAAAGAGAAGAGAGGAAGGTTGAAAGAAAAAACAGGAATTTTTCCATCCCTCTCTTGGTATAGTATCCGCCAAAATTTCCTCCAAAAGCCCCAGAAAGTCCGGCACCGCGGTTTTGAAGCAGAATGGAAGCGGTTAGCAGGATTGCCGTTATTATTTCAGCAATAGTTATTATTTTTAGCATAAATAAAAGATTTTTCCAACTCAAGGCATGATAGCAAAAAAAAGATAAAAAGTCAATTGCATGCTCTCAAATAGGTTATTTTTTGCTGCTTTTGCTATCAATGATATTTTTTATTTTTAAAACGCTTTTGCCGGAAACTTTCATTTTAATTTTCTTTTTCGTTTCTCTTATTTCGGCTTTTGTCTTTTTTATTCCCATATGGTTAAATTATATGGGAAAATAATAATTAATTCAAATTTATGAAAGTAGTTATATTTGCAGGCGGAATCGGAACCAGGATGTGGCCATTATCAAGGGAAAATTCGCCCAAGCAATTTGACCAGATATTTAACGGAAAATCTACAATCCAGTTGGCTTGGGACCGGGTGGCACCAGCCTTCGGATCTGAAAATATATACATCCAGACTACGAAATTATATCAGAAAATTATCCAGAAGCAGTTGCCGAAACTTCTCCCAAAAAATATTTTTATAGAACCGGCCCGGCGGGATGTTGGCCCGGCAGTCTGTTTTGCAGTGAATAAGTTGAACAAAATGAAATACTCTGGCCCAGTGGCGATTGTCTGGGCGGACCATTTAATGGATCGTGTTAGTGAATTTCGAGATGGACTTAAAATGGGAAAAAAACTGATTGAAAAAGATTCTCGTCTGTTTATTTTCATGGCCGAACGTCCCCGGTTTGCCAATAACAACCTGGGCTGGATTCATGTCGGGGAAAAAGCCGGGGAAATAAATAAACAGGAATATTTCAAATTCAAAGGCTGGAAATATAAGCCAAAAAAAGCGCTTTGTGACAAAATGTTCAAATCAGGTGACTATTTCTGGAATCCCGGTTATTTTATTACTTCTTTGGAATTTATTACAAGTTGTTACAAAAAACTGGCACCGGAAATTTGGAACTGTGTAACGGCCGGAAGATATGATAAGTGCCCCAAACTTTCTTTTGACAATGCGATTATTGAAAAAGTAGATCTCAAAAACGCGGTTATTCTTAAAACCAATATGGGCTGGAGCGATCCGGGAACGCTTTATGCGCTCAAGGAAGCCCTTGAAGAATCCAGCGAAGGAAATGTGACCAAAGGAAATGTATATAATCTAGGAACAACAGATAGTTTGATTTATAATCTGGAAAATAAAAAAGTGGTGGCCACTGTTGATCTTAAGGGCATGGTGGTAGTCAACACCGAAGATGCGATTGTAGTGGTGCATAAAGACAATGTGGTGCGGATTTCAGAGCTTGTGAAGGAGATGAAGATTAAAAAGCTAGACAAGTATTTATAAAAATCCGTGTTATGAATGTTAATAAATTTAAAATAAATTCAAAATTTAAGCCTGAAGGCGACCAACCGCAGGCTATTTTAAAACTGGCGGAAGGTCTTCGGTCCGGACAGAAATTTCAGACGCTTTTGGGCGTGACAGGGTCAGGAAAGACTTTTACCATTGCCAATGTGATTGAAAAGGTGCAAAAACCGACTTTGGTAATCGCACCCAACAAGACTCTCGCGGCGCAGCTGGCTCAGGAGTTTCGCACTTTTTTCCCAAAAAACGCCGTGGAGTATTTTGTTTCTTATTATGACTATTATCAGCCGGAAGCCTACATTGCTTCAACTGATACTTACATTGAAAAAGAAGCCCAGATTAATGAAGAAATTGACCGGTTGCGCCATGCTTCCACGGCGGCATTACTTTCGCGCCGGGATGTAATCATCTGCGCTTCAGTTTCTTGCATCTATGGCTTGGGATCGCCGGAATATTATCGGGATATCGCGCTGGAATTAAAAGTCAATCCTAAGGCGAGGCCTTTGGAATCCAAAGGCCTCGCCTTAGGATTTGATCGTGAAAAGACGATAAAAAGATTGATTGACATGCAATACAACCGGAGCGATTTATTAAGCCGCGGAAAATTCCGTTTCACTGGAAACACTTTAGAAATTATGACTCCAGGCAGAGAAGTGGTGACTAGAATAAATATTGAAGGAGATAGGATTATTAAAATCCAAGAGTATGATTTTCTGACAGGCGAAGAGCTGGGAAAGCTGGAAAAAACTTTGATTTATCCGGCCAAGCATTTCGTGGTGCCGGAACCGGTGATGGAAGAAGCGCTTAAGAAAATAGAGAATGAATTGGAAGAACAGCTCAAATATTTGCAGGATAACAATAAAATTTTGGAAGCCGAGAGACTTTCTAGAAGAACCAGGCAAGATCTGGAGATGATGCGCGAAATCGGATATTGTAATGGAATTGAAAATTACTCTTTATATTTAACTGACAGAAAAAAAGGCGAACCGCCGTATGCTCTTATCGACTATTTTTCGGAGGACTTTCTAATAGTAATAGATGAGTCGCATGTAACTATTCCGCAGTTAAATGGAATGTATAATGGAGATCATGCTCGGAAAACAGCTCTTATAGACAATGGCTTTAGGCTTCCTTCAGCTTATGACAATCGTCCCCTCAAATTTAGTGAATTTGAGCAGAAGATAAATCAAGTAGTTTTTACATCGGCGACTCCCGGGAAGTATGAATTGGAAAAATCTAAAAAAATCCTCCTCTCCCTTAGGGAGAGGATGCCCGAAGGGAAGGAGAGGGATAAAACACAGAACTCCTCCCTCATCCGTCTCGCTAAGCGGGCCACCTTCTCCCGGAGGGAGAAGGGGAATAATGTAGTCGAACAGATTATTCGTCCTACAGGACTCATTGATCCGGAACTGGAAATCAAGCCGACTCGTGGACAAGTAAAGGACGTGACGGAAGAAATTAAGGAAGTAATGAAAAAGAAAGAAAGAGTGCTGATAACCACGCTCACTAAAAAAATGGCTGAAGACCTTTCTGATTTCTTAAAAGAGTCGAAAATCAAGGCGGAATATCTGCACAGCGGGGTGGACACGCTAGATCGGATTAGAATATTAGAAAAATTGCGGCGAGGAGAGTTTGATGTTTTGGTCGGAGTGAATCTGCTTCGCGAAGGACTGGATCTTCCGGAAGTGTCGCTAGTTGCCATACTTGATGCTGATAAGGAAGGATTTTTACGAAGCGAAACATCACTTATTCAAACCATCGGGCGGGCAGCTCGAAATGTCAGCGGGAAAGTAATTTTATACGCCGATGAAATTACCGGTTCTATGAAGCGGGCGATTGCGGAAACTGAAAGAAGAAGAAAGCTGCAGATGGAATATAATAGAAAGAATCATATTACTCCCAAGACCATCAAAAAGAAAATCCAGTCTATTGTAGATCATGAAATCAATCCGCAGGTGATCCGGGATTTTTCGGAGCTGGAATCATTGGAAGATATTGCGGGATATGTGAAACAGAAGGAAAAAGAAATGAAAGACGCAGTCAGAAATCTGGAATTTGAAAAAGCGGCGATAATTCGGGATGAAATAGGGGAGCTGAGGAAGTTGCAAATAAAATAAATTTTTCCCTCATCCGGTCCGCCTAGGCGGACCACCTTCTCCCGGAGGGAGAAGGGGAAATGGCGGGGTGTGCATAACTCGGCTTGCGTTTAAATAAGCCAAGTATATAATAAAGGCACGTCAGCTATTCCTTAAAATCTTGAAAATATCTTGAAATCAGCAATGGGTTCAAAAATAAATATAAAACCCAATAGACCCAATAATATGCTGTATTCTAATTATTACAAGTTACATATTGTTTTTAGGATCGCAGGTTGAGCACGCTTTAGGCGTGTTTTTTTGTTGTTCTCTACGAATTACGAATCTTTACGAATATACCTACCTACCGGCAGGCAGGCGAATTGTAGATAATTAACGATTGACTTTTTGACGGTTTTGGTGTATAATCAGAAGTTTCAATAGTTTAATAGTTCTTTCATAGCTTGGCGCACAAATAAGCCAAACCAACAGGCTTAAGAGGATTATAAAAATAATCAAATTAGGCTTGTTGGTTTGGTTTAAACCTTAATTCTGGCTAAGCCAGAGGGAGGATGGGATGAAATATCAGTGCTTCAATTGCAGGAGAGTATGGGGAGAGGGTAACCCTGAAGTAGAGGGATATTCTCATGGTCTCTGCGTGCGATGCACAAAAGAGGCTCTGGCAAGAACATACAGAAAACAGCAACTGGCCGAAGGCAATTTCGATTGTTTTGCAAAAGCGTCTGGCTTTTGCGACCAGACAAATTGCAGATATAGAGAAATTTGCCTGAAACCCGAACCTCCTATGGAACTGGGTCCGGAACTCAATCAACTTCCTGCTGGATATGCTAGGCAGGAGAAATACGTTGATTATGGCCAGGGTCAAATCTCAATCGATTTTTCCTAAATTTTCTAAAGGAGACCAGAATGCGCTTGGTCTGCGCCAACTTTGGGGAGCTGCCGGCTTATATAGCGGCAAGCTCCCTTTTTTCTTGCCTTAATTTTTTTATTAAGCTAAAATAAGCAAGTAACTTTCTTTAACGCGACTCGAATGATTCGAATGGACACTCGAATGACTCGAATGCGCTCAAGCAAAAGATGAATAAAAACAATATTGCCGCTTTAATATTGGTAGTCGGTGTTTTGGCGGCTGGAATCTGGTATGTAAAATTCGGACCAAAAAGGCAAACTGACATTGGTCTTGAAGGAGCCAAAACCAAAGTAACGGAATTTGTGGAAAAAAATTTGGTTCAACCGGGAACAAAAGTTGACGTGACTGACACATCACTTGAGAACGGACTTTATAAAGTTTCTTTCAAAGTTGGCGGACAGAGCGTGGATACTTATATAACTAAAGACGGAAGCAAGTTTTTTCCGCAGGCGATGGATATGTCTGAAGTAGAAAAACAAGCAGCTGAAAGCGGCAAGAAAGAGGAGGCGAAGAATGCTGCTGTTCCTAAAACTGATGTTCCGGAAGTCAATTTGTTTGTAATGAGTTATTGCCCTTATGGAACGCAGGCAGAAAAAGGAATTTTGCCGGTTTTGGAAACTCTTGGAAACAAAATTAAGTTTACTTTGAAATTTGTCGATTATGCGATGCATGACAAGAAAGAGCTTGATGAAAATTTGCGCCAGTACTGCATCCAGAAAAATCAACCGGCAAAATTGGCAAGCTATCTCACTTGTTTTCTCAAAAAAGGACAAGGAACAGAAAATGATTGTATGACTTCAGCGGGAGTCAATGCCGCGCAGGTTGTAAGTTGTATTTCTGCGACAGACACCCAGCTTAAAATTACTGAAAGCTATAACGATAAAAGCAAGTGGAGCAACGGAACTTATCCTCCTTTTGATGTGGATAAAACAGATGTTCAAAAATATGGAGTGCAGGGTTCTCCAACCCTAGTGGTCAACGGCCAGGCGGCTTCAGCTGGACGCGATTCAGCTTCAATCTTGAAAACTATTTGTGGAGCGTTCAATAATCCTCCGGTCGAGTGCGGAAAAGAGCTGTCGAGCGCCTCTCCTTCTCCGGGATTCGGAGAAGGGACTGTAGCTGGTTCTAATTCAGATGCTAGTTGTGGAAACTAGAAAAGAAGCAAGAATTAAGAATAAAGAATAAAGCCAAAATCCCGCAAGACGGGATTTTGTTTTAGAGTTATCCACAGCAGGCGGTTGACAGTGGTAGTATATAAGTGATAGAATACCACTGTAAACTTTTAAATTCGAAATCCGAAGCGCGAAATTCGAAACAATATCAAAATTCAAATGACATAAAATTCTTGCCGGCAGGCAGGCGAAATAGTTTTGAATTTATAATTTTGAAAATTATAATTTGTTTCGAATTTCGGATTTGGTTATTCGTGCTTGATAAAATTATGCAAAAATTAACATCGAAACAAAACGGCATCCTTGAAATCATCAAGGAGTACATTGATCAAAAAAGAGAAAATCCGACCAGCTATGGACTGCATAAATTTTTGTCTGAACGAGGATCGAAAGATTGTCTGAAATCAATTATGCAAGTAATAGAAGCTCTAGAAAGAAAAGACTTAATCAAGCGCGATGATGACAAAAAAATTTATCTGATTAAAAATCAAAGCTTTTCCAATTTCAAAAATATTTTTTCTATTCCGGTTTATGGCCTGGCTTCCTGCGGAGACGCGCTGGCTTATGCGGAAGACAATGTGGATGGATTTCTTCAAATTTCAAAGGCGCTTTTTCGAAATGCCAAACCGGCTGATCTCTTTGCCGTAAAAGCGCTTGGGGATTCTATGGACAAATCAAGCATCAATGACGGTGACTACGTGATTTTTGAAAAATATGAAGGAAAAGACGAGCTGGAGGGAAAAATCGTGGTGGCGGTGATAAATGGCATGGCAACGATTAAAAAATATAAAAAAGTCAGTGATGATATCATCGGTCTTTTCCCGCACTCGACCAACACTTTCCATCAGCCGATTTTTATCCACGAGTCAGACTCTATTCTTGTTGCTGGAGTGTATAAGAAGGTTTTACCGGTGAAATATGTTAGCTTATAGAACTTGATTAAAATATTCTGTTGTACTAATGTGTATTAGAAAAAGTTGAATACTAGAGTACCCAATTTGGGGAATGTTTTTGGTTTTCTCTACGAATTACGAATCTAATACAAATATACGAATGTACGAATGAATATGGACGAAATAATTATACGAGGTGCGAGAGAACACCCCGTAAAGTCGCCTCAACGGCGACCACGGGGCAGGCAACTTAAAAAATATGGAAGAAGAAATTATTATACGAGGTGCCAGGGAGCACAACCTAAAAAATATAAATTTAAACTTACCTCGTAACAAGTTTATTGTTTTTACAGGCATAAGCGGTTCGGGAAAGAGCACGCTGGCTTTCGATACCATTTTTGCTGAAGGGCAGAGAAGATATTTAGAAAGTTTGTCATCTTATGCTCGCCAATTTTTGGGCCAGATGGACAAACCGGATGTGGATCTGATTCAGGGTTTGAGTCCGGCCATTTCCATTGATCAAAAATCAGCTTCACATAATCCCAGATCGACTGTGGGAACAGTGACAGAAATCCATGATTATCTCCGGCTTCTTTATTCTAAAATCGGAATTCCGCACTGTCCCATATGCAATCAGGAAATAAAAAAATTGTCAGTGGATGAAATTGTGGATAGGATTTTAGATTTATGTACGGGGAAAAATGTAGGGGCGGATCTTGTATCCGCCCAAAAAGGACAGGCACAAGGCCTGTCCCTACAAAATAATTGTAAGATAGAAATTTTGTCTCCGGTTGTTCGCAGTCGGAAAGGTGAATATTCCACGATGATGAGTGAAATGTTCCGGCGCGGATTTTCCGGAGCCTATGTGAATGGAAAAAAAATCGAACTGGATTCTAAAATCAGCGAGAAAATAAAGTTAGAACGGTATAAAAAGCACGACATAGATATAGTTGTTGATGAAGTGGAAATCAGTGATCGGAATATTTCCAGAATTTTTGAGGATGTGGAAAAGGCGTTGAAACTTTCGCAAGGCTTAGTGAAAATTCATCCTGTTGAGTATTTTTCTAGTAAGAAAAATAATTTTGCAGAGCAAAATTTACTGAGTAGGGCAAAAAATCAAAAAAAAGAAGATCTAATTTTCAATCAAAACCTATCCTGTCCGATCCACGAAATAACTTTTCCAGCGCTCGAATCGAGACTCTTCTCCTTTAATAGCCCCTATGGCGCTTGCCCGGCTTGCGAGGGCTTGGGCACAAAGCGGGAAATTGATCCGGATCTGGTGGCTCCGGACATAAATAAAACCATATCTCAAGGGGGACTAATGCCGTGGAGCTATAAAAAGAATAATTGGCAGGGAACAATTTTGCGATCCGTAGCCAATCATTTTCATATTTCTGAAAATATACGCCTTCGCGATTTATCGAGCGATGATTTTAATTTATTGATGCATGGCAGGCCGGAAACCGATGATAATAATAAAAATAAAGGTGAATTGACCTACGAATATGATTATGAGGATGTCGCTGTTTCTTTGCGGTCAAAAAGCGGTTCAGTTTGGAAATATAATATGGAATGGAGAGGTGTTATCGGCTATCTTGAAGATCGTTATAAAAAAACGGATTCAGAAGCAGTGCGGCAAGATATTGAAAAATATATGTCGCAAAACCCCTGTTCGGTTTGCCATGGGTCGAGATATAAAAAAGAAGCGCTATTAGTTACAGTTGGGAATAAAAATATATATGAGCTGTCAAGAGACAGCGTTGATCTAACTTTAAAATTTTTTAAAGAACTTAAAATAAACAAGCGTGAAGAAATAATTGCTGGAAGAATTTTGAAGGAAATTCAAAATCGGCTGGGTTTTTTGGAAAATGTCGGATTAGGATATCTAACTTTAGGACGCGCGGCCAACACTTTGGCCGGAGGAGAAACGCAAAGAATCCGCTTGGCTTCGCAGATCGGATCGCAACTAGTCGGAGTATTATATATTTTAGATGAACCATCGGTTGGGCTTCATGCTAGGGATAATTCTAAATTATTGGAAACCCTTTTGAGACTTAAAAATGTTGGCAATAGCGTGATTGTTGTCGAACATGATGAAGAGACAATTCGCGCCGCTGATCACATTGTTGATATTGGACTCGGCGCTGGAAATTTAGGCGGAAAAATTATTGTCGAAGGTTCTCCAAAAGAAGTTATAAAAAACAAAAAATCTTTGACAGCAGCCTATCTTCGGGGTGATTTGAAAATAGAAATTCCGGCTTTCCGGCGTCCAATCAAGAACAAAAAATGGATAACTGTTCGCGGAGCGCGCGAAAATAATTTGAAAAATATTACGGCTGAATTTCCCCTGAAAGTTTTTACTTGTGTTACTGGAGTTTCCGGCTCCGGGAAATCCACTTTGGTTGAAGATGTTCTTTATAAATCCTTGGCTTCCAAAATCATGCGTTCTTTGGACAGGCCGGGGAGCCACAGTGAGATTATCGGAATGCATCATATTAATAAAGTCATAATGATCGACCAGTCGCCGATCGGACGCACTCCACGCTCCAATCCAGCTACTTATACAGGATTATTTACGCCGATAAGAGAATTGTTTTCTGCTACGCGTGATGCCAAAGGAAAAGGGTATGGGCCGGGAAGATTTTCGTTCAACGTGAATGGAGGCCGGTGCGATAATTGCAAGGGCGATGGATATCTCAAGATCGAAATGCAATTTATGCCGGATGTTTATCTGCCGTGCGATGTCTGCCACGGAAAGAGATATAATAGCGAAACGCTCCAAGTGAAATATAAGGGCAAAAATATTGCTGAAGTTCTTGAAATGACAGTGGCAGAAGGAAAAATATTTTTTGAAAATTATCCGGAAATCTATGCTAAGCTTAAAATCTTGGATGAAGTTGGGCTGGGATATATCAAACTCGGCCAATCGGCCACAACTCTTTCTGGCGGAGAAGCGCAGAGAATAAAACTGGCGACAGAACTAGCGAGACGTGCTACCGGCGATACACTGTATATTCTTGACGAGCCGACCACCGGACTTCATTTCGACGATATAAAAAAATTATTAAATGTGCTAAATAGGCTGGTTGATTCAGGAAATAGCGTAGTGGTAATCGAGCATAATATGGATGTGATAAAAACTGCCGATTGGATAATCGACCTTGGACCGGAAGGCGGAGAAAACGGCGGAAAAATTGTGGTAACCGGCACGCCGGAAGAAGTAGTCAAATATCACAAAGAAAGCTGGACGGGGAAGTATTTGAGGAAATTTTTGAAAATAAAAAATAATGTTAAATCTGAATAAAAAACTCAAATATCTTCCATTTTCGCCTGGCGTGTATATTTTTAAGGATATATTCGGGAAGATTTTGTATGTGGGGAAGGCGGGGAGCTTGAAAGATCGGGTCGGGTCGTATTTTGTAGGGGTGGATCTTGTATCCGCCCGGAAAGGACAGACACAAGGTCTGTCCCTACGATCAATGGGATATGGAAATCGGCCCATTGAAATGTTCATTTCTGAAGTGAAAGACTTGGAAATCAGAAAAACCGACACGGTTCTCGAAGCCTATATTTTGGAGCAGGAACTGATCAAGAAATTCCAGCCGAAATGCAATGTAGACGGGAAAGATGATAAGTCATTTTGTTACGTGGCTGTTACAAAAGAAGAATGGCCAAGATTTGTGGTGATGAGGAAGACGGATTTAGATAAAAACGTAGGGGCGGATCTTGCATCCGCCCGGAAAGGACAGACACAAGGTCTGTCCCTACAAAAAATACAATATAAAAAAATCTACGGTCCGTACACGTCAAAACACCAAATTGAAACAGCTCTAAAAATATTAAGGAAAATTTTTCCATATCACGCCAGGCCGCAAAAAACGGAAAAGGGCTGCTTGGATTATCAAATAGGATTGTGCCCCGGGCCGTATGATGGGGCAATTACAAGAGAAGATTATCAGAAAAATATTCGGGGAATCCAGATGATTTTGGAAGGAAAGAAAAAAAGTTTGATTAGCAGAATGAAAAAAGAGATGGAAGAATATAGCCGGAAGCATGAATTTGAAAAAGCAGGAGAGGTGAGGAATAAAATTTTTGCGCTGCAGCACATACAAGACATAGCGCTCATGTCATATAACATAGAACATGAAACATATAACAAAAAAGAAAAATTCCGAGTAGAGGGTTATGATATATCCAATATCTCTGGGAAATATTCTGTTGGATCGATGGCGGTTTTTGATAATTCGGAAGGCGAAATAAAGCCAAATAAATCCCAATACCGGAAATTCAGGATTAAAACTGTTTTCGGCGCCAATGATGTTGGCGCTATGGAAGAGGTGTTGGCGCGAAGACTCAAAAATAACTGGCCGAAACCTAATCTTATAATCCTTGACGGCGGAAAAGGGCATTTAAACATGGCTCGAAAAATTCTTCGCAACTTCCATCTGGAAATTCCGCTTGTAGCCGTGGCCAAAGGACTGTCTCGAAAAAAATTAGACATTTATTCTTTTGGAACCGTTCCAGAAATTCCAAAAACTATAATTGAACAAGTGCGTGATGAGGCGCATCGGTTTGCAATAACTTATCATAAAAAATTAAGAAAAAAAAGCATACTGGACTAGCTCAGAATTTAAGCTGACAGCCTTCTTTACAAATCTCTAAAACTAATGTAAAATGCTTCTTTAGTAGCGCATTTTGTTAAAAAGCTGCTTCTTTACGCATATGCCTAAAAATATTTTAAAATCCAAGGAAAGCATTAACGTTTACGGAGCTCGTACGAACAATCTTAAAAACATCAACGTTTCTATCCCTAAGAATAAATTAGTAGTCATCACCGGACTTTCCGGATCAGGGAAATCTTCGCTGGCCTTCGACGTGATTTATGCGGAAGGCAACCGCCGCTATCTTGAAGGCATGTCGAGCTATGCACTCCAATTTATGGACGTTTCGGCCAAGCCGGATGTGGACAAAATTGAAAATTTAAGCCCGACTATTTCCATAGACCAAAAAAGTGTGACAAAAAGCCCTCGTTCTACCGTAGGAACACTGACGGAGATATATGACTATCTCCGCGTTTTATTTTCCAAGGTCGGAACGCCCTATTGCCCAAATTGCGGAAATGTTCTCAAAAGAGTCAGCAACCGGGAAATACTGGAAGAGATTTTAAAAATGCCGGATAATACGCAGCTAGTGATCCTCTCAAGAATTTTAGAGAAAGAAAAGAATACTGCTGAAATTCTTCGCAATGTCAATCATCTGGGATATGCCAGAGTGCGATTTTCCGGAAAAATAATAACTGTCCAGGAAGCTCTAAATCTAGCCAAAGATATCGGAGAAAATGCGATTGAAATTGTAATCGACCGGCTGACTTTCAAAAGAAATAATCCTGATAAAGAAAGAATTTTAGATTCCGTGGAAACAGCTTTTCGTTTGGGAAAAGGCTTTATGTCGGTAATAATTGATAATGATACGGAAAAGTTATATAATCGGGATTTTTGCTGCAACCAATGCTATTTTAAAATTTCCGATGTAACGCCGAAAAATTTTTCTTTTAACAATCCGGAAGGGGCTTGTATAAAATGTTCTGGGTTAGGGATGATAAGAGAGATAGATGAAGATCTTCTGGTTCCCAATAAAAAACTGACGATAGCGGAAGGAGCAATTTTAGCCTGGGGAAAATCGAATGGAAAAAGCGGATTAAATGGCAGCGGAGGAATTTTGAAAACTTTGGGCGAAAGGCACGGATTTTCAGTAAATGTGCCAGTCAAAAAAATGAGTCGAAAGCACTTAGACATGATTTTTTACGGATGCGACGATCCTGCCTTGCCGGCCGGAAAGTTTTCGGGGGTAATACCAGCGCTTAAGAAGAAATATGATGAATCCATGACGCTTGGAGTTCGAAGTGACCTGGAAAGATATATGATAAGAAAGATTTGTCCGGAATGCCTCGGGAAAAGGCTGAAAAAGGATTATTTATCTATTTTAGTTTCAGAAAAATCAATTGATGATGTTTCTAATATGGATGCGGATAATTTTATCGCATTTCTCAAAGAAGTTGAAAAAAATAAGCTGAGCCAGTCCAAAAAAGAAATAGTCGCGCCGCTTATAAAAGAAATGATTTTGAGGGCGCAATCTCTCAAAAATGTCGGCCTTGATTATTTATCGCTGTCCCGGGGAGCAGATTCGATTTCAGGAGGAGAGGCGCAGAGAATCCGCCTGGCAACCCAGCTGGATTCGGAACTTTCCGGAATTATCTATGTTCTCGATGAGCCTTCGATCGGCTTGCATAGCCGCGACACCAAGAAACTGATAAATACTTTGATTAAATTGAAAAACACCGGCAATTCTCTGATTGTTGTTGAACATGACGAAGATATAATCCGCCAGGCAGATTGGATTATTGATATGGGACCGGGAGCGGGAACATCTGGAGGAGAAATTATTTTTTCGGGAAACATAAAAAAACTTCTTAAATCCAGAACGCTTACGGCAAAATTCCTGACTGAGAAGGAAAAAAATAACAAAAAAAAGAAACCGAGCAAAGGAAGCGGGAAGTTTTTGGAAATAAGGGGAGCAACGGAGCATAATCTCAAAAATATCAATGTGAAAATACCGCTGGGAAATTTTGTGGCTATTACCGGACTTTCCGGATCAGGAAAATCGACCTTAGTGGCTGACATTTTGTCCAAAGCGCTTTCCAGATATTTTTATAAATCAAAAGATATTCCGGGAGAACATAAGGAAATAAGGGGCATTGAAAACATAGGCAAAGTAATCAGCATCAACCAGTCTCCGATCGGAAGAACTCCCAGATCCAACGCAGCGACGTATACCGGAGTATTTTCCCATATTCGGGAGCTGTTTTCTCAAACTCCCGAATCAAAAAATAGCGGATATGACTCAAGCCGTTTCAGTTTCAATATCCGCGGCGGACGTTGCGAGGATTGCCAGGGGGACGGGACCAAAAAAATAGAAATGCACATGCTTCCTGACATGTATGTGCGCTGTGAGACTTGCGGCGGAACCAGATATAATCAGAAAACGCTTGATATTGAATATCAAGGAGTGAACATCGCTCAAGTTCTCGATATGAGCATTTCTTACGCGCTCCATTTTTTCAAGAAATCCCCGTTGATTTTTGAAAAACTCAAGACTTTGGAAGAGGTAGGCCTGGGCTATCTCAAGCTGGGGCAGAGCGCAACGAATTTATCCGGAGGAGAGGCACAGAGGATAAAATTGGCGACGGAGCTTTCGCGGCGTTCTGCCGGAAAAACCTTGTATATTTTAGATGAGCCGACTATCGGGCTTCACTTTGAGGATGTTAAAAAACTCCTGGGAGTTCTCAATGCGCTTTGCGAAAAAGGCAATACGGTTTTGGTTGTCGAACATAATCCAGATGTGATTAAAAATTCTGATTGGGTGATTGATCTTGGGCCGGAAGGCGGAAACAGGGGCGGAGAGATAGTTTATGAAGGAAATCCTTCGGGGCTCAAAAAGTGCAAAAGAAGCTGGACAGGGCGCTACCTTTAAAACCTTAGGATTTAAAGAAATTTCTAATATTTATTTTCTAATTCCTAATAAAAATTAAAAATGTCAAAATCCAAATATTCAAAAAATTAGTAATTGGGGATTGAATGGCCTGGTCTTTTTATGCAAAATAAACTGTTAAAAAATATATTAGCTACGGTAACTTATTATGACATCCTGGATTATCCCATGACTTCTTTTGAAATCTGGAAATACCTAACGCCGCATGACATAAAGCGCGGGGCATTTGGAAGCGGGGATGAAACTGCTTTAGGCGATATAATAAAAGAGTTGGAAAGCGCGGAACTTAGGGAAAAGCTTGATGAATTTCGAGGCTTTTATTTTTTAAAAGGCAGAAAAAATCTTGTAAGGCAGAGGATAGAGAAAAATAAAATCAGCGAGAAAAAATTTAAGACAATAAAACGGGCTGTTTGGTGGCTTCGCTTCGTTCCTTATGTCAAAATGATTGCGATAACTGGCAGAATGGCAATGAAAAACGCCGATAAAAAAAGCGATTTGGATTTGCTGATTGTGCTGGAAAACGGAAGAATTTTTACCGGAAGAGTCCTGGTCACTCTTTTGGTGCACGTGCTTGGGATCAGAAGATATGAAAATAAAATTAAAAACAGAATATGCCTGAACTATTTTATGGCAGATGAAAATTTGAAATCGGGCCTCGATGAGCTTTTTTTCTCTTCAGACAATTCACAGGCGCTGCACCTTTTTGCTTCTTCGGAATATTCTTTTATTTACCCTGTTTTTGGGCGGGATTTGTTCCAAAAGTTTCAGAAAGCCAATGAATGGGTAAAAAGTTACAAAATAAATTATCGGCAAGATGAAGTTTTCGGGCTAAAAACAATTAAGGATTCGAATGTTTCAGCAATCATAAGAAAAATGGGAGAGTTTATTCTGGGGTTCGGCTTTGTTGAGAAAAAATTGAAAAAATGGCAAATGGCCAGGATAATGAGCGATTCGCGCACTCATCAATCAGGAAGCTTCGTAACCGCTAATGATAAAGAATTAATTTTTTTTCCAAAACCGCAAGGATTGGAAATAGAAGAAAAATATCTTGAAAAATTAAAGCATTCCGGCTAAACGGAAAAAGATGCCGGAAACCCCGTACCCACGGGCGACCGCCACGGGCATTGGAGCAATTCGCTTCGCGCTTGGAACCATTCATCTCCGAGTTTGCGCTCGGAGTATTCTGGGTGCGGGGTAAATTGCATTTTATCGAGAGGTAGGCATGGCTTGCCTCTGTTTCATTTTGTTTTTTTTGTGGTATAATTTAGCTGTAGAACAAACACAAATAAAATAAAAGCAAAATGCAATTTGTTAATGATTTGGATTTGAAAAAACAAGCCAAAGAATTGGGTGTTAAAATTTGGCAAACACCGGGGTTTCTTTTTATTATCCTCGGAGTCATAACTATCTTTGTGATGACAGTTACCTATTTTATATCCAAAAATTATGACAGTCCCGAGTTCATTATAATTTCCGAGTCATTGGTAGTAGTTATCATACTAATTATTGGAAATTCAGTAATTAGGCTCATTGATCAAATTATAAGGCTTAACAAAATGAAAAGCGAGTTTGTTTCCGTAGCTTCTCACCAGCTGCGCACCCCGCTTTCTGCCATCAAGTGGGAAACAGAGCTGATGCTTTCAAAATTCAAGAAAGGCCTTAACAAAAAGCAGCTTATCAATATTGAAAATATCGATTCTCTTACTACCCGGATGATAAAACTGGTAAACGATCTGCTGGATGTGGCCAGAATAGAACAAGGAAGGATGATTTTTAAGAAAAGTCCGGTAGATTTATATAAAATAGTGTACGAAGCAAAAGAAGACATCCTTCCCTTGGCTAATGCGAGAAATGTCGAAATTCTTCTCAATTGTTCTAAAAATATCCCCAAAATTACAAGTGATGCCGGACGGTTGAAAATGGTAGTGGATAATTTATTTAATAACGCTATTAAATATACGACTAACAGGGGAAAAATAGAAATAAAGCTGATTAAAAAAAATAATTCTCTGGTTTTCAGCATAAAAGATAACGGAGTGGGCATACCTGAAGAACAGCAAGGCAGGGTTTTCGACAAATTTTTTCGAAGCGACAATATTGTAAAATACCAGACAGAAGGAACGGGACTGGGCCTTTATATATCGAAAAACATCATTGGGCAGCTGGGAGGGGAAATCTGGTTCCAGTCAGTGGAAGGCTTGGGCAGCATTTTTAGCTTTTCGCTGCCAATTAAAAATTGAAATTAATTTAATTATCGCGAACTGCGCTTTCTCTATAAATTGCCTGCCCGCTGCCGGCGTTTGTACTAAATTCGTAATTCGCAGAGAAATCCTATGGATAAGAAAAAAATTCTAGTTATTGAAGATGAAGCGATGCTTCAACGGGCGTTGAGCGAATTTTTGATAGATGAGAATTTTGAAGTCGTGAGCGCCATGGACGGGGAAGAAGGAATTTCTTTTGCCAAAGCTAAAAAACCCGATCTAATTCTTTTGGATATAGTTCTTCCTAAAAAAGACGGCTATCAGGTTTTAGAAGAGATAAAAAATGACGAGAAAACCAAAAAAATCCCAGTTATTTTGCTGACCAATTTAGAAAGCGCCGAAGACATAGAACGGGCTTTCAATGCCGGGGCGACCACTTATCTCGTGAAATCCAATTATCGGTTGGAAGACGTTGTTAAAAAAATAAAAGAAACGCTTCATATTTGACAAGTATGCGAATAGAAAATGATCAATTAAAAAGTTTTATCCAGGACGCGGGGGTGATAGATCAGAATCAGCTGGAAGAAGCTTTTCTTGAGGCGCAGGCCAAAAAAGTCAGGCTGGGAGAGCTTCTTTTGGAGAAAAAGCTTATTAATGACGAGCAGCTTAGAAAACTCTATGCCTATATTCTGGGCATCCCCTTTTTTGATCTTAAAAAAGAAATTGTTTCACATGATATTCTCCAGATAGTTCCGGAGCCGATTGCCAAGAAATATAAAGTCGTGGCATTTGGAAAGGACGGGCATACCCTGAAAGTGGCTATGCTCAATCCGGAGGACATCCAGACCATTGATTTTATAAGAAAGAAAACCGGACTTAAAATCATTACTTGCCTGACTACCGAGGAGAGTATTGAGTCGGTTCTGCGGCAATATAGCAAAAGCTTGAAAGCCGAATTCGGCGATATTATAAGCAAAAATTCCGAAGAAATTTCCGGCAATGATTCAAAGGAGGATTTGGAAAAGATAGCTCAAGGATTGCCGATAATAAGAATAGTCGATACTTTGATAAAACACGCTATTTTGCAAAGCGCCAGCGATATCCACATAGAACCGGATGAGAAGGAGTTGAGAGTCAGATATAGGATAGATGGAATTCTCCATGAGGCTATGGTGCTTCCCAGGCAGGTAGCGGATGGAATAATTGCCCGCATAAAAGTGCTTTCAAGTTTGAAATTGGACGAGCACCGAGTTCCGCAAGACGGCCGGTTTAAGATTGAAAAAGAAGGAAAAAAAATGTCTTTTCGCGTCAGTATTCTTCCTATTTTTGACGGAGAAAAAATAGTCATGCGTCTTTTGGATGAATCTTCGAAAGGAATGACATTAGAAGCAATGGGGCTTGTCGGCAGGGATTTGGAAATAATCCATCGTGAAATAAAAAGGCCCAACGGAATGATCCTGGTTACTGGTCCGACTGGCAGCGGAAAGACTACGACTCTCTATACAATCATGGATATCCTGAATATTCCAGGAGTTAACATAAGCACTGTGGAAGATCCGGTTGAATACAGGATGCCGAGAATAAACCAAACTCAGATATATCCGAAAGTCGGCTTGACTTTTGCAAATGGGCTTCGGGCGCTTCTTCGCCAGGATCCGGATATCATAATGGTTGGAGAAATTAGAGATAATGAAACTATGGGAATGGCGATTAATGCGGCCATGACCGGACATCTGGTGCTTTCCACTTTGCATACCAACAGCGCGGCTGGAACTTTGCCCAGGCTTTTGGATATGGGAGCCGAACCCTTTTTAGTGGCTTCAACAGCCAATGTAATTATTGCCCAGAGGTTAGTTAGAAAACTGTGCCCGGATTGCAAAAAAGAATATAAGATGGGAGAAAAAGAGCTGAAGAATTTTTATGAAAATTATGACATGGATGCAATTCTTAAAATTGTTTTGAAAAACAAGGATTTGGAAAAAAGCCTTAAATCTAAAAGCAAATGGGAAGATATTAAATTATTCAAGCCCCAAGGGTGCGATCAGTGCCACGGAGGCTATCGGGGAAGGCTGGGTATTTTTGAAGTTCTTGAAATTGACGAAGATATCAAGAAAATGATATCCCAAAAAGCAACTTCTGATGAGTTAGAAAAAAAAGCAAGGGAGAAAGGCATGAACACTATGGTGGAAGACGGATTTATAAAAGCGGTTCAGGGAATAACGTCATTTGAAGAAATTTTAAGGGTAACCAAAGAATAATTTTAAAGGCTAAATTTAAAATCGGGATGAAATTATTTTATACTGCCAAAAGCTATTCAGGAGAAACAAAAAGCGGAGAAGTAGATGTCAAAAACGAGGCAGAACTTTCACAGCAGCTCCGCCAGGAAGGTTATGTTTTAACCTCTAGCAAAGAAATAGAGAGCGAGGAAAAAAAGAAAACAGAAATAAATTTTTTGAATCGCGTTTTCGGTTTAAGCATAAAAGACAAGCTAATGTTCACGCGAAACCTAAGCGTGATGATTGCTTCAGGACTTTCCCTTTCAAGAGCCGTGAAAAATCTTGCTGTGCAAACCAAAAACAAGAGATTTGCCCAAATATTGGGCAATATTTTCGATGATATTCAGTCAGGCATGACTTTCGCCGATAGCCTTTCAAAATATCCCGGATATTTCAACGAACTTTTCGTCAATATGATACGGGTGGGAGAAACTAGCGGAAATCTGGAGGAAGTTTTAATAATTTTGGCAGACCAGCTGGAAAAGGAGCATGAGCTTATGAGCAAAGTGAAAGGAGCGTTTACTTATCCAGCGGTGATTTTGGTAGCGATGATTGGAATCGGCTTCGTCATGCTTACGTATGTTCTTCCAAAACTCACTGGAATTTTTAAGGATATGAATGTAGAACTTCCCAAATCAACCCAATTTGTGATTGCCTTGAGCGATTTTTTAAGAGAAAGGAGCATTTTAGCGGTTTTTATTCTGGTATTTGTTTTAGCAGCGGGAAAAATATTTATTGGAACCGAAACGGGGAAGAAAATAATCAGCTACTTGTCGATAAATATCCCCCTGGTCAGCAACATAATAGTCAAAATAAACTGCGCTCGCTTCTCAAGAATTTACAGCTCGTTGCTTAAAAGCGGAGTGCCGGTAATCGAATCATTGAGGATAGTTTCCAGAACTATAACCAACTATTATTATAGAAAGACAATTGAAGAAGGAATGGAACAAGTTCAAAAGGGAGTCAATTTGAGCCGAGTTATAGCCCAAAACACCCAGGCTTTTCCAATTTTGGTTTCCCAAATGATAGAGGTGGGAGAAGAAACCGGGAAAACTGAAGAAATCCTCATGAAGCTAGCCGAATTTTATGAAAATGAAGTTTTGCAAATCAGCAAAAATTTATCTTCTATAATTGAGCCAGTTCTGATGCTTTTTATCGGCTCAGCTGTTGGTTTTTTCGCTGTTTCTATGATGCAGCCGATGTACAGCATAATGGAGAATGTAAAATAAAAGCCAAAATTAAAAATGAAAAAGTTAAAATTTTTATGCCGCTTCGCGGCAGCTAATAAATGCAAAAAAGCCGGTTTTACAATTATCGAAGCCCTTATTGTTCTTTTTATTTTTTCCCTTATAACTGTGGCTTTTTATCAAGCTTTTTCGTTAGGAGCGAGATATATACTTGAATCCAAATATCGCCTGGGTGCAATTTCCGTGGCCAACGAAAGAATGGAGATAATAAGAAGTCTGGACTATAGCCAAATAGGAATATCCGGAAGCGGATATATAGGCGGAGATATTCCTGATTCCGAGCAAATTACAGTAGCGGGCAGAACTTTTTATGTTTTTAACAGCGTTGTTTATATTGATGATTCTCATGATGGAACCGAAGGCGGAACTGTTGATGACACTGTGCCGACTGACTATAAAAGAGCAACGGTTAAAGTCGCTTGGGAAAATGACGCAAATTCAGATAGGGCAGTTTCTCTCGCTTCCGATTTTGCTCCTCCGGGGGTCGAGTCGAGTGCCGGAGGAGGAACTTTAGTAATCAAAGTTTTTGACAAGGATTCAAATGGAATTTCCGGTTTCAATGTTCATCTGGCAAACAGCGGATTGGGAATAAGTGAAAATTATGCCACAGATTCCAACGGAGGGGTATCTTTGCCCGGAATTCCGGCTGACGGAAATGATTATGAAATTTCAGTTTCAAAATCCAATTATTTCGGGATAGACACTCTCCCTCCATATCCAACAACTTCATTTCATCCAGCCTATGTGCATGCTTCAGTGACTGAGGGAGAAAGGAACATATATTCAATTACGACTGACCTGACTTCGGATATCGATCTTATAACCGAAACTTTCCTGGGAGAAGCTGTTTCGGGTGTCGAGTATAATTTGGAAGGGGGAATTAAAAAGGGAGATACTCTTGATGATCCGCCCGTTGCTATTTTTTATTTCGATGAAGATTTAGATTCCGGATCAGAAGGAAAAAATGAAATTAACGATATAGGCTATGGAGCCTATACAATTACCGTTTCTGATCCCGGAGCCGATTATGAATTTGTCAAAATGTATCCGTACGATGCGGCTCTCAACGATAAGGCAAAATTCAGTGTCGATCCGGGGGCGGATATTGAGGAAAAAGCTCTTTTCGCAAATAAAAATACAAATTCTTTTCTTGCGGCTATAACAGACAGCAGCAATTCTCTTCCGATAAAAAATGCTTCGATAAGATTATATAACTTATCCCTTCCTACCCCTTATGACGCAACCTTGAATTCAGATGATTTTGGACTGGTTTATTTTCCGGAGTCTCTGCCTGAACTGGCTGCAGGCACTTACGATTTGGAAATCCAGGCAAGCGGATATCAAACAAAAAATGATACAGTAATTGTAGATAAGCTTACTAAAAGTGATATCAGTTTGGATCCCCAATAAAATGGAAAAAAAATATAAAAAAATAAAAGGCATGAGCCTTATGGAAATGATGGTAGCTATCGGAATTATGTCAATAGCTATGGCCGGTTTTTCGGTTTTATTTGTAAAAAGCTGGCAGATGAATTCTTATATTTTTGAAACCGGACAGGATTCTTTCATAGCTTCCCGAGCGGTGAGAATATTGGTTGATGATTTGAGAAGAGCGAGGCAGGCGGATAACGGAGACTATCTTATAAGTTCGGCTTCGGATATGGATTTAGTTATTTATATTGATATTGACAATGACAGTGTAACTGAAAAAGTGCATTATTATTTGGATGAAAGCGAGGATGAATTAAATGTGGGAATTTCTAATCCGTCCGGAAGCGGATCCTCGATAACTTATCCTTCCGGAGATGATGCAGTTTCTACTTTAGCCGCGCACGTTGTCAATGATTCTGAACATCCTGTCTTCAGCTATTTTGGAAATAATTATTTTTCTGACAATACTCCGTTTGGCACTCCGGTCAGTTCCGGGGAAATAGTAAACATAAGGATTATCAAAACCAGCCTTTGGGTTGACATAAGGCCTTATCAATCCCCGGATCATATCACTGTAGAATCTTTCGCTCAGCTTAGAAATATAGGATTATAAAACAAAAAAATGGCAATTAGAATTAATATCAAAAATAGAAAAGGATCGGTACTGGCTTTTATGCTGGTTATTATGACGGCTATTACCATTATCCTGGTTTCTATTCTGCAATATATTTCTTCACAGATGAGATATGGATTTCATAGCTACGACAGAGAAGAATCCCTTCAGATAGCTGAATCGGGAATTAATTTCTATAAATGGTATCTGGCCAAGGAGATGAATACATTGACTACCCCCCAGGAAGTTTTGGATTATTGGAATGGCGATCCGATTGGAATTGATTATGACTGTGACGAAACTGGCGCCTATATTTCCGATTACGAATCCGGAAATGTTAAGGGGCAATATTGCATTGAAGTTGATCCTCCAGATGAATGGTCGACTGTTTTCACCGTGCGGTCGGTTGGCTGGACTGAAGGAAATTCCAACTTGAAAAGAACTATCCAGGCTAGGTTTCGAAGGCCGTCTTTTAGCGAGTTTATGATTGTGGGAGATAAACAGTTTACCTTAAATGACCAGGCAGAGGTTCATGGCAGGCTTCATTCCAATGAAGGAATTCATTTCAACGGCGTGGCTTACAACACTGTTTCCAGCGAGGCGGATACCTATTATTATTCTGACGCTCTCATACCTTGGGGACAATGGGGATGGAAAAACGGAGTGTGGACCTATTGGTCCGGAGAATATAACAACACTCTGAACAAAGATGTCTTTCAAGTGGGAAAACAAATCGGGACAAGCCAGGGGGCGACGCACTGGGATTTTCCTTCGGTAGATCCGTATATCAATTTTGCCAGAACTAAATCTTTGGAGGGAGTTTCTCCTCCTAATACTCCTTGCGATTCAAATGGATGCTATTTTAATAATACCGGAGAAGGTAGAAAAATAACCTTGAATGGGGGAACTTTCAGCGCCTGCGATGTCAATTCTTATTGCGGAAATTGTAAAACGATAAATGTTGATTTGGGCGGCTATACTTTTCCTTTTAATCTGGGATGTTGCCAAGGAACATGGATTTTGGGTGTTATTTGCACTAATTATTGCAATAAATATTCCATAATTAATTATAAGCGAACTGATGGAACTTCTGGAACTTGTTCGTCTTGTTCCGGACAATGCGCTGCCAGAGGGCCTTATGCTATTCCTAATAATGGAGTGATTTATGTTGAAGATAATGTTTGGCTTGGAGGAACTCTCGGAGCGTCTTCAAACCATAAAAGAGTCAGCATATTGGCGGCAGACATGTCATTAAACCCGGGACCAAGCATGTTTTTGGGAGAAAATAATCTCACCTATTCCAGCTATGATGGGAGCGATATGCTGGGTCTTTTGGGACAGAATAACGTGGAAATTATAAAAGCCAGCCAGGACAACTTGAGGATCGATGGAGCGCTTATGGCCAGATATGGCCGAGTGGGAAGAGATTTGTATTATTTAGATTCACGGAATTCAGTTACTTTTTACGGGTCGATTATGACCAATGGCAAATTTAATGTGGGCAAAGGCATAATTCCGACAATAGATGTCGGCTATCAGCACTCCTATTTGAATTTTGACAATAATCTTCTCTATAATCCTCCTCCCTTTTTCCCGACCGGAGTGGGATATTCCATGGATTCGTGGGAAGAGCTATAATAACTATGTAACATAAAATGCGGGACATATAAAAATAAGAATAAAAGAGTAACATGAAAATAGTTTATTGATTCTGTCACATATTATATATTCCGCGTTCCATACATTGTGGGTTTTTTGGATAAAAAAATAATAGGGTTGGGAGATCGGACATTCGCTTTGGATCTAAGCGATCTTTCGGTGAAGGCTTTTCAAATTGAGAAATCAGCCGGACATGACAGCATAAGGGGCTATTCCAACTTGGAATTGCCAAGAGGCTATATTGACGATGGAAGGATAATTGAAAAAGAAAAAGTCGCTGGGGTGATAATGGAGGCGGTAAAAAAGGCCGGTCCGAAAAAAATCAACACCAAAAAGGTAATTTGTTCTCTTCCTGAATCGAAAGCCTTTTTGAGAATTGTGAATATTCCTCAGATGAGCAGCGAAGAAGCTCAGGAAGCGGTTCGATGGGAAATTGAAGCCAGCATTCCGCTTTCTTGCGATCAGGTTTATTTTGACTGGCAATTTCTGGATGTTTGCGATGGAAAGCAGAATGTTCTCACAGCGGCTGTTTCTAAGGAGGTGGTGGACGAGACAATGGATGTTTTAACGATGGCTGGACTGGATGTTTATGGATTGGAAATCGAGTCTGTCGCTACGCTGAGAAGTTTGGTTCCAAAAAGTATCGGCCGGGATGACATTTCCCTTTTGGTTGATTTCGGAGCCGCTAAAACCAGTTTTATAGTAGCCGAAGGCAGTATTCCTTATTTTACCTCTAGCGTGCTTTTTTCTTCCGAAATGATAACTGATGCTATTTCCAAATCTTTTAATATAACCAGAAATGAAGCGGAAAAGATAAAAAAAACGCAGGGGATAGAACATTCTTTTGAGAGCAGTTCGATTTTTAATTCTATAAAACCGCTGTTGGAAAATCTTTCTGTGGAAATAGAAAAAACAATTGATTTTTATCAAAGTATGCCGCAAAAAAATGCTTCCATAAAAAGGATTGTGATGTGCGGAGGAGGAGCCAATCTTCTTGGACTCATTCCGTATCTTACTACCCGGCTTTGCAAAGAAGTGGCTGTTGGAGATCCGTGGATCAATTTAAATTTAGGAAACAATTTGCCGATAATAAACAAAGAAGAATCCGTTTGCTACGCGACAGCTATCGGGCTGGCGTCAGCAGGGAATACTTATGGAAATAAAACTTAATCTGATTCCGCCATATAAAAAAGAAGAAATAAAAAAAGCCCAATACTTGAAATTGATTATTAAGATGGAGGCGATTTTGTCCGTTTTTGTCATAGTTTTTTTTGTTTTTCTTCTTGGTTTGGGTCATATTTTGGATCTAAATATGGAGATTGTCGAACAAGGCGCTGAAGCTTCCAGAGAAAAAGGACAATATGAAAAGATCAGGCATTATGACGAACGGTTCAAAGAAATTAATTCTCAAATTGTGGATATTGCCAAAATAAAAGGAGACCAACTCTATTGGTCGAACATGTTTTTTCATTTCAGCCAGTCGATTCTTCCGGGAGTTTCAATTCAAAATTTAGCCACTAAAGATTACGCGGTATTTTTAGTTGGTAAAGCGGACAGCCGTGAAAGCCTCATCGCGTTTAAGGAAAAATTAGAAAGAGATGAATGTTTTTCCGGCGTCAACCTTCCTCTTTCGAATTTAGTTTCCAAGGGAAGCGTTGATTTCCAAATAGATCTGGAAATAAGGGAAGAATGTGTTCAGATAAAAAACAGAAAATAGAAAGTCTTTACATTTGAAACAGCGATAAAAAACCAAAAAATGAAAGAAATTTGGAAAAATCACAAACTAGCTATTATAGCAGCGGGCTATTGTCTGGCGGTTTTCTTGGCATTGTTTTTCCTGGTCAGCCCATTTATTGGAAGGATCAGGGAGAAAGCGGACAACATACAAAGAAAAAAAATTGATAATGAGATTAGCAAAGAAAGAATAGAAAAAATTCCCCAGATGGAGGAAATTGACAAGCTAATTCAATCAAAGAGCGATGAATTAGATGTAATGCTGGACAGCGAAGACGAGGTTGAATTTATAGAAGACCTGGAAGGCATAGCGGAAGCGACAGGCAATAAAATGGCTATTAAAATTAACGATTTGGAAAAGGCCTCCGATGTTAAAACTAAAAAAAGTTCGAGCGAAAAAAAGAACGAGAAAAAGACAATAAGGGAAAATTTATCTTACGACTCCTACATTTCTATGGAAATAAGTTTGGAGGGGAATTATCAGGAAATGCTTGATTTTGTACGCAAGCTGGAAAACTTCAATAGCTATGTAAATATAATTTCTATTGAATTGAAAAAAGAAACGGAAGTTAAAAATAACCCCAAACCATCAGTTTCCCAAAACCCTTCCATGTTTTCCGTTTTGCAGCCTCGTCCAAATGAAAAGTCTGTTGAAGAAAAGATAGAAAAAAATTTTTTATCCAGCAAAATTGGAATTATTGTTTATAAGAAAAAATGAAAATTAATTTAAAAGATATTGTTAAAAAAATACGCTCTGTTAATTATAGGGAGCTGTTTTTTGGGATGCTGAATGAAGGAAACCGCTGGATTATTTTTGTTTCTCTTATCTGCATGACGCTTTTTTGCATAAATTTGTGGTATAAATATATATATCATTCAGAGTGGAGCGAGGAAGCGAAAAAGGAATATTTGAATTCTCAGGAAAGAGGCGTTCTTTTTGACAAAGAAAGATTTAATAATGTCGTTTCACAGCAAGAAAAAAGAAAATCCGAATTTGAAAAAGAAAGTGAAAAGGAAGAAGATATTTTTAGGCTTGGAGAAAAAAAGCCGGAGTAAGTTGGATTTAGCAAAAGAATTGATTGTGCGCCCTGAGGGACTCGAACCCCCAACCTTCTGGTCCGAAGCCAGACGCTCTATCCATTGAGCTAAGGGCGCATTTTTTTGCTGACAGGGCGGTCACTGGGAATCGAACCCAGATTCTCGGTACCACAAACCGATGTCTTAGCCGCTAGACGATGACCGCCATATAGAGATCCTATTTCTATCATTCATTTTGTCTCCCCGGGAGGAATCGAACCTCCATATCCAGCTTAGAAGGCTGGTGTTCTATCCGTTGAACTACAGGGAGAATTAATTTGTGCGCCGTGAGGGATTCGAACCCCCGACCGTTTGGTTAAGAGCCAACTGCTCTACCGACTGAGCTAACGGCGCAAAAACAACAAATTAAATCTTACCAAATATTGAATTTGCGGTCAACAACAAACTGATGCGGGACGCCAAAAAACCGCACAGCCCGTTTTTTAGATCCCGTGCTTGTTTTTATATTCCTTCCATTCTCGATCTGACCATCCATTGGGCTTTACAGTTAGAATATCATTGGATGATCCTGGATGGGGATATTTAGATGGTGAATCATAACTGGATTTAAAAACGTCTTCTCTCACAATATCTCCGTCTTTGCTATAAACTTGCTGGGTGAATGTTGTTTTCATGGAACCGTCGGAATTTCGTTCGGTAATTTTTGGGCCAATTATATTCACTTTTCTTCCGTCATCAGCGCCGTAGAAATAAAAAACCAGCTCTGTTCCCTCGATTTTAACTTGGATCAGAATATATCCCGGAGTATTGTTTATAAATCTCAAGTCGGGCTTGGGGACATAAACTGTGGCATCCATCCCCTGCGGATTATAGTAGGAAACCGGATAAGCATGATTTCTTCGGGCAGTTATTTCAAGCCCCGAATTTATGGCAGCGCGGAAAGCGGTAGTGGAAACCTGGCAGATTCCGCCTCCGAATTCCGGCTCGGTCTTATCCTTTTTTATTACAAGTTCTGGAAGGTAGCCGTGCTCCCCATCGACTTCTCCCAGAGTTTTTACGAAAGAAAATTCTTCCTTGGGCTTTATCAGAATTCCATCGAAACGATTGGAAGCAACTTTAATATTGAAAACTCTGTTTTTAGGCGATCCCTTGAAATTGGAACGCCCTTCGCCAATAAGACTGGCAATTCCCATGCTGTCTATAGAATCAATGGATACTTCCGGGTCGATTAAATCGTATGGAAGGGCGATTTCAGTTTTTTTGTCTCTGCTTTCGAGATAATCAATTAGAATTTCAAGACTTTTTTCTTTATCAAGAGCTATTCCTTTTTGATTAAGCGAAAAAGCTGAAACTTTCCCGTTTTCTATTTTGAACTTTGCGTCTTCTGGTTCCTTGTCGATTTTTTGCGACAAATTTTCTACAAATTTTTCAACTGAAGCTGTGTCGAAAATAAACAGCGAAGATTTTTTTATATGATTTTGTTTTTTTTCGCTAAAAGTCATTTTGCAGGAAATTTCTTTTTTATAAGCGCAGAAATTGCTATTTTCTATTTCAGAAAGGTAATCTGGCGCAAAAAGCAAATCAGTTTCTTCCCGAATCCATGCGGATATTTCAGAACCGGTCAGCTTATATTCGTAATCTCCCGCTTTCAATCTTAAATCAACCGATGTTTTTTGAGATGCGCTTTCCTGGGAAATTATTTTTTCGGAAAAATCCGCGGTTTGGCCCCAGGCGCTGTTTGCCAAAAAAAAGCAA
The DNA here is from genome assembly GCA_022711335.1 of Patescibacteria group bacterium. GTDB lineage: Bacteria > Patescibacteriota > Minisyncoccia > Moranbacterales > UBA2206 > JAKLFF01. The sequence continues at coordinate 97,815 of JAKLFF010000002.1, read as the reverse complement.
AAAGCAGATATTATTAAATATTTTGTCGATCTTAGTGCCATAAGCTTAGGATATAATATAATGCAGTTGAAATCAACAATTGGAAAATAAAGCACAGAAATTATTCCGTGCTTTTTCGACTTTTTTCATTATCTGGAAGAATTGTCAGAAGCCGCGCACCTGGATTTTTTTAGTTCTTGTCGTGTCAGCTTTCGGGAGTCGGACTGTGAGAATGCCGTTTTTCATAGAAGCCTCTATTTTTTCAGGAAGAACATCAACTGGCAAGATAACGGATCTTGAAAATCCTCCCCAATAACATTCTTGATAATAATAATTTTCGGAACTGATTTGCTCATCCTGTCTTCTTTCGCCGCGGATAGTGATCATATCGTTGTTTATGCTTACATCTAAATCTTCCGGTTTTACTCCGGCGATAGTGGATTTGATGACAATGTCATTTTCAGTTTGATAAACATCGATTGTCAGCTGTCCTTCATTTTCATCCTGGACCGGAAAGCTTTCATTTCTTGGCGGCATTGGAGCAGCAGGCGGAACTTCCGGGGAAATAAAGGCCTCTCTCCTTTCTTCTTCATAGAAGCGGGAGGGGGGATTAATAGCGCCTTCTCTTTCATAGATATTGTCGTCTACTCTCTTAGCACCGGTAATTTTTTCAAAAAAAGATCTTTTTACTTTGGTCATGGTATTTAAAAAATTTAACAACTTATCATAATTCTATTATAATTCAATTCTCATATTTAGCAAGATCAAGTGCTATATATCGCACAAAAAGCATAACTATCAATATAAATAGCAAGGAATATATGATAAAAAAGGAAATATTATGGATAATTGCAAGATTGTATACCAGGTGCAGAAAAGCCATAAAGGCGACGATTGGCGCGAAAATAACCTTTCTAAAATTTCTGGAAATGGCGATAAAATATCCAATGTAGCAGGAAGTTAGCATATGAAAAAGAAAAATCCCGGAAAGAAACGAGAGAAGGGAGTATTCTATGGAGCTAAAGCCGAATTTTGACAAATTAAGAAAAATTTCGAAAAAAGAGAACCCCAGCCCGAAGAAAAAAGATTTCAAAAAAATTGACACCTTAGGATCTTTTTTCAGGATGAGTTTGAACATGACCGCGAATTTAGTTATTTCCTCAACCAATATCAAGATGACAGAAAAAAAACTGATTGAAAAAATAACTGTTTGAACATCATATTTTTCAGGAACTATCGCTGAAATGGCAATCTCTATAACCAGAGCAAAAGATGCAGCTACTGCTCCCCAAAAAAAACAATTTATTATTTTCATAATTTTAAATTAGCATCGGCAGACAAAGTCTTCCAATTATCATGAAGCTTTTTTCTATTTCCTATTTTTTTCCAGCGGTAGAATCCGGCGGCGGCAATCATGGCGGCATTGTCAGCGCAATATTTTATTTCCGGAATCCTATAAAGAGTTTTCCCCAGTTTTTTTTCAATTGTTGTGCCGAGTTGATTCCTCAGCTCCCGATTAGCGCTTACTCCGCCAGCCAGCATTATGGTTTTTGGCCTGTATTCTGCTGCCGCTTTTATGGTTTTTGAAATAAGGACATCGCAGACCGATTGCTGGAATTCATGGCATATCCCTGATATGTAATTTTTGTTTTTAAGAAATTCAGGGTGTTTTTTAGTTTCATAAAGCACGGCAGTTTTTAATCCGGAGAAAGAGAAATTAAAATCTTTAGAATTGATCATCGGCCTTGGCAGGTCGATGGACATCACATGTCCTTTTCGGACATCCGATGTCCAAGCACTGGCATAAGCAGCTACGGCTGGTCCTCCAGGATAACTTAGACCCAAAATTCTGGCGACTTTATCAAAAGCTTCTCCTGCCGCATCATCTAAAGTTTCTCCGATGATTTGATAATCCAAATGTTTTTTTATAAGGACTAATTGAGTATGTCCCCCTGAAACCACCAGGCATAACACTGGAAATTTAATCAATAATTTCTTGGAAACTGGCAATTGCGGATTGGGAATTGAACGAATTTCATTTATGAAATTGGCGTATATGTGCCCTTCAATGTGATGCACTCCGATAAGCGGTTTTTCCCAAATATAACTTAATGTTTTGGCAGCATTTACTCCGATAAGAAGAGCGGGAATAAGCCCCGGTCCATTGGCGACAGAAATCAGATCGATTTGCCCGGGCGTTTTCTTCGACTTTTCCAACGCTTCTTTCAGGACGGGGATGATATTTTTCAGATGTTCTCTGGCTGCAAGATTTGGAACTACGCCTCCCCATTTGGCGTGTAATTCGATTTGGGAGGAAACGATATTGGATAAAATATCAATTTTGCCCTTTTCCGCTTTGATTATGGAAGCGGCAGTTTCATCACAAGTTGTTTCTATGCCCAGTATTATCATAAAATTCCAATTATGCTACTATTATAGCACTATAGCTTGTCCTGCGTCGAAAAGCGAGTTTTATCTGGTTTAATCGCGATATCCGGATTTGATGCGGGCAACTGCGCGGGCAAATCAAAAGAGGAATGAAATATTAAAATCAAATCCGGAGTAATAGATGATGGATAAAAACAAGGAAATAAAAACAACCAAGGAACTTTCCGACAACGATCTTGTCGAAATAATCAGGAAAAAAAACCAGGAGCGGTATTCAGAAATCGTCGAACGATATCAAAAAAAGCTTTTCGTTTATATATACCGGCTTATTGGAAATCGGGAAGAAGCTGAGGATTTGCTCCAGGATGTTTTTGTGAAAGCCTATAAAAATCTTAACAGCTACGATACCAGCCGGAAATTTTCTTCCTGGATTTATCGGATTGCTCATAATGAATCCGTTAATTACATAAAAAGAAAATCTCTCAAAAAATTCATATCTTGGGAAACAATCGTTTCAACTAAAGACAAGCTGGATTCTTCAAGCGAAGAAGAAGGGGCCGACAAAGCCTGGATAAGGAAAGAAGTGAGCAAGGAAGTGAATGAAGCAATTGGGAAACTTCCTTTTAAGTACAAGCAGGTCCTGACGCTTAGATATTATTCGGACCAATCCTACGAGGAGATAGCGGAAATTCTGGGACGCCCGGTTAATACCGTGGGAACGCTTATCAACCGCGCCAAAAAGAAGCTTGCGGAAGAAATTAAAAGGCGATAAAAAATTTAAATTATCTGCAAAATAATGGAAGAAGAACAACTTAAGAAATCGCAAATAGACATGAAAAGCAGAGTAATGAATGAAATCAAGAAAAAGAGGATTTGTATTTCCAGTCCGTCGGCAGTTTTAGCTAAGAAACTGGGACTGGAATGCGCGATGGTTGCTGGTCTTTTGGGAGGAGCTTTCCTAATGAGTATCTTCTTTTTTGTCCTAAAAAAGACAGGGGTGATGAAATTTTTGCTTCTCGGTTTTCCTGGGCTTAAAGTTTTTCTTCTGACTATCCCTTATGGAAAAGTAGCCCTTTTTATCGGAATTTTGATGCTTACGCTTTATTTTTCCAAAAAGCTTGATTTGTGCTATCAGACCGGGATGTCTCCAAATCTAATCATACTGGCGCTTGTTGGTGTTGTCGTATTTCTGATGGTTGTTTTTATTTTAGCAGATATTTATAAGTTGATGTTTAAAGGATTGGGAATAAGTAAAATTCCCAAGGAAATAGCAATTGACGGAAGGATAAAAAGCATATCTCTCGAAAAAATAGTTATTGAAGAAGAGGATGGGCAAATCGTAGAGCTCAAGCTTGATGGCAGTGCGCGTATTGACGGAAAAGCGGAAGATATTTTGGGGAAGCATCTAAGGGCAGTCGGAATCCGAGATCCCCAAAATAGCCGTTTTTTTCATGCACAAAACGTTTTATGCTGCGATAATGATTGACCAGGCAATAATTCCATGTTAGAATCTATTTGATTTAGCCTGTCAGATTGTGCCTTAGGGCACTTTCTTTTGGTTAAGCGGCCCTATCGTCTAGTGGTTAGGACAGCAGGTTTTTCAGCCAGAGGCTGACCACCCTCCGGGTGGCATCCTGTAAACAGGAACTTTAAATTTATGAATTATGTTTACGTCATTAAAAGTAAAATTAAAAAATACTATTATATAGAAGAATAATTACTGGCCCTATCGTCTAGTGGTTAGGACAGCAGGTTTTCATCCTGTAAACAGGGGTTCGATTCCCCTTAGGGCTACAATTTTAAAACTTTCCGGTTTTTCAGCCAGAGGCTGACCACCCTCCGGGTGGCATCCTGTAAACAGGGGTTCGATTCCCCTTAGGGCTACACAGAAAAAATAAGGCCAAAGGTCTTGTTTTTTGTACCTCTTGGGACAGTTGGAACTTTTTATGATAAAATATAAACATAAGAGCTCACTTAACATTAACCCTATTTTGTCATTCCCGGCTTGACCGGGAATCCAGAAAATAAGCTAAAATACCACACTAGATTCCTGCCTTCGCGGGAATTCATATAGTGGCTTATTCAAGTAAAAAACGGGAATTAATTAAAATAAGCTATAATTATTGTGAAAAAGATATGGAAAGAATGAAACCAATGAAACCAGAGAATATGGATGAACTAGATCTTGCTAATCATATAACAATTCTTGCTGAGCGAATGGTTGCTCTTGCGAAAACAAAAGGAAAAGTGGAGAAAGAGTTTAATGGAATTATGCTCACAGCCGATGAGAAATCAAATCCACAAGATATCATTGATGATTACAGAAGAAAAGTTGAAGAAAGTTATGATCGATATCTTAACTCGCCTGAAGGGAAGCGCGCAGCTCTTGAAATTAAAAAACAGAAAGAAACGAAGAAACGGGAGAATAAACGCAGGGTTCTCGAGGGCAAAAAAAATATAGAAAAAGCTCAACAGGAATACGACAAATTGATGCAACAGTTACCTAATCTGGATTTTACTAACTTTGCTTCGGTTCTGGACTGGCTTTGCAAACTTCAGGATCCTAGCGACAGAGTCGGGGTTGTAAAACGTCAAAGTGAAGTTCTAAACATATTCGCAAAGTACGGATATCAGCCTTTCAGCGAAGCGGATGATTTTGAAGCTTCCGATGCTGAAAGCAGAGCTCGACATATCATTAATCGAGCACTTGAAAACTTAAAGAGTGTTGGCGCTATCCACCCAAGTATTCACAAGTCCACCGGAGACTGGAAGAGGCAGTTTAAAGTTTAATTGCTCCATACCAAACAGGCCGTCGCAGATATAATTCTACAAAGAACATTTTTTGATTCACTCCCTATATTTAAAGAAAAATATATGGTTTAATTAATAAAATCCGCCGTTGCAATTATTTTCAATTCTTGCCACGCTTTCAATTTTTTGATAACTTAGTTCCAACTATTGAGCAAGTAGTCTACTATTTTAAAACTTTCCGGTTTTTCAGCCAGAGGCTGACCACCCTCCGGGTGGCATCCTGTAAACAGGGCTACTGAATAGAGAAGCGGCATCTTACGCCGCTTTTATAATTTCCCAAATAATAGTAAAATATAAATTATGATGGAACAGCTTGGACAAAGCGCATTTCAATTTTTACAAAGCTATGGATATGCAATCATGCTGCCGCTTATGATTTTGGAAGGCCCGGTAGCTACTTTGGCTGCTGCTATCCTGGCGTCTCTAGGAGCTTTTAATGTCTGGATAGTCTTGATTTTATCCATAATTGGGGATATGGTTGGCGATGTAATCCTTTTCGGTCTTGGATATCATTATGGCATGGGCTTTGTGCGGCGAGTTGGAAAATACATAGGCATCACGGAAAAACTAGTTCTGAAAATGGAAAGATATTTCGAGCGTCATGGCGGAAAAACCATTTTTGCGGTAAAATCAACAACGGGTCTTTGCTGGGCGGCGTTTACTGCGGCGGGAATCGTGAAAATGGATTTCAAAAAATTCATTAAATATTCTATTTATGGTGGTATAATCTGGAGCGGATTTCTGGTTTTTATGGGGTATTTTTACGGATATCTTTGGCGGGAGATCAGGGATTATATAAAATGGGTCGGATGGGCGATAACTTTTTTGGCAGTTATTACTTTTTTGACAATTACAGTTTACAAAAATAGGCAGGCCAAGAAGCTATTAAGGGAAAATAATCAAGAACACGATTAGTTGTTTGTATTATTAAATAGAGGCTGCAAAATAACCGAACAAGGAGGCATTAGATGAAAATAAGCACGGAAGCCAAATTAATGATGTTGAGCTTTGTTATAGCGCTTGCTGTAACAAGCTTGCTTCTCCTTTTGAGATGGTAAGATTCGACGTTGGCTGGGGTTTGCGCATGGAAAAGGAGCAAAATACGCAAGCCCTTTTAATTTGCCTAAAAAGGGGATTAGCCTTAGAATTTATTTATGAAAAAGAGAAGCTTCTCCGTTGGAGCTGTCGGCGGCAGAGTAAAACCAGCACAGCTTAACGGGGTAAAAAAAATACTGAAAACAGTAAAAGGTGTTTTGTTTGCTGATCCAGATCTCCTTCTTGAAGAAGAAAAGCATTTGATCAATCAGCCTTTTTATTTTAAAGGAAAAAATGGAAGGGCAGTTTTGCTGGTTCATGGATGGACAGCAGTTCCCTATGAATTAAGGCGGCTCGGAAGATATCTTAATGAAAACGGCTATACGGCTTCCGGGCCGATGCTTCGAGGGCACGGAACTGTTCAGAGCGATCTTAAAAATGTGCATTGGACCGATTGGCTTGAGGATATAAAGAAAAGTTATGATGAGCTTAAGAAAGATCATGACAAGGTGTATGTGGCTGGAACTTCAATCGGGGCGTGCCTGGCTGTAATTTTAGCCGGCAAAAAAACGGATATAGCCGGACTTATTCTCATGGCTATGCCGTACAAATTGAAGTATGAAAAAATCGCTCTGCGTTTTGCCAAATTCATGAGCTTCTTTAAGGAATATAACAAAAAATATTATCCGCCGACTTTTGGAATTTCCACGACGATAACCAGGCTAATTGCTTATCAAGCCTATCCGATTTCAAGTGCTATTGAAACTTTCAAGCTGGTTGAAATTGCCAGAAAATATGTTACTAAAGTTGTGCAGCCCTGTTTCGTGATTCAATCCAAAAGCGACCATATTGTCACTAAAAAAAGCTTGGAAAAGATCTATGATCAGGTAGGATCGAAAATTAAAGAAAAAAAATATATTAAAAGAGCATATCATACTTTTATTTCTGATATCAAAAACGAGAGCGTATTTGAGGAAATTTTAAATTTTATCGACAAAAATTAATTATGAACCCGGTAGTAGAATTTTGACATTAAAGAACCCGGGTTACAAAAATTTTTATTTAGAATAATTTTTAATAAAATTTTTTCTGAGCCATCTATGCTTTATTGACGGAAGGCCAGTCAAAATTTCACTACCGGGTGAATATTGCAATTTTTACGAACAATTATCTTCCTAATCCCTATGGCGTTTCGACATCAATTGAAACTTTTCGGAGGGAATTTGAAAAACTTGGCCATACTGTATATATTTTCGCGCCGCACTTTCCGGGCTATGCAGATAAAGATCCGAATATTTTCCGCTACCCATCCATTAATCTTGAAATAAAAATAAAATTTCCTTTGGTTATTCCATATTCGAGGAAAATTAGCAAAATTTTAAACGAATTGAAAATCGATGTAATCCACTCCCAGCATCCAAATCTTCTAGGATCAGCGGCCCGAAAGTGGGCAAAAAGGAAAAAAGTTCCGCTGGTCTTTACCTGGCACACTCTTTATGATTATTATGCGAATTTTGTTCCGTTTCTGCCAAAAAAATTTGTTGCCGGCTATATGATCAAGAAAGCAGTTAAATTTGCCAATCAGGCGGATGCGGTCGTGGTTCCCACAGATTCAGTCATTCCGATTCTCAAAAATTGGGGAGTTCATCCTGTTAAATCCCCGCAAGGCGGGGACGCCGAAGGCGTATTTAACAGGGTGAAAAAAGAAATCTATGTGGTGCCTACCGGAGTAATCGAGGAAGAATTCAAAAATCCCGACAGGAAAAAAGCTCGTGATAAATATGGAATAAAAGAGAATGAAGTTCTTTTGTTCCTGGCAACGCGGCTTACGGCGGAAAAAAATATTGAATTTGTTTTTCGCTCGGTGAGGGAAATACTCAAAGAAAGAAAAAATGTGAAATTTTTGGTTTCCGGAGACGGATATCTCCTTCCGGAGCTTAAAAAATATTGCAAAGACAATGGAATTTATGAGCAGGTCGTTTTTTCCGGAATAATTCCGAGATCGGAGATAAAAGACTGCTACGCGGCTGGAGATATTTTTGTTTATGGTTCTAAGTCAGAAACTCAAGGGATGGTTCTTACGGAGGCTATGTATATGGGGCTTCCGGTTGTGGCTGTCTGCGCGACAGGCGTGATTAGTCTCGTCCAAAACAACAGAAACGGATTTCTGACTTGCGTAACCGGAGAAAAGGAATTTGCCTATATGATCACAAAACTTATTTTGGATAAAAAACTCAGGGAAAAAACCGGTGAAGAATCTGCGCGAATTGCCAGAGAAAATTTCACGGCGTCAGTTTGCGCCAAAAAAATGCTGGTGGTATATGAAAAAGCAATAGAGAATCATTCCAAGTGAATCTTCTCTGAAAATCTCAAAAGAGCATCTGCCAAAAGCGGGTGCTTTTTTAGTCGGGGGTCAACTTTTAACAAATTAGTGGCTTCCTCGCGGGCGAATTTAATGAGTTTCACATTGCTCAGATTCTCCATGGTGATGTCTGGAAGGCCGGATTGAATTGTGCCGAAAAATTGTCCGGGACCGCGCAGTTCCAGATCGATTTTGGAGATCTCGAATCCGTCATTGGTTTTTTCAAGGGCTTTTAGTCTTTCAATGGATTTTTGAGTGTTACTTTCAGTGAAAAGGAAACAATACGACTGATGCTCGCCCCGGCCAACACGGCCGCGGAATTGATGAAGCTGGGAAAGCCCGAATCTTTCGGCATTTTCAATGATCATAACTGTGGCGTTCGGGATATCAATGCCGACTTCAATAACAGAAGTGGAAACAAGGATTTTAGTTTTTTGCTCTTTAAAAAATTGCATAGTTTCTTCTTTTTCTTTTGGCTTCATTCGTCCATGCAAAAGTCCGATTTCAAAATCCGGAAATATATCCTGCAGTTTTTTATATTCTTCTGCGGCCGCTTTCACTTCCGAGAGAGCCTTTGATTCTTCAATTAGCGGGAAAATGACAAAAACCTGCCGTCCGGATCCAATTTCCTGCCGGATGAAATTATAATTTTGATTTCTGGCAGAGGGCGGGACAATTTTAGTGACAATCGGCTTTCGGTTTTTAGGCATTTCGTCAAGAATTGAAAGACCCAGGCTGCCAAAAAAAGCGATGGCTAAAGTTCTCGGGATAGGCGTAGCAGTCATAGTGAGAAGATGGGAGATAGTTTTAATCTCGCCGCTTGCCCCGTGGTCGCCGTTAGGCGACTTTACGGGGTCTTTTATACTCATCGTTTCTTGTTGCAAAGTTGCACGTTGCGCCACTCCGAAGCGATGCTGTTCGTCGATAATAATTAAAGCCAAATTCTTGAATCTTACGTCTTTTTGAATAAGAGCATGTGTTCCTACTATTAAATTTATTTTTCCATCTGCTGTACTTTTTAATAAATATTCTCTGCTATTTTTTTTATTTTTTAAAATTTTGTCATTGAAAATTGATTGAAAATTGAAAATTGAAAATTGAAAATTGTTAATCTCTTGGTAAGAATTTGTCAACAGGGCTATGTTTATTCCGTAATTCTCAAATAACTTGCAAAAACTTTCAAAGTGCTGCCGCGCCAAGACTTCTGTCGGCGCCATAATGGCTACTTGATAACCTGCCGAGATAGATTGTAGCGTGGAGATAGCCGCGACGACTGTTTTTCCCGATCCGACGTCGCCTTCAAGCAGCCGGTTCATCGGCTTTGATTTTTCGAGGTCTTTTAGAATTTCAAAAGAGGCTTTTCTTTGCGCGTTAGTCAATTTGAATGGAAGTTTTTCTACAAATTCCTTGATTAATTTCTCATCGAATTTGATATCAATAGAGTTATTTTTCTCCCATTGTTTTTTAACTTGCAAAGATTTGAGCTGGACCAAAAACATTTCTTGAAAAGCCATTCTTTTTTGGGCACGTACCAGTTTTTCGCGGGAATCCGGAAAATGAATCTGGGTTATGGCTGTGCGGAGATCATAGAGATTAAATTTTTTTCTTGTTTCTTCTGGTAAAATATCCGGAATATCTTTGGCAAATCGAAGAAGCGGCTTTATCTGCCAGCGGATCCACTTGGAAGAAATGCCGGCAGTTTCGCTGTAAACTGGGACCAGTCTTCCAGTATTGGTCGCATCGCGCGAAGCTTTTTCCCAGGCGGGATTAGCCATGGAAAAAATCTTTTTATCGATTGCCAATTTTCCGGACAATCTGATTGACTCGCCCTCTTTTAAATTTTCTAAAATATAGGGCTGATTAAACCAAACTGTTTTTAACGGGGTGTTGTTTTTATCTTGAATGACAATTTCCGTGATTGTCATTTTTCGCCTGAAAATTCTGATATTCTTGGCTTTTATAATTGTTCCTTCGACCGTTATAGTTTCACCCAGATAATTCTGACCCAATTCCACGGTTTTTGAAAAATCATCATAGCGGAAAGGGAAATACAACAAAAAATCCTGGACAGTAACGAGGCCCATTTTTTCCAAAACTTTGGCGTATTTAGGGGTGATTTTAGAAATGTTTTTAAGAGGGGTATCCAAATGTATCATGTATAAAGTATAATGTATTATGTATAAGTTGCAATTTATGCTAAGAAATAAATCAATCGGAATATTCGACTCGGGTTTTGGCGGTTTGAGCGTAATGCGGGGAATCGTGAAAGATTTGCCGGAATATAATTATGTATATCTGGGCGACAGCGCGCGTGTGCCTTACGGAACCAAACCGAGAGAGGCTATATATAGATTTGCAAAACAAGCAATTAATTTTCTTGTTAATAAAAATTGCGGTTTGATTATTTTAGCTTGCAATACTGCCTCGAGCGAAGCATTACGCCGAATCCAACAGGAATATATTCCCAAATGTTACTCTGATAGAAAAGTGTTGGGAGTTCTTATCCCGGCAGCGGAAATTGCCGCCTCCAAAACTAAAAATAAAAGAGTAGGAATTATTGCTACCGAAAGAACAGTGGAATCGGAAGCTTTTGTAAGAGAGCTTCGAAAAGTAAATCAGGAAATAAAAGCATTCCAGAAAGCCTGTCCGCTTCTGGTTAAAATTGTAGAAATAGGAGAGCAGGATGAAAAATCTACGAATGCAGTTTTAAAAAAATATCTAAAACCGCTAACCAGCAAGAAAATAGACACGCTGATTCTAGGTTGCACCCATTATGGAATTTTGGAAAAAAAGATTAGAAAAATAACCGGCAAGAATATAAAAATAATTTCCGAATCAAAAATAATAGGAAAAAAACTGAAAAAATATCTCAAAAAGCATCCGGAGATAGAAAAAAAACTTTCGAAAAAGCGTAAAAATTTTTTTTATTCAACGGATCTGACTAAAAATTTTGAAATTTTGGGAAGTAAATTTTTTGGAGAAAAAATAAAAGCGAAAAAGGCGGATTTGTAAGAAATAGCCAGTTGTATTAGTGTGTTTATATGTCCTTGTAGCTCAGTGGATACCTGCCTGCCGGCAGGCAGGTATCACGCTATGTAATAAAAAATAAATTGTCCTCGTAGCTCAGTTGGATAGAGCGCAAGCTTGCGGAGCTTGAGGTCAGAGGTTCAAGTCCTCTCGGGGACACAAAAAACAAACACGCCCTTGTTAGCGCGTGTTTTTTGATCGGGGATTAACTAATCCTGCGGAACATAAGTTCAAAAAGGTTTTTGCCAGGGACAGGTAATCTTTTCTATCTCACTCCTTTCTTCTGGCGGTTTCCAGAATGAAGCTACGACGAGGCTGGAAGAAAAAAAGTTTCCGTACGGACGGAAAAGAATAATGATCTTTTCTCCATGCCGGTGCGATTTGGAAAAAACTGTTCGCGGATGGATTATTCTATCACGCGGATTATGGCCAAATTTTCTTAAGCATTTCAGAATCTCTTCCATAGTTAGCATTTTTCCCCTCCTTTTTCAGTCCAAAGAACTGTTTTTATATCCTCAAAACCCTTTCCGCGATTTCGACGATTCCTTCCTCCTGTTTTTCTTCCGGAATATATTGCACCAGAATTTCCCGAAGCTCCACGGGATTTTCCTTGTGAACCGGAATATGGACATAGGGAACCAGGCGGCTTTTAGTGCGGAGACTTATCGCTTTTTTTCCGTCCGGCTCATAGAAAATCCAAAAAGAAAGAAGGTTTTCAAATTCATAAAGTTCGCGTCCGGCCAGAACTCCTTCGGGGGTTATCAAAAAATCCAAAACTCTCGGATCCTTATTGATGTGGATGTATCCAACAACGCCGATGAGGATGAAAGTAATCGCCATTATAACTCCGTTGCTACATATCGCATAGCCGACTATCGCCGCAAGGGCCAGCGTTATATACAAATACCATTTTTTGTCACGAGCATACGTTTCGTATTCCGGCGCGCGCCAATGAGCCAAAACATCCATAGAATGTTCCGGAATCATAATATCTTCCGGCTCGGAAAGCATCCGGTCTTCATCCTCAATATCTTCCGGCTCTCTCATCAGCTTTTCAATTCTCAAAAGCTTGTCTTCATCGATATTTTTTTGGTTGGAATCTCCAATATACATGACTGCATTGTAGCATATCGGGCAATGTTTACAATTGCGTCCATTGCTGATAAGATAAACTAGTAAAAATAAGCCTTATAACGAAATTTTGGAAGAGTGGCTGAGTGGTCGAAAGCAGCACACTGCTAATGTGTTGACCTCGAAAGGGGTCCGTGGGTTCGAATCCCACCTCTTCCGCTTTGGAAAATGGAGCTATATTAAAAGTCAAAAAATGGCTTTTTTGAGTCATTAAAGGATCCAAAATTAAATTTTTGTATGTTTCTTCCTTGACAAAAAATATAATTTTTTTAGAATACAAATTAGCAGTCTTTCTGCTTGAGTGCTAATTAATTATTAATTTTTCCGGTTTTAGCTTGAATTTTTCCAAGTTAAAGCCAGGAATTATAAATATGGATATAAAACCTCTGCATGACAATGTTGTCTTAGAACCGCTTGACGCTGAAAAAACTACGAAGTCAGGCATTGTTTTGCCCGAAACTGCCGATAAGGAGAAACCTGAAAAAGGGGAAGTTCTGGCAGTCGGTCCGGGAAAGCGTTCGGAAAATGGGCAAATTTTGCCAATGGGCGTGAAAGCTGGAGACAAAGTGCTGTTTAAGAAATATTCTCCGGATGAAATAAAAATCGACGGCAAAGAATATTTGCTAATAAGCGAAAGCGATATTCTGGCTGTTTTGGAATAAATTTTAAGCCAGCAAAATAACTATTCCGCAAGCCTTTGGAAGGATTCTTTGAGTTAAGGAAAGACTTTCTTGCGGAAATCTTAAGAAGTAATAAATTTAATTTTAATTATATGGCAAAGCAAATTGAAACAGGCGTTGACGCCAGGAAAAAGGTAAAAGTAGGCATTGATAAGGTGGCAGATACCGTTAAAGCCACGCTGGGTCCGAAAGGCCGGAATGTTATTCTTGACAGAGGCTTTGGATCGCCGACGATAACCAACGACGGCGTTTCTATTGCCAAGGAAATAGAGCTGGAAGATAAATTTGAAAATATCGGCGCCCAACTGATGAAAGAAGTAGCCAGCAAAACCAATGATGCGGCTGGCGATGGGACAACTACCTCCACAGTAGTGGCGCAGGCGCTGGTAAGAGAAGGGCTAAAATTCGTGGAAACCGGAATAAGTCCGGTCGGAATCAGGCGGGGAATGGAAGACGCCAAAAATGATATTATCGACATTCTCAAAAAAAATTCCAAAAAAATCAGCTCTAAGGAAGAAATTTCCCAAGTGGCTACCATTTCCGCGGAGTCCAAAGAAGTTGGTAAAATAATCGCCCAGGTAATGGAAGAGGTTGGAAAAGATGGCGTAATCACAGTGGAAGAATCGCAGACTTTTGGCTTTTCAAAAGAAATTGTGGAAGGGATGAATTTCGACAAGGGATACGTTTCTCCCTATATGATTACTGACGTGGAAACTCAAAAAGCAGAGCTTAAAGAACCCCATATCCTCATAACTGACAAAAAAATATCTTCAATTTCTGAAATTCTTCCCCTTTTGGAAAAAATTGCCGGCTCAGGAAAAAAGGAGGTGGCAATAATTGCTGAAGACGTCGATGGCGAGGCGCTGGCGACTCTGGTAGTCAACAAGCTTCGGGGAACAATCAATGTTTTAGCGATAAAAGCCCCGGAATATGGAGACAACCGGAAAGCTATGCTGGAAGACATTGCCGTTCTTACCGGCGGGCAGGTTATTACCGAAGAAAAAGGGCTGGATCTCAAAAAAGCGGACATTTCTATGCTGGGACAGGCTCAAAAAATTATTTCTACTAAAGATGATACCACCATTGTCGGCGGAAAAGGAGAAAAAGAAAAAATTGAAGCTCGGGTAGAGCAAATCAAGGCGCAGATTAAGAATTCCGAAAGCAAATATGACAAAGAGAAATTGCAGAAAAGAGTGGCTAAACTTTCCGGAGGGGTGGCTGTAGTCAAAGTCGGCGCTGCAACGGAAACCGAGCTTACTTACATAAAACATAAAATGGAAGATGCTCTTTCGGCAACGCGCGCGGCAGTGGAAGAAGGAATTGTGGCTGGAGGAGGAGTGGCGCTCGCCAAAGCGGCCAGGGAGCTTTCAAAAAAAGAACATGAAGGCGACAAAGGCTATGATTATAAAGCCGGGTACGAAACGCTTGTCAGATCGCTTGGGGAGCCATTGAAACAAATTGTGATCAATGCCGGAAAGAAAGACCCCGGCGTCGTGCTGGATAAAATTATTTCCAGCGAAGGAATAAACTTTGGCTATGATGCAAACAAAGATACCTATGTCGAGGACATGGTCAAATCCGGAATTATCGATCCTTTGAAAGTGCCGAGAACCGCTTTGGAAAATGCTGTTTCAGTTTCAGCCATGCTTCTAACCACTGAAGCGGTGGTGACTGATCTGCCGGAGAAAAAAGAAGAGCATATGCATGGCGGAGGAATGCCGGGTATGGGTGGAATGATGTAATTTTGAAATCCGGATATTTTTTGGGCCGATTTGGCTTGGGTTGAAGCGGCAGGTAAAATATTGGATTTCCAGCCAGATGAATAAAAAACTGGCTGCTAAAAAGCATCGGGGAAGCAAAGGCAAGAAAGTCAATTTGCAATTTTTGTTGTGATCAATGTTTTTGGAAGCGTGGCCGAGTGGTTTAAGGCGATGGTCTTGAAAACCATTGTGGGGCAACTCACCGGGGGTTCGAATCCCTCCGCTTCCGCCAAGAATAAAAAATGCTTAAATCATTTTTTCCAGTTTTTTGAGAATGGCTTCTGTTGATTCGTCGGTGGCATTATGAAACAGGATATTTTTGCTAAGCGGCAATATCTTATCTTCGCCGTCAGCCAGAAGCTTGTCGAGTTCCGGAAGATATTCCTTATCGACATGTCCTGGATGCCTTTTGCCGGGCGTGTTCATCCGCTTTACGTATCTTTCGCGTATGATTTTTTTGTCCGAACGGCAGTGGATTTGGATGGCTCCGGCATTGTTTTCGGACAAAAGCGCTTTTATCTTCTCTATATCTTCGGACTTGAAATTGCAATCAATAATCAGGCTGTTTCCGGACAAAAGAAGCTGGTTCATAACATAAAAAAGGCTTTCTTTCGCCAGAGCGCTTAATTTTCTTGACCATTCGCGGTCTCCGATTCCCAAACAATCAAACCCAGCTTCCTTGAAGGGATCCTTGGAAATAAGCGGGAGGCGAAACCCACTGGAAATTCTTTTTCCGATTCTTGATTTTCCCGTAGCCGGAAGGCCGCTAATGATTATCACTGTTGGATTTTTTGATTGCCTATCCATAAAATCTTTCTCAATTTTACCTGAAATTAAAACTAACTGCAAAATTCCTAGTTTCTTTATTTTTTTGTGTTAATGTGAGAATAGACATATTCTTGAAAGAGTTTTATAATCCACATGTTAAAAGACGGGAGAAAAACATGCCGGCGGTATGCGTTTGTGATCCTAAAAGTATAGTTTTCGGGCTGTAGTATACCGGTCGTACGCGTCCATGGGGTGGATGTAGACTGGGTTCAATTCCCAGCAGCCCGACGAACAAAAAATCTAAATTTATTTTATTAATATGGAGATCAAACAAATTAAAAAATCCTGGAGAGAGTTTGAAACAAAAATGGCTTCATTAAGTAAACAACAGGTTGAAATATTGGCAAATATATCAAAAAAAATAGACCAGAAGCACATGGAAATAATACGCGGTAAATTAAAAAAATGAATTTCAAAGAAATACAAAAAGACCCAAGTTCTAAAATTGAGCAAGGAAACAAAAAACTAAGCTCTAATCCATGGGATGACTTGAAAGCATTATTGGAACAGCCAGATACTTATTTTGAAGAAAAAAAGAAAGACAAAGAAGAGTCGATGCAAGAAAGTTTTCAAAAATTATTTGAACTTTTGCATGCCAAGTCGAAAGAGACAATAGACAGTTTTAATGACAATGGATATCGAGGCCTTCAGGCCACAGAACAAAGGGCATCAGTGGAAGGATTAGCGGTGGATGAGCAAGACAAAGTAGCGCTGCGAGAATTGCAGGAGCAGGCGCAAAGTGCAAGGAGGGAGCTTTTAGAAGCGATTGGGAATAAGCCAATGCAGCCTGAAGTTAAAAATATAGACGAAGAGGTCCAAGAAGCTTCTTCTATCATGCAACGCGAAGATGTTCAAAATGAAAAACCTGCCAATTCCTTAAAGGAAAGAAATGTCAATGCAGCAGATTTAAGCGAAAGAGAAGCTTCAAAACAATTATTGGGTGAAGAACGTAAGCAATTAGCCGAACAGATTAGAAAGGAAAGAAAAGAAAATAGTACGCAGATGAAAGAATTAAGGGAACAACTAGATTATTTATATAAAAAACTTTCATCAGCGGACGCAAATTGGGAAGCCAGCCAGGGAGAATATGAAAATTTATCTGCAACTCGTGCCAAAAGAGCAAATTCATTTACCGGAAGGATAAAAAATATGCTCGGTGTAGAATTTAAAGGCGATAAAGCTCTGGAGGCAAGCATTGGAGAAAAAAAAATTACTTCCGAAATACTCCGATCTCAAAGAACTAATCTTGCGGGAGAAATTGATAATCTTGAGGAGCTTCTCAAAAGTGATTTCCGTCTCAATGGCATAAAAGAAAAGCTTGAGGCTCATTATGGTAGGGCATTAGAAAGCCAGAAAAAAACAGTCGAACAGACAGTGCTAAGAAACAATGTGTTTTTTGTTCATACTATTAATGAGGGAAGATCAAAACATAATTCTAATTCTAATGTTTCACAGGAAGCAACGTTTGAAGACGACCTTGATATTTTGCTTTCGCTGGAGCCATCATTGGCCGCTTCTTCAATAAACCCGGGGAGGGATGAAGAGGGTAAAATAAGCGGCCTTTGGACGCAATCAGGCGGGGTGATAATCGGTGGAGGGCAAATAAGCGAGGCCCATTTTTTTGATGGAGGTTCCTTATCCAAAGGAATTAAGAAGAGGCAATCGCCTGGCTATGCAGAAGAAAAATTGCCTATCGAAAAAATCGATGAAGTCGCAAAGGAACGGGGAGGGGGAGAAGATAGTTATAATGAATTTGTAATTGATAATGCAGAAATTTATGGATATTTCCAACCAGCAGCTCAAGATAAAAATGGCATATTTTGGGCGTATAATCTAGGTATGAAAGAAGCATGGGAAAAAGTTTCCGAAGCACGCAACAGGCCCGAATTTGATTTTGTTGACCATTCAGTGGAGGATAGAAATACACTGAAATATTTTGAAGAAAAAATTGGAAAATATAAAAACAGGCTGAATCTCATAGAAAGTAAAGGAATTCCTAATTATGTTATTACTGAAGACAGGCGTCTTTTTGAGTGTTTTGGTATCAATGATAATGGCTCGCTTCAGATCGGAAAAGAACTAACCCCAACTGAAGCGGCTACTGGAAGAGCGGGGTTATCTACGGAAAAAAGAAAGGATATTGGAGAAAAATTATTAAGAAAGTCTATTTTTAGAGAAAAATCATCACAAGAAGAAGCGGAGGAAATAATAAAATCTTTATAAAGCAGAGCTTTAGTAAAAACATATGCAAAAACAAATCGAGTTTATCGCCAGAGGCTTCATTTTTCAAAAAGGAAAAATCTTGCTTTGCAAAAGAAAAGACCGCGATTATTATTTTTTCCCGGGAGGGCATGTTGAGTTTGGCGAATTTGTGAAAGATGCCCTAAAAAGAGAGATAGTTGAAGAAATCGGAGCGGAAGTGACAAGATGTGAATTTATCGGAACAGCGGAAAACGTTTTCCAGGATGGAAAAAGAGAAGCTCATGAAATCAACTTTACGTTTCGGGCGGAAATCGACAAGGAGGATGTGGCTGCGCTTGAAGATTATTTGGAATTTCGCTGGCTCACCTGGAATGAGTTTGAAAAAGCGGAAGTTTTGCCGGCTTCTCTCAAGAAAGAAATCATGAAATGGGAGAAAGATAAAAAAATATTCTATTCAAGCCAGAATGATTTGAAATAAATTAAATTATTTTCGGAGCGTGGCCCGCCAGAGGCGGGTAAATATAGTGGCACTACCTGCCTGCCGACAGGCAGGCGCGCGACTTGCTCCGTTAAATGCCGGAGCATAGTATACCGGTAGTACTCACGATTCGGGTTCGTGCAGACTGGGTTCGATTCCCAGTGCTCCGACAGTTTATTTAACGGGGTGAAGGTTTGTGTAATCCGAGTTCTCCTCCGAAGGCGGACAGGGATTCTCGGCGCTCCGACAAGTATATAAAAGTCAAAAAGAAAAAGGCCCTGCGGGCCTTTTATGGATCAAGAAGATAATCACTTCTTTCTCCAATTATTTCCAGCGATTCGGCGATCATGATCTCAATCTGCCAATCGTTGAAAATGTGCATTATTTTCTTTTCCACTTTTTTAATTTTTTCTTTCTTGTTTCTCCTTATTATTCCTGATTTGATCCCACCCCTTCTGCCGAGCTCTTTTCCCATGAAGGAGAATAGATCGGGCCATTGAGATGAAGGGATTTTTTCTCTTTCGAATACAACAGAGCAGGCAGAACAAAAGTTTTTAACTTTTTTTAGCTCTGCTGCCACCTCGTCAGCCAAAAAACGCTCATTTATCATTCATCCCTCCAATAAAGGAAAAAAAGTTTAAGTTAAAGAACTGCTACGAACTGTTTATTATAGCACATTTTTAAATTCTTGTCTAGCGATGACGCAGGCGTATATTTTATGCGCTCCGTTGGCCTTTAAAACCTGTCCGCATTCAAAAAGAGTTGAACCGGTGGTGGCCACGTCATCAACCAGCAGAATTTCTTTATCTCTAATGAACTTCGCCTTTTCTTCATCTAATACAAACACATTTTGCAAATTTTTCTTTCTTTCAGAATAATTTTTTATCTTCATCTGCGGAACTGTATATTTTTTCCGAACTATCATGTCCGCGCGAACCGGAATTTGGAATCCGGGCGTTAAATTTTCGCCGATATAATTTGCCAGAAGCTCCGATTGGTTGAACCCGCGCCAGCGGAGCCTTCTTTTGTGGAGAGGAACCGGAATGATCAAATCGGGAAGAGGAAAATTGTTTTCAATGATCGCTTTAACTAATATTTTTCCGAGCGGCATATGAAGATCGGAAACGAAGCGGTATTTGAGCAAATGGATAAAATGCGAAACATCCTTGTAATTTCCCGCTGCAACCAAGTTATCCACAGGAGCGATTTTATTTTTGCCAAGCAGGCTTTCTTTGCAGCGCGGGCAGATCTTTCCGGCGGGCATTTCGATTTTTTCGCAATACGGGCAGACTTGCAAGGACAAAATCTCAATTTTATCCAAACATTTTTTGCAAATCCAAACATTATCTTTTCTGCACAAAAGGCATTGAATGGGAAAAAGCGTATCCAGCAGCATTTTTTTTGTTTGTTTGAACATTGTTGACTTTTATACATTATAAACCATGGGACAGCTAGTTGCATCTTTGGAAATATGTTATAATAAAACATATGTTTGAGTTCGGAAAAAATATTTTCCTTGGTTTGGATGTTGGAACATCTTCAATCAAAATAGCTGAGATTTCCGTTATCGGGGATAAAGCGATCCTGACCAATTACGCTTGGATGCCTATTGAAGGCTTGGCCAGAAAAGACGGATATAATTCCTCGTTTTTTGACGTGGCTCTTCCCAAGCATATAAAAAGAATTGTTTCTGAATCCGGGCTTAAGGGAAAAAACACCTATGTTTCCATTCCGGCTTTTGGCGGGCTTGTAACTCTCATAGATTTCCCCCAAATGTCCAAAGAAGATATCGGGCAAGCCATAAAATTTGAAGCCCATAAATATATTCCAATATCGCTGGACGAAGTTGCAATCAGTTGGGATATTGTCGGAGAAGAAAAAGGCGGTGGAAAAGGTGATAAAATCCAGGTTCTTTTAGTGGCGGCTTCCAAAAACAAGGTAGTAAAATACGAAAACCTGGTGAAAAATTCCGGTTTGAAGCTCAAATCCATAGAAATAGAAATTTTTTCGATGGCTAATTCGCTGATTGGGAATGATAATGGAACTTTCCTTATTATTGACATTGGATCGCGCGTTTGCAATATAATTTTAGTTTCCAGAGGCCTGATTATTGCCAATAGAAATATAGACTCAGGAGGCAATGATTTGACCAAAACTATCGCTAATGCGATGAAGATTGATGATGGTCGGGCGGAATCCCTGAAAATTTCCACCCGGAATTTTTTTAGCCGCGAATCGTCCATAAGCTTCCCTTCCCTGGAGATAATAACGGGAGAAGCCTCAAGGCTCATTGAATCTTCAGTGCGGAACGGCCGAATATCAAAAATTGATGCGGTAATACTTTCCGGAGGCTCATCCAAACTTGCGGGGATTGTCGAATATATTTCAAAAAATTTGGGGGTAAAAGCGATCATAGGAAATCCGCTTGGAAGAGTGGGCTATGACAAAAGACTCAGCCCTCTTCTGGATAATATCAAAAATCAATTTTCAGTCTGCATCGGATTGGCTCTTAAGGGAGCGGAGGAATATATTAATGGCAAAAAATAATTGCAAATAAAAATTAAATTCATCCCGCTTGGCGGGGTAAAAAAACATGCCAAACATTAATTTGTCTTCAATAGATGAAGGGGCAGGCAGAAAAGCCCCGTTTGCCGGAGGGGCGCTGACGGGCGTAACCGTGGTTTTGATTCTGATTCTCATTTTATGGGGATCGCTATTTTTGTATAAGGAGTATTATTTGAAAAAAAACATAGAACAGGCAAAACTGGATTATGCGGGATATGTGGAGAAAATGAAAAACTCTGATTCGAAAAAAGTGATTGATTTTCAAAAAAGGCTGGATGTTTCAAAAGAGGCTATCGTCAAAGGGAGGAATATCAAAGGCGATCTTATTCAGATCGAGGGGCTCATGGTCCCGGCAGTTTATCTGACTTCATATGCATATGACGATGCGACTGGGAAAATTTTGCTTAACTGTTCAGGCGATAATTTTAACACCGCTGCCAAGCAGATATTGAGCTTCAAGAGTTCCGGATTGTTTTCCCAGGTAACTGCCGGAAAAACTTCTTTAGAGCCTCAAAGCAACCGAATTCTTTTCCCCGTGGAATTAAAAGTCAAATAATTTTTTAAAATAAACATTATGAAAATAAAATTGCTGATGGCCCCTTCACTGATTGTGATAATCATAGTCCTTTTGATTTGGTATGTTTATCCGGCTTTTACCGATCCCTTGACTGGAAATGGAGTGAAAGAAAAAGCGGGAGAATTAAAAAAAGAAAAGCAGCTGCTTGAAGATGCCAAAAAGAAATCAGAAACGATAGACAACATGGCGCTGGAACTAAATTCTCAAAAAATGACTTCATCGAGGGAGCTGGTTATGGAGTATATGCCTGAGAGTATAAAGGAGTATGAAATAATCGATAATCTTAATTATCTGGTTTTGAAAGAAGAGCTCCAAGGCACGAATATTTCAGTTTCTCAGCCGGTTCTTTCTAAAACTGCAGCATTGCCTGCCCTTGCTTCTGCCAGTGGAGGCAGCGCAGCTGCAGATGAGGAAGCAAAGCCCCAAGCCACCCTTTTTTTGGTTGATTTTTCAGCTCAAGGTGGATACGAAAAAATAAAAAGTGTTTTTGAAAAGATTTTCGGCCTCAAAAGGTTCAATCGGCTTGTTTCAATCAAGATTGATTCCGCCGATGCCCAAAACAAAGGATCGGACAACCTTAAAGCTGTAGCGGTATTGGAATTCGCTTTCCTGAAAGAATCCGGAAATTTTTCTTCTTTGAATGATCCAGTCTTTAGCAAAAGCAGTTTCGATCTCCAGACAGTAGGAAATATAGAAAAAGGAAAAGCTACCAGTCTCATGGATCTGCAGGTGGATCAAAAAGGAAAAACCAACCCTTTTATTCCCTAGGCGCGCTGTTAATAAATTATAAAGCAGGACGCAATAGCTGAATATGGATAATACCAACAAGACACAAGGAACATCTGATGGAATTAATCTTGGCGCAGACGACAAAGTTTCTTCAGAAATAGGAAAAAATCTCTCCGGTTCGAAAAGCGGAACTTTTTCTGTTTCTCCAAAAAAACCGGATGCGGATGAAAAAAAAGATATTGAAAATAAAACAAGCGAAATTGCCGAAAGAGCAGGAAGAATAGGCATCGCCTATATTGAGAAAATGACGAATCGGAATATTGAAAGCGGCGTAATCAATCTTATTTCTCCTGAAGTTGCCAAGAAATATAAGATGGCCGCTTTTGAACGGAATGGGAAAGTAGTCAAGATTGCCATGGTTGATCCTCAAAACACCGATGCCCTTAACGCTTTGAGATTTATTGCTGAAAGAGAAAAAGTGGAAATAGAAGCTTATTTGGTCGCAGAAGATTTGTTTGAAGAGATCATGGAGTCTTATACTGGTCCGGGTGAAATTGTTAAACAGGCAGTTGAGTCATTTAAGGAAGATGTTGTTTATGACGGTGATGATGAAAAAAAGAAAAAAGAAGAAGACGAGAAGAAAAGAGAAATTCTAAAAGATGCTCCGGTTGCAAAACTGGTGGAGGTAGTCGTAAGCCATGCCATTGAAGGCAAGGCCAGCGATATTCATATTGAGCCGATGGACAAAAATTACCGGGTGCGCTTCCGAGTGGATGGAATACTCCATGTCAGCCTGGTTTTTCCTGAAGAAATCGGCCCGGCTATCATATCCCGCATAAAAATCCTGGCTAATCTGAAAATAGACGAAAAAAGAAAGCCGCAAGATGGCCGATTCAGGCTGACACTGAATAAAAAAGAAATGGATTTTCGCGTCTCGACTCTTCCGGTGATCGATGGAGAAAAGGTGGTAATGAGAATCTTGGACAAGGCCGAGGGACTGGTCAATATTCAGGCGCTGGGGCTTATGGGTTCCAATAATGACAATATGATGAAGGCATTGGAGGAAACTTATGGTATGATTCTTATGACTGGGCCGACTGGAAGCGGAAAGTCAACCACTCTTTATTCTTTGCTTAAGGTTTTGAATGTAGAGGAAAGAAATATCATAACGCTGGAGGATCCGATAGAATATAATATTGAAGGACTCAACCAGAGCCAGATAAAGCCGGAGATCGGATATACGTTTGCCAGCGGGCTTCGGACTATTCTTCGCCAGGATCCTAATGTTATAATGGTAGGAGAGATCCGAGACAGTGAAACTGCCGAGCTGGCCGTGCATGCTGCGCTTACCGGGCATCTTATGTTTTCCACCTTGCACACCAATACGGCCATCGGCGCCATTCCCCGTCTTATTGATATGGGAATTGAGCCTTTCCTTCTTTCTTCGTCTCTTCGAATCGTGGCTGCTCAAAGGCTGGTTAGAAGAATTTGCGAAAAATGCAAGGAAAAAATCGATATCCCCCAGTCGGTTAAAAATAAAATAAAAAGAGAATTGACAAATGTGTCAGATGCGGAACTCAAGAAATATGACATTGATCTTTCAAAAGAAATAAATTTCTATCGCGGCAAGGGGTGCGATTTCTGCAACGGGACGGGGCTTAAGGGCAGGATGGCGGTTTTTGAAGCCGTGCCTGTGAATGAAAATATAAAAAATATCATAGTGGAAAAGCGAGGCAGCGAAGAATTGATAAACAAAGAAAGGCAGTCGATGGGGCTTATTACCATGAAACAGGATGGAATCTTAAAAATAATAAAGGGATTCACCACTATCGAAGAGATAGAGCGGGTGACGGAAGGCAGTATCGCTTTGGCAGAAGAGAACGATTAAACTTACAAGCATTGATGTAAAATCAAATTTTGTTTATTGGCATATTCGTAATAAATTAAACTAGCAATTCGCAAACAATTTTATGGAACAAACAAGCAAAAAAAGGATTATGATTGTCGAAGACGATTCTTTCGTGATGGATATTTATCAGATGAAACTTTCGCAGTCCGGGTTTGAAGTCATTTTGGCCTCTAACGGACTGGAGGCGGTAAAAAAATTGGAAGAAGGAAAAGATGCGCCGGATCTTATTCTGCTTGATATAATTATGCCTTACATGGACGGGCTGGAAGTTCTAAAAAAAATCAACGGAAACGAAAAGTTCAAAAAAATTCCAGTCATATTGCTTACCAATTTAAGCCAGAGGGAAGAAATAGAAGAGGGGATGAAATTGGGTGCCAGGGATTATCTCATAAAATCCCACTTTACTCCGTCGGAAGTTTTGGAAAAAATTAATAATTATCTTAAATAAATGGTTCATGCCGAGCAGAAAATAAAAAATCTTTTGAGGCTCGTTGCCCAGCAAGGAGCATCAGACCTTCATCTTAATGTCGGGCGTTATCCGACTCTAAGAACGGACGGCCGTCTTGTTTCGGCGAACCAGGACAAAGCGCTTACTCCTTCCGAAATCAAGGATATCTGCGATGTAATCATGAAAGAAGAATCCAAAAAAAAGCTTTTGGACGAAGGCCAGGCTGATTTTTCCTATAATTTCGAAGATAAGGCGAGATTTCGCGTTAATGCTTTTTTTCAACAAGGATATTTAGGGGTGGCCTTTCGCTTGATTCCCAGAGAAATAAGAAGCCTCAAGGAGCTGAATATGCCGGAAATACTTTATGATTTCACCAAATTTTCCCAAGGCTTGTTTTTGATTGTCGGTCCTGTGGGGCATGGAAAGTCAACTACGCTAGCCGCCCTTATAAACGAAATAAACCACAACCAGGAAAAGCATATAGTGACTATCGAAGACCCTATCGAATATATATACGAGCAAGACCGCTGCATAATAAGCCAGCGGGAGGTTTATCAGGATTCCAAGAATTTTCAAACAGCTTTGAAAGCGGTTTTTCGGGAAGACGCCAATGTAGTTCTTATCGGCGAAATGAGGGATCTTGACACCATAAGCACGGCTCTGACTGCTGCGGAAACCGGACATCTCATTTTTGCCACGCTCCATACTAATGATTCTCCCCAAACTATCGACCGCATAATCGATGTTTTTGCGGCCCATCAGCAAAATCAAGTGCGGTCGCAGCTGGCTAATGTTCTTTTGGGTGTCGCTTCGCAGCGGCTTGTCCCGCGAGTTGACGGCGGACGGGTTCCGGCAGTCGAAATAATGATCAAAAACCACGCGATCGAAAATCTTATCCGGGAAAATAAATCCTATCAAATTGACAATGTGATTGAAACCAGCGCCGACCAGGGAATGATCACCATGGATAAATCTCTTGTTGAGCTGGTAAAAAAAGGAATTGTTTCCGTGGATAGCTCGGCAGCTTATGCTAAAGATGCCAAGAACTTCCAGATGCTGCTTAGGTACTAGAAATCTCTACGAATTACTAATTTATACGAATATACTAATGCAATTTGATTTTGTATATGCATCATTTTATGTTATCATTCATTCGTAGTTTGCATATTCGTGCGGATTTATAATTCGCAGAAAAAGACATGAAATTTTTATTCAAAGCAAAAACAAAAACGGGAGAAATCAAAGAGGGAGTAATTGACGCAATTTCAAGCGAAGCGGCTATTTCAATTCTCCAAAAAAATGATCTTTATCCAACAAGCATAATAAAAGAATCGGCCGATGATTCTATCGCCAAAACTATTCTCAAATATTATGACCGGGTAACGGATAAGGAACAGGTGATTTTTTTCCGCCAGCTGGCCATTCTTATCGAGGCCCGGGTTCCCATTGTGGCTTCCCTTACGGCCATTTCCGAACAGACCCAGAACAAATATTTTATGAAAATTCTCAAGGAAATAATAGCCGATGTTGAGAACGGGCTTCCTTTTTCGGACTCATTGGCAAAGCATCGCGATGTTTTTTCCATGCTTAGCATAAACATTATAAAGGCCGGAGAAACATCCGGAAATCTCAAAAAATCGATCGACTATATCGCGGAGAATATTGAAAGGAACTACAATCTGGCCAACCGGGTGCGCTCGGCTTTGATGTATCCATGCATAATTCTGGTTGTGTTTTTTATAATCGGGTTCATCACGATTGCTTTCATTCTTCCCAAATTGACCCAGATAATAAAAGAAATGAGCGCCGAGGTGCCTTGGTACACTAAAATCGTAATGGCCATCGGAGATTTTATGTCGGTTTATTGGTGGGCGGTGGCGATTGTTATTTTTGGATTCATCGGGGGAATTCTTTATTATCTTAGAACCGAACAGGGCGCCAAAGAGTGGGACCAGATAAAAATAAAGCTTCCGATCGTCGGGGTGATTTTCAGAAATGTCTACATTACCCGCTTCGCTCAGAACCTCTCTGTGCTTCTGGTCGGCGGGATACCGATTATCCGGGCGCTTACGATCACCAGCTCGGTCATCAATAACGTTGTTTATGAAGCGATTTTTCTCCGGGCGGCGGAGGAAGTGAAAGTCGGGGGAAATATGAGCAATGTGCTTTCCAAAAGCCCGCTTATTCCGCCGGTGGTTTCCCATATGGTGAAAATCGGGGAAGATTCGGGGCAGATTGACAAAGTTCTGGTGCATATTGCCAGTTTCTATGATCAGGAAACGGAAATGATGACCAAAAATTTGTCCACATTGATCGAACCGGTGCTGATGGTTATAATAGGGATAGCCGTCGGGTTTATGGCTTTTGCGATTCTTATGCCGATATACAACATTGCAGGACAAATCAAGTAAGAATAAAGAAGTAAGAAGAAGGAAGAAAGAAGAATGCAAAATAGGAAGATTGAAAAATTTACGGATTTGGTGGCATGGAAAGAATCGCACAAATTAGTTCTTGAAGTTTATAAAGTTACCGAAAGATTCCCCAAAAATGAAATGTTTGGGTTATCCAATCAAATGAGGAGATGTTCGGTTTCGATCGTTTCTAATATCGCGGAAGGATTCAGTCGGGCAACTTTCAAGGATAAGAACCAATTTTTGCAAATGGCTCTCGGATCGGTTGCGGAATTGCAAAGCCAGCTGATAATCTCGAGAGATTTAAAATATATCAATGCGGATGAATTCAAAAAAATAGCTGATAAAACGGTGTTGTCTCACAAATTGATAAATGGTTTGATTAAAGGAAATAGAAACAAAATAAACAATAATGAAGTAAGAAACTAGGAATAAAAGATGAAAAAATGCTTTCTTCTTTCTTCTTAATTCTTTCTTCTTGCGAAGGGAGGTGAAATTATGAAAAACAAAAAAGGTTTTACCCTGATCGAACTTTTGAT
The DNA here is from genome assembly GCA_022711335.1 of Patescibacteria group bacterium. Classification (GTDB taxonomy): domain Bacteria; phylum Patescibacteriota; class Minisyncoccia; order Moranbacterales; family UBA2206; genus JAKLFF01. Next base: position 69,956 of record JAKLFF010000002.1, on the reverse strand, counting down.
CGTCATCGCAATTATCGGAATTTTGGCATCGATTGTGTTGGTAAGCTTAGCAAATGCTAGGGAAAAGGCATACTACGCAGCATTCAAATCAACGGTGTCAAGCGTACCGCCTCAGATGATGACATGCTTAGATAGCGGTCTTGCTCTCGGGACTCCTGTTACTCCAGGCACTACTGAAATTTGCGCCGTTACAGCAGGTTCTGATCCAGTTTATCCTTCTTTGCCAACTGGATGTAATACTGCTGCTTATACTAATATCTCTGGAGATACTACTACAGGCGCCTGGTCGTTCAATGCGACATGTTCAGCCGGATGTTCTGCTACTTGTTCAAGCGCGATAGGTGGATGTACCTGGACAGGCTGTTAAGTAAAAACTCATTATACTTACCAGAAAAGGAAAAGGAATTAGATACCTTTTTCTTCTGAGAGAAGAAAACATATTCACATATTCCAAATCGTCCTGCCAAGCAGGGCGGTTTTGGGTTTTGGAAAGCATTATGCTATTATAAGAATATAAAAAAGAATAATTTATGCATATCCTTATCTTTCTCATCCTCGGACTTTTAATCGGCAGTTTTTTGAATGTTCTGGTTTATCGCATCCATGTGGCGGAGGATCTTGTGTTCTCCCGGTCGCACTGCCCGCATTGCAAGAAAATGATTGAGTGGTATGACAACATTCCTCTTTTGAGTTTCATTCTGCTCAAATTCCGCTGCCGGAACTGCCGAAAAAAAATTTCCTGGCAATATCCGCTCGTGGAGCTGTCCACGGGAATTATTTTTGCTGCAATCGGGGCGAAATATTTTATCGTTCAGGACATTTCTTCCTGGGCGGCAACTTTGTTTTTTTTGGGCGCAGCCGGCTTTCTTCTGGCTATTTTGGTTTATGACTGGCTGTATATGGAAATTCCGGAAATTCTCATTTGGCCGGCCGTTTTTTGGTCGCTGGCTTTCAATCTTTTTCTTGACTGGAACAGAGGTGCTTTTTCGGGAGAAATTTTGGATGTTCGGACATATTCCGGAATTTTGGCGGCCTTTTTGGCTTTTACGTTTTTCTTTTTACTTTCAGCCTTTTCAAAAGAGAAATGGATGGGAATGGGAGACGCCTATCTGGCTGTTTTTTTGGGGTTGGTTCTAGGCTGGCCGGAAATTCTCTTAGCCTTGTTTCTTTCCTTTTTTATCGGTTCGGTTTGTGGTATAATATTGATAGCTTTCGGAAAGAAAAAAATGAAAAGCCAGGTTCCATTTGCCCCTTTTATGGTGGCAGGGGCTTTTGCGGCATTTTTCTGGTTCCAACCGATTGTTGACTGGTATTTTGGATTGTTTTAAATTTTTTCAACCCTCCCCTTAAATTCCCCTCCCTGGAAGGGAGGGGAGGATAAAAGATGGATAAAAAAACAAAAAAGCGGAAGTTTTTGCGGGGGTTTACGGTAATAGAGATTTTAGTAATTATTGGCGTTATGGGCATAATGCTTTCAGCTGCGTTTGTGAGCCTTGGCGGCGGCAGAACTGACGCTAAGCTGGATGCGGCGCAAAGGGAAGTGGCTTCGGCTATCCAGACTACCAAGAGCAACGCGCTTCAGGGGAAAACAGCTTCTGGGAGCGTGCCAAAATGCTGGGGATTTAAATTTACTGATGAAGATACTTATGTAATTTTTCCTTCAGATTGTTCTGCTGACGGTTCTCCTGTTGAAACTAACGATCTGGGCAACGGCGTGAAACTTAATTCTCCTGTAGCTAGTTTAACAAAAATTGTATTTTCAATTCCTAATGGAGAAGTGGTTCTGGCTGGTGCTAGTCCTACAACAATAGAGCTTAAAATTCCTGGAGTAGCAGCAGCAAAAACAGTTAGTATAACTTCTCCCGGCGGAGTGATTAAGGAAGATTAGCCTATAATTAAGCGTTAAAATGGAAAAAAAAATAAAAAACAAAAAGAATTTTTTGCACCGCAAGGGCTTTTCCTTTATTGAATCCATATTGGCGGTTTTTTTGGTGTCGGTCGGAGTTATCGCCGGATTGAAGCTTCTAACGGTCGGACTCAAGGATTCGATGGAATCACGCGATCAGTTCGCCGCGAGCCTTTTGGCACAGGAAGGAGTGGAGCTGGTTCGAAACATTCGGGATAATAACTGGGTGGATAATGATCCGAGTACGGGGAGTTTTAATTATTTTCCAGCAGATGATAATAATAGGTGTATTGCAGATAAAGACACGAGCGGAGTAAATATTAGTTGCGGTGTTAACAATGGCCAAATGCGTTTAAGATTGGACAACGACAATTATTATATGAATTCCGGCTCAACTAACACTAAGTTTTTTAGGAGAATTAAATTTAATTATTGCAATGTCGGATGCAGCGGCATAGCAAGAGACGCTGCGAAATCTGTAGTAGTGACAAGTTTGGTCAGCTGGAATGGAGAGGTGTCCGGTACTAGTGTAGATGATTGCAATACCTCCACTAAATGCGCTTATACACAAATTATTTTGAATAAGTGGGGAGAATAGTTTAGTTAAAAGTTAAAAATGAAAAGTTAAAAGTTGATGAAGAATATATTAAAAACAAAAAACAAAGGGTTTTCGCTGATTGAGATGCTTGTTTCGATTTTCATCTCAACTCTTATCATGCTTTCCGTGACAGCGTCTTTCGCCAGCGCTTTTAAGGCGCAGAAAAAAGCGCGGGAGGTGCAAAGAGGCATTGAAGAAGCCAAGGGAGCGCTGGAATATATGGCTAAGATAATTAGGATGAGCAGCAATGTCCAGGAGACCAGTGAAGTAGATGGAGTTTCCATGTACAGCAAATCGCTGACTCAATGCGTAAGGTTTTCTTATGATTCCGGGGAAATTTTGGAAGAAAGATGTTCTTTAAAAGCGGGTTCAGAAGAAAAACCTTGTGAGAATGGAAATCAAAGTGGCGACTGTACTGGAAGCTATAGTAAAACTTGGATAACCGGAGAAGATGTGTTAAATGACTTAGAGTTTTCTGTGGGCGGAGATAAAATCAAAAGAGTGACAATTCGCATGGAGATGTCAGATGATTATGATCCCAATGCCAAGCTTCAGACGACAGTGTCTGCCAGAGACTATAAGGATATTAATCCAATGGAAGACTAAATCATATAACATATAACACATAACATAAAACACATTAACAAACAGCATTTTTTTAAAATGAAAAAAACAAACATAATTGGCGTGGGGGTAAAACATAAAATATATGCCAAAAAACGCAAGCGCGGTTCGGTTTTGGTTGTTTCACTCATACTTTTCGGCATAATTATTGTGACGGCTCTCAGCGTGGCTCTTTCCGCTCTTCGGGAAAGAAAAACTTCCATGCAGGCCAGCAAAACTAATATCGCTTATCAAAATGCGGATGAGGGAATCGACAAAGTTATGACCGCGCTGCTTAAGGGTCAAAAATCCTATAATCCCACTAGCGAAAAAATAGAAATATCTTCGGTATTATCTCAAGCAAAAACAGGACTTTCATGCGTAGGAACGCCGAATAAATTATCAAAGGTAAATGAATATGCCGTTGAATTGCTTGATTCTTCCGGCAATCATATCGATTGTGGCTCTACTGAAGACATCGCTCTTATTTCCCAGCTGAAATCAGTTGGAAGTGACAATTCGGTTGGAACGCAAAGAATCGTAGAAGCAAATGTTTCTCAAAAAGAAAAAGAAATTAAGCTTCTGCTTCACGCCGATATGGCCGATGGAAGCACCAATTTCGTCGACGGCAGCCGGGTGCATCATGAAATTAATCCAAGCGGTGGAATGAATATAAACGCTTCAAGCAACACTGCTCCTATTGTTCCCAATTTTGGATATCTTAGTTTTGACGGCAACGATGATTATTTATGGACAAATGATGTGGATGAAGATTGGTCAAAAGTTGGAATCGGAACCGGAGGGACGAGCGCCTTCACGGTGGATTTTTGGGTTAAAAAAGATAATACGGGAAATGCGACGCAGACAATGTTTTATATGAAAAAAAATAGTACGGATATCTTAGAAATAGATTATGTTCAGCCAGATGATTTGAGAATTATTTTTTTAGGAACAACATGTGATTTTACTTCTAGCGCGAATATAGCTGATAGCAATTGGCATCATTTGGCTTTTGTGAGGGATGACGATGATAATATAAAGTTATATTCAGGCGGAAAAAAGCTTGATTCCACCCCCGCGGATTGCAAAAGATCCGGAGATGCGGTGCCGGACAATATAATGATCGGAGCGAAAAATGGAACACAGAATTTCAAGGGAGAATTAGATGAAGTAAGGCTTTTTGCCGATCAGTATTGGACTACCGAATTTGACACAAAATGTCCCATAACAGCAACAGCACCGGAAGTGTGCAAGTCATACTAGCCATGCTGTAAATTAAGTTTTGATGTTTAAAACAAATCCGGGACTGGCTCTCGGATTTTGATTTTGGGCAAATTTGATAAATGGGATATAATCAATATATGGATAAAATAGGAGTAAAAAACCGTATAGAAAAGCTGACGGCGGAGATAAATAAGCTTCGCTACGAATACCATATTCTGGACAAGCCGGATGCTACGGACGAGGTTTATGATTCCCTGACCCGCGAACTCAAAGAGCTCGAGGAAAAATATCCGGAATTGAAACTCCCGGATTCTCCTATCGGCCGAATCGGCGGAAAACCGCTTTCAAAATTCCAAAAGGTGCGCCATCAAGTGAGGCAATGGTCATTTGATGATGTTTTTAGCTTTGGAGAATTGGGAAAGTGGGAGGAAAAGGTCTCAAGACTAATAAATAAGTTTTCCCTCACCCGCCCTTCGGGCACCCTCTCCCAAAGGGAGAGGGGGGATGTTTTTTATATTGATTTTTGTTGTGAGTTGAAAATTGATGGGCTCAAAGTGATTTTAACTTACGAAAATGGAATATTTATCCGGGGGGCAACGAGGGGAGACGGGATAATCGGAGAGGATGTTACTAATAATTTGAAAACCATAAGCAGCATACCCTTGAAGCTAAATTATCCAGTTGATTGCGTAGTGGTCGGAGAATGTTATTTGGGAAAAGATGAACTTAATAGAATTAATGAAACAAGAGCTGGCAGAAAAGAGGCTTTGTTCGCTAATTCCCGGAATGCAGCGGCTGGAACCATCCGGCAGCTGGATCCTAAAGTGGCGGCGTCAAGGAAACTGGAGTGTTTTATTTATGATATGGATTATATTTCCCTCACCCGCTCTACGGGCACCCTCTCTCAGAGGGAGAGGGGGGAATACGGGATTCCTGAAACGCAAATAGAAGAGTTAGAATTGCTTAAAAAGCTGGGATTTAATATCAATGAAGAATATAAACTTTGTAAAAACATAGAGAAAATTGAAGAATACTGTCGAAAATGGATTGAAAAAAGGGACAGTTTGAATTATGGCCTGGATGGAATTGTGATTAAAATTAATTCGAATGGAATTCAAAAAGCGCTGGGGTATACTGGAAAATCTCCGCGCTGGGGCGTGGCTTACAAATTTCCGGCCGAAAAAGTGACAACGGTAGTTGAAGATATAAAAGTGCAGGTTGGACGAACGGGAGCTCTCACTCCGCTTGCGCATCTGCGTCCGGTTTCTGTCGCCGGATCGACTGTTTCCCGCGCCACGCTTCACAATGAGGATGAGATAAAAAGATTGGACATAAGAATTGGAGACACGGTGGTTGTTCGTAAAGCTGGGGATATTATTCCAGAAGTCGTCGAGGTGATCAAAAACCTGCGGACGGGAAATGAAAAAATCTTTCACATGCCCGCAAGATGTCCTATTTGCGGAGGGGCGGTTTCTCGAGAAAATCTAGAGGTTCGACCTCTCTCGACCGAAACGACCAAAAGAGGTCGAACCTCTAAAACAAGTGCGGCGACATACTGTCTAAATCCGAAATGTTTTGCGGTGGAAAAAGAAAAAATAATTCACTTTGCCAGCAAAAAAGGCTTCAATATCGACGGAATGGGCGAAAAAATAGTTGAACAATTGATGAATGAAGGAATCATATCTAACGCGGCGGAAATTTTTGAACTCGAAAAGGGCGACCTGGAGCCGCTTGAGCGCTTTGCGGAAAAATCAGCAGACAATCTGATCGCTTCCATTGAAAAAAGCAAGAAGATAGCGCTTGAAAAATTTTTGTTTGCGCTGGGGATCAGATATTTGGGCGAGGAAAGCTCAGTTTTAATATCGAAGAATTTAGCAATCATCGAAAAAATATACAGTAATGCAATAAATCAAAAATCAAAAATCAAAAATCAAAATGACAATTCAAAATGCAAAATTAAAAATTTAAAAGACATTATCGAATATTTTTCTAAAATCAATAAAGAACAGTGGATGGGCATAAAGGGCATAGGGGAAAAGTCGGCAGAAAGCCTAGTTGATTGGTTTAGCGATAAAGATAATTTAAAACTTCTGGAAAAAATGGATAGGCTAGGAGTAAAATTAGAAAATTATTCTAAATTACTAGTTGCTAATTACAAATTGCAAAACAAGACTTTTGTCCTTACCGGAGAGCTCGAAAACTTTACAAGAGACGAGGCAAAAGATATGATTAGAAAAGCTGGCGGAGACGTTTCCGGTTCCGTGAGCGCTAAAACCGATTATGTCGTGGCCGGCGAAAACCCGGGATCGAAATACGACAAGGCGAAGAAGCTGGGAGTTGGTATAATTAATGAAAGGGAATTTAAGAGGCTATTTAAATAGAATTTTGAATTTAGTATTTGGAATTTAGAATGGGAATCAAGAATAAAGAATTTAGAATAGTTATTCAGCATTCAATATTCTCATTCAAAATACTAAATTCATAATTCTAAATTCTAAAAAAGTGATATCCGAAGAAGAAGTAAGGCATATAGCGTCTCTTGCCAGAATAGGCCTGAGCGAGGAAGAAGTCGGCAAGTTTTCGAAAGATTTGTCGCTGGTTTTGGACTGGATAGACGAACTTAAGAAAGTGGACGTTGAAAATGTCGAACCGACGGCTCATATCACCGGGGTAGAAAATGAAACAAGAGAAGATAATTTTAGCGATTTTAATAATAAAAACGGGATTATCAAGCTGTTTCCGGAAGAAAAGAATGGATATGACAAAGTAAAAAGCGTGCTGTAAGTGTCATTCCCGACCTGATCGGGAATCCAGCAAACAGTTTTGGTTAATTGACTAGATTCCCGCTTTCGCGGGAATGACAATAAATGATAAAAGATTTACATAATAAATTAATAAACAAGGAAATAACGTCAGAACAATTAACTCTGGATTATTTCGATCGTATTTCCAAAAAGGACAAGGATATTTTTTCTTACCTCACTCTTACAAAAGATTTAGCGCTGGAGCAGGCAAAAAAAGCGGATGAAAAAATAAAAAAAGGAGAAAAAATAGGACTTCTTGAAGGAATCCCGGGAGCGATCAAAGATAATATTTGCATAAATGGAATAAGAGCAACGGCAGCTTCAAAAATTTTGGACAGTTATATCGCTCCGTACAACGCGACTGTTATCGATAAATTAAATGAAAAAGGAGCAGTGATTCTTGGAAAAACCAACCTCGACGAATTTGCCATGGGATCATCCACGGAGAATAGCGCCTATGGACCGACAAAAAACCCGCATGATTTGAATCGTGTTCCTGGAGGAACTTCTGGAGGTTCAACTGCGGCCGTAGCGGCGGATTTAGCTTCATGGGCGCTGGGAACCGATACAGGCGGATCAATTCGCCAGCCAGCGGCTTTTTGCGGAGTTGTCGGAATGAAACCGACCTATGGCCGGGTTTCTCGCCACGGAATAATCGCTATGGCATCAAGTCTCGACCAAGTCGGACCGATTGCCAAAACCGTTGAGGATGCAGCCATAGTGCTCAGCGCTATTTCCGGACGAGATAAGCATGATGCGACATCAGCTCACAGCCAGGACAAAAACTATGAAGAATTTCTTACTGGCGAAGTCAGGGGAACGAAAATTGGCGTTGTTAAGGAATATCTTAACAGTCTTGAAAAAAATGTCAGGGAAAAAATTGAAAAAGTAATCGAGTTTTATAAAAAGGAGGGCGCGAAGATAATAGAAACAGAGTTGCCTCATGTTAAATATGCTCTTCCTGCTTATTATATAATCCAGCCATGCGAAGTGAGTTCCAATTTGGCCAGATATGATGGGATTAAATACGGACTTAGGATTGATGATGGGGATAATTCAGCAATTTCCGGAAATTCGTCTGATCTTCCAAAAACTCTCCTGGAAACATATTTTGACACAAGGCAATATGGCCTTGGAAGAGAAACTAAAAGAAGAATAATGCTGGGGACTTATGCTTTGAGTTCCGGATATTATGAAGCTTATTATCTCCGCGCGCAAAAAGCGAGGACTCTTATAAAAAAAGATTTTGAAAAAGCTTTTAAAGAGGCAGACATGATTTTAACTCCGACAACCCCTTCGCCGGCTTTTAGGCTGGGGGAAAAAACGGAAGATCCGCTCAAAATGTATCTTGAAGACATCTTCACGGTTACGGCTAACATTGCCGGCATACCGGCAATATCCGTTCCTTGTGGTAGAATAAAGGAAGGCAAAAAAGAGTTGCCCATCGGATTCCAGCTGATGGGAAAATGGTTTGATGAAGAAAATTTGCTTCGAGTTGCCGATGCCTATGAAAAAAAATAAACAATCAAAATGGATAATTTCATATTAAATTTCCCGCAGTTTGTTTTGAATTTTTATAACTCATCCTTTTTTTCTGTTTTGAAATTTATCATCGGAATTTATGTAATAGTCTTGCTTGTCGATATAATTTTGCTTCTTATGCAAAGAGGTCTTTCCGGAAACGTCAGGGAAACTTCCCTTGGAATCGATATGCCTCGGGAGTTGGCAAGCAAGGGCGGGAAGCTGAAGCTTAGGAAAAAATGGGAGAAGATAAAATCAAAATTGTACTCGGGAGAAGAGAGAGCCTATAAGGTGGCCGTTATCGAAGCTGACGAAGTGATTCATGGCCTTATTCGAAGACTTGGCTATGCCGGCGAAAATATGGCGGAGCGGCTGGATAACATTCCTTTCGGACAGATGGATAACATTGAGAAGCTAAAGCGCGCCCATGAAATCAGGAACAGGATAATTCATGAGGACGGCTTTAGGCTAAGCAAAGAAGAGGCTGAAGAAGTATTTTCTCTTTTCGAGGAATTTTTGAGATATTTCGAGGTTTTGGAATAGCAAAATATTTTGGGACGAGAGCCGCTGTTTGACAATGGCTGTCTGCCAGTTTAGAATTGGGAATAGTCTTTTTCAAATCATCATCGCGGGGTGGAGCCACGTAAAATAAAACTTCGTTTTATCACGTGGCAGGCAGTTCCTCTAAGGGCGGACAGGCTGGTAACTCGCGTAAACAATATGGGCGGAGATTAGCAAAACAAAAAATTAATATTATCGCGGGGTGGAGCAGTCTGGCAGCTCGCGTGGCTCATAACCACGAGGTCCCGGGTTCAAATCCCGGCCCCGCAACCACGAAAAATCATGAGCTTACGAATGATTTTGAGTGAGTCGCGTGATCGACGATAGTCGATTTTACGCGACCTGCACTGTTTTCGGTGAACGCTCATGATCTCGTGGCACAGCCTAGTATAAGAAATAGGGCTTGCCACTAGCAAGAATGAAAAACATGTTCTATTATGTATACCTCATAAGGAATGCATTAGATAAGGGTTGGTATATAGGTTTTACTAGCGATCTGAACCAGAGAATAAAAGATCATAATGATGGGAAAGGGGGCAGGACAACTCGGCAGAAAAAACACTGGCGATTGATTTATTTTGAAGGATATAGAAACAAGGCGGACGCCTTAGAAAGAGAGAAATTTTTAAAAAGTGGTTCCGGAAGGAAATATTTAAAGAAGCAATTAAAAAATTTTTTATTAGGGCAGGGTAGCTCAGTTGGTTAGAGCGCGGGTATCATAAACCTGAGGTTCGTGGGTTCGAGCCCCACCCCTGCTACAGAAAATATAATTATGGGGGCGTAGCTCAGTTGGTTAGAGCGACTGCCTGTCACGCAGTAGGTCACCGGTTCGAGTCCGGCCGTCCCCGCACAATACAGAAAGTCGAGTCTCGTCCAGTCCGCCATTCGCATAAAACAGCCCTGAAATCGGCTGTTTTTTTGTGCCAAAGATGCTTGCCAAAGAAACAGAAAAGGAGTAAAATTACAAGAGTAATCCCTAAAAAGGAAATTTTTTCTATGACGCTGAAATCCTATGTTTGGGGAATTAGGTTTTTAACATTTATTTCCCTATCAGCGCTGGGGTTTGTTGTTTTCCATGTGGATCCTGAAAAATCCGGATTTTTTGGAAAAGTGATTTTTTATTCCGTGCTATTTTTTTTCTTGTCGGGAACGTTAAACTTGTTCTTGATTTTTACCCGGCGGAAAATTATGGGTTCAGAAGCGGCTTTGGCGAATATGGGGTTAAGTTTCAGGCAATCCATTCTCCTTTCTGTTTTGGCGATAATCCTCCTTATTTTTCAGAGTTTCAGAATGCTGGTTTGGTGGGATGGGTTACTGGCGGTAGCTGCTGTGTTTTTAATCGAGCTATACTTTTTATCAAGAAATTAATTTTTTAGTACTGTTCATTAAAAATTCGAAGTACGATATTCGAATTTCGAATTTGTGAATATTATGCCTAAAGAAAAAACCGAAAAGGACAAAAATGAATATTCCGCTAAATCCATCCAGGTTTTGGAGGGCCTTGAGCCAGTCAGGAAGCGTCCGGGGATGTATATTGGAGGGACTTCAACCGAAGGCCTGCATCATTTGATTTGGGAGGTAGTGAATAATTCCATTGATGAGGCAATGGGCGGATACTGCAAAAATGTGTCAGTCAAACTTTTGCCTGATAATTTTGTTGAGATTGAGGATGATGGAAGAGGAATTCCCGTGGAAAAACATCCCCAGACAAAGAAATCAACTTTAGAAACCGTTCTTACGGTTCTTCATGCCGGAGGGAAATTTGGCGGCAACGGATATAAAATTTCAGGAGGGCTTCATGGAGTGGGAGTCTCAGTCGTTAATGCTCTATCGGAACAGCTGCATGTCGAAGTTAAGCGGGAAGGAAAAATCTTCGCTATGGATTTTGAGCGAGGAAAGCCGAAATCAAAGGATCCGAAAATCATTGGAAAATCAAAGGAAACAGGAACAAAAACAAGCTTCCAAGCCGATCCGCAAATTTTTGCAGAGATAAAATATTCCTGGGAAAAGATATTGGGATATTTGCGCCAGCAGGCTTATCTTACCAAAGGCGTCAGCATAAAAATTTATGATTTGCGGGAAAAGGGCAAAGAGCAGTCTTACGGTTTCCTTTTTGACGGCGGATTGGTGTCTTACATAAAATTTTTAAACCGCGGAAAGGAAGTCAAAAACGAGATGCCTTTTTATGCCGAGAAAAAATTTGAAGATACGGAAGTAGAAATTGCCATGCAATATACCGAATCTTACAAAGAGCATGTTTTTTCTTTTGCCAATAATATCCATACTCCGGAAGGAGGAATGCATGAAGCTGGATTTCGGGCGGCGTTGACTCGCGTAATCAACAGCCATGCCAAAAAGGCCGGACTTCTCAAGGAAAAAGACGGCAATTTTACTTCGGAAGATTTGCAGGAAGGCCTGACAGCCGTAATCAGCGTTAAACTTAGGAATCCTCAATTTGAAGGACAAACAAAGGCGAAGCTGGGAAACAGCGAGATACGGGGAATTGTTTCCTCCGTGACTAGCGAGGCCCTTTTTGAATTTTTAGAAAAGCATCCCAACAACGCCAAAGCTATTATTGCTAAAGTAGTTCTTACTGCGAAAGCGCGCTTGGCGGCGCGGGCAGCCAAGGATGCGGTCATAAGAAAAGGCGCTCTTGAAGGAATGACGCTTCCGGGAAAACTGGCAGACTGCTCCTCTCGGGACGCTACCCAGTCTGAATTATACATAGTTGAGGGAGATAGTGCCGGTGGAAGCGCCAAACAGGGAAGGGATAGAAAATATCAAGCTATTCTTCCTCTTCGTGGAAAATTGGTCAATGTCGAGAAAACAACTCTGGATAAGGTTGTAAAATCGGACACCCTAAAACCGATTATTATTGCTTTGGGGGCCGGCATCGGGGATAGTTTCGATATAAAAAAATTGCGATATCACAAAATAATAATCATGGCAGACGCCGATGTTGACGGATCGCATATTCGCACGCTGCTTCTAACTTTCTTCTATCGCTACTTTGAACCGCTTATTCAGGGAGGGCATATCTTTATCGCTCAGCCTCCTCTCTATCGGCTTCAAAAAGGAAAAAATATCAAATACGCTTATACCGATACAGATCGCGATAGAGTGCTGGCTGAAATGATTGGCCAGGCTGGAGAAACAAAAGCAAAAAAACAAAAAGAAAAAAATCTTGATGCGGCTAAAATAGAAAAAAATACTGGCGGAGAAGCGGAAGAAGAAAGCGAAGTCGGTGAAAAGGTTGGCGGAATAAGCATTCAGCGCTACAAAGGTCTTGGAGAGATGAACCCGAGTCAACTTTGGGGAACAACCATGAATCCGGAAACAAGGATAATGCTTAAGGTTAATATCGAAGATGCGCAGGCTGCTGACAAGATGTTCGATGTCCTTATGGGTTCAGAGGTTGAACCGAGAAGAAGGTTTATTCAGACTCATGCCAAAAATGTTAAAAATCTTGATGTATAGCTCTTTTTGGAATGTTTTTTGATGGATTGACTTTGATTTTTAAACAAAGTATAATTTAGTTAGTTTAAAATTAAAAAATCTATGGAAATAAAAGTGAATAACACAGGAGGCAATGAATTTGGAACAGGCGGCAGAGTTGAAACCGGCAAGAGGGAATATCCGAGAAATTTTTCCGGATTTAGAGGGGAGAAGCATGATGCTTTCAGGCCGTCAAGCCAAGCGCAAGCGCAAGTTCTTGAGAGCATAGATGAAAAGGAGACTAAAGAAAGAAAGCTGGTAGTCAAGATGATGGACAAGGTGGTTAGTTTGAGCATCTTTATGCTCTTTTTGGGAGTTCCCTTATTTTTTACCGGCTTGACTTTTCAGGGAATAATTTTCGAAAAACAGCTTTATTTTTATTTCTGGCTTCTTCTGGGTCTGGTTTCCTGGACGGCTAAAGGTGTTATTTTGGGAGAAATGGGAATCAGAAAAACTCCCCTCGATATTCCTATTATCGCTTTTTGGCTGGTTTATCTTTTAGCGATGTTTTTTTCCGTTGATCGCTGGCATAGTTTTTGGGGAATGTTTGGCGATCCTTCTCGGGGATTCATGAATATTACGGCGTTAATTATATTTTATTATTTGTTTTTCAGTAATTTCAATGCAAAAAGATTAAATTTGTTTTTAACGGCAATCATAACTTCAGGGGCAGTTCTTTCTTTCTGGACGCTTCTGGCAATAAGAGGAATAAAGTTTTTGCCGGACGCAGTTTCTCAATATGCTCCATTGAGCCTTATCGGTTCAATGGCGGGCCTTGGAGTGGTTTTTTCCGCGATGCTTCCAATCATAACTGTAGCTATTTTGAAACTGGCGGAGAATGAAAAAATGGCGAGCTTTTTTAAAAAAATCCTGACTGGCACGCTTCTTCTGGTGCTTCTTTTGGATTTGGTTCTTATTTTGTCGCTTTATAATTACATTCCTTGGCTGGGCCTTTTTACTGGGGTAGCAGTGTTTTTAATTTTTATTCTGGCGAAAATTGTCAGGCCGAAAATGAGCTGGACATGGCTGCCTATGGCGCTTTTTGTGGTTATAATGGCTCTTAGAATGCTAGGGGAAGTTTCGATGTCAAAAATTAATCTTCCGGTTGAAGTCAGTCCGAATTATCAGGTATCCTGGGATATTGCGGTTAATTCGCTCAAAGATAAATTTATTCTGGGGTCAGGTCCGGCAACTTATGGGTATAATTTTTCTATGAATCGTCCGCAGGATTTCAATCTCAATATGTTTTATAACTTGAGATTTTTCCAAGGAACCGGATTGTTCTTCGAAGCGCTTCCTACGATTGGTGTTATCGGAACGTTCTTTCTGGCGATTGGAATCCTTTCTTTTTTGAGCATTGAGCTGTATTTCCTTTATAGGGAAAAGGAAAGAAACAAACTTTATTCCCTGGGCTTATTTTCAGCCGCGATAATATTTTTTATAGATGTTTTTATTGTAAGGACCGAAGGCGCGGTTTTGCTTATGGCGGTTTTCATAGGGATTCTATCTTTGGCGGTTGCAATGCATGAAAGCGGGACCCAGGAAAAATACATAAATCTTTCCCTGAAGGCCTCTCCGAAATATGCGCTGGCCTTGGCGTTTGTTTTTATGGTAGTAAGCGCCGGAGTAGCTTTTCTTTTCGTCTTTTTGGGAAAAATATACGCTGCCGATGTTAGCGCGGGAATAGCGGAGCGCCAAATTTATGCCAACCAGGAGGATTCTATCTTGAAGATGAGCAAAGCCATAAAGCTTTATGGCAAGGAAGGAAAATATTATGGTCAGTTGGGGCAGTATTATATGGTTTTGGCCAACAAAGAAGCAATGAAAGGAGAAAAAGAAAGGGATCTGCAGAAAATTCAGCAATATCTCAATTTTTCTATTGCGGCAACCAGACAAAGCAGTGATATCAACAAAAACGACATAAATTCGGTTGAAGTTCTGGCTCAGATTTATGAAAACGCCGGGATTTATGTAATCGACTCTCTCAATCTTGCGGCGGAGTCCTATAGAAGAGGGCTGGAGCTTGAGCCGCATAATCCGAATTATTTTTTGAAGCTCGGACAAATAAAAGTAAGCCTGGCTTCAACCAAAAAGGAAGAGCAGGATAGGCGGCAGCTCATAGGGGAGGCCAGGGATTTGTTCCAGCGGGCGGTTGAAGAGAAAAGCAATTTAGATTCAGGATATTACCAGCTTTCTCTCACTCAAAGTGCTTTGGGAGAAGTGGATAAATCTATTGAAAATGGGGCGAAGGCGATTCAGCTCAATCCCCAGAATATCGATTATGCGACGAGTCTTGCTAGAATTTATCAGACCAGAGGAAATGAGGAGGATTTGAAGAATGCCGAGCAGATATATAAAGCAATAATTGCCAGAGAAGATGGCAATATAAGCGCTCACTTTTATCTGGGATTACTCTACGAAAAAAACAAAAATAAGAGCGGCGCCAAGCAGGAATATCAAAAAGTCAGTAGCCTTCTCGCGGGAGACGGGGTCGCAGAAACCAAAAAGCAAATCGAAAAGATGATTTCCAATGTTGATGCGGGAATTGAAAATACTCCTGAAAGCCTCGGACTTACCAGCGTCCAGAAAGAAGAAGCGAGCGGAAGCGAAGCCGGAGAACAATAGCAAATCAATCATGTTTTAGCGTTCGTTTTCAAATGTAAATTTAAATAATAAATCTGGCAATTTCTGAAATAAAAATAAAAAATTTACCCTGTTAAGTATTTTTCCTTCGCCTGGCCTGCCGTTAGGCAGGAAAAAATAATTTTGCAAAGCAAAATTTACTCAACGAGGTGAAAAAATAAAAAAGAAATGGAGGTGATTAGATGAATGGCGTTGAAACCTGGGGAGAAGCAATAACTGTATCGCTCATAACCCTCGGTGAAAGGCTGGTTAATTTTCTCCCGTCTTTTTTAGGAGCGCTTCTGGTTTTTTTAGCCGGATGGATTATCGCTGTTACAATGGGAAGACTTGGAGAAAAAATGATGAAAACCGCCCGCGTTGACAAGGCGGCGGAAAAAATCGGCTTTAATTGCAAGTCGAACTGCGCCGGGATTAAAATTGGAATCTCGGAGTTTTTCGGCGGGCTTATCAAGTGGTTTCTGGTGCTTGTATTTCTTATGGCGGCAACCGATATTCTCAATCTGACGCAAGTAACAGAATTCCTCAATAAGATAATTCTCTATATTCCCAATGTTGTCGTAGCTGTGGTTATTCTTTCGGTTGTTGTTTTGATCGGTAATTTTGTTTATGGCGTGGTGAAAGGAAGCACAAAGGCGGCGGGTGTCATGTCGGCGACTCTCCTGGCGGTCATTTCCAAATGGGCCATCATTATTTTCGGAGTTTTTGCGGCGCTTATCCAGCTTGGCATAGCATCTTCTTTAGTAAGCACCATATTTATAGGAATTGTTGCAATGCTGTCGCTTGCTGGAGGATTAGCTTTCGGCCTTGGAGGGAAAGATGAAGCGAGAATGATACTCGAAAAACTGAGGCAGGAAATAACGGAGAAGAAAAAATAAAATTTCGGCAAATTTCAAAGCTTGGCCTCGGTTGACCGAGTCCAAGCTTTGGTTGTTCAGCGGCCGCTTGACATAATTTCAGGAATTGCTATTATTGTTAGGCGATTAATTTGAATTATAGATGGCAAGATCAATCATAAATAAATTGCAAAAAAGCGGGTGAAACTTTAGATTTGAAATTGTCTAAAATGATCCCGCTTGAAAAAGCGGTTTTTTGTTTGTTGCGAACTGTGAATTTATATGAATAACGAATGGGTAGCGAAGAAATAGTTTAATATTACTTGATAGAAAGTAGTATCAATGTATTTCCGCGTTACCGCGTAAAACCGCCTCAACGGCGGCCGCGCGGCTAGGGCGAACCTTGACAATTGAATACGGTCTTAATCGCGATACTCAAGTTAATTAGAGTTTGCGGAAACTAAAATTGATATCGGCGATTAGTCTTCTAATGCTTTTTGCAACGAAGCATTAGAAAGTAGGTCATTCTGCCGCTTGCGAGCGGCGGGATAGAAATTGCAATCGCGTAAAACCGCTTTACCGGCGGCCGCGCGAAAAACGCAGTTGGCGACATTAGTGATTGCTAACTGCTAACTAAAAATCATGAAGCATATAGCATAAAACATGTAACATAAAAAACGAAACAATATTTAGTGCTATGCGTAATTGTTGTATGTTGTATGTTATATGCTTCGTGATGTAAGAGCGGTAATACTAATGCATATGGTGGATGCCTTGACACTAAAAAGCGATGAAGGGCGTAGCAGTCTGCGATAAGCTTCGGCGAGGTGACGAGCAACCTTTGACCCGGAGATTTCCGAATGGGAAAACCCAATCCATTCTTCACTTCGTTCAGAATAGAATTTTTAAATTTTATAATTTTTAATTTTGTAAATAATTTTTTTAATGCTTTAATTTTTAAACATTAGAAATTTGAGCATTATTTAAAAATTAAAAAATTAAAAATTTGCGGGCTATTTTAATTAGCAAGATTCTGGATAAAGTGAAGAATGGATTATCTTCACATGAATTCATAGTGTGATGAAGCACACCCGGCGAATTGAAACATCTTATTAGCCGGAGGAAAAGAAATCAACTGAGATTCCGCAAGTAGTGGCGAGCGAACGCGGAAAAGCCTTGAGTCTTTAGCGGTTCTATTAGCCAAACGTTTCTGGAAAGAACGGCTATAGAGGGTGAAAGCCCCGTAAGCGAAAATGGATCCGTGGAACTAAGTCTCAAAACAAGTAGGGCGGGACCGGAGAAATCCCGTTTGAAGATGGGAGCACTATCTTCCAAGGCTAAATATTTTTAGTGATCGATAGCGAACCAGTACCGTGAGGGAAAGGTGAAAAGCACCCCGATGAGGGGGATGAAATAGTATCTGAAACCGTATGCTAACAAAGAGTCAGAGCTCCCGTGTCTCACTTTGTTCGACACGGAATTTTCAATGATCAATTATCAATGATCAATAAATTTTCAATGATTCAATTTTCAATTATCAATTACAAGTTGGTTTGAAAATTAAAAATTATTAAATTGAAAATTGATTGTAAATTGTAAATTGAAAATTGTAAATTCCCTGTGGCGAGCAGCGCGAGACACAGGGGTGATGGCGTGCTTTTTGTAGAACGATCCAGCGAGTTAGTTCTATGTCGTAGGCTAAGCAATTTTTATTGTGGAGCCAAAGTGAAAGCGAGCCTTAACGGGCGATTATATGGCATGGACTAGACCCGAAGCCAGGCGAGCTATTTATGAGCAGGGTGAATTTGGGGTAAAACCCAAAGGAGGCCCGAACCCACCAGCCGTACAACACTGGGGGATGACTTGTGAATAGAGCAGAAATTGTAATCGAGCTTGGCGATAGCTGGTTCTTCCCGAAATAGCTTGAGGGCTAGCGTTCGTTAAATGTGCTTTGGAGGTAGAGCTACTGAATGAGAATTCGCGGTTCGCCGTAGGGTTTTCAACCAAACTCCGAATTCCAAAGCTACTTATTCGGACAGTCAGAAATCCGGCGCTAAGGTCGGATCTCAAAAGGGAAAAAGCCCAGACCGCCATCTAAGGTCCCAAAATCTATGTTAAGTGGAAAAGGAAGTAAGGCTTCTTATACACCTAGGAGGTTGGCTTAGAAGCAGCCATCCTTTAAAGAGTGCGTAACAGCTCACTAGTCTAGAGGCTTTGCGCCTAAAATGTAACGGGGCTGAAACATAGTGCCGAAGATGCGGATTCAGTGCTTCGCACTGGAAATTCGAAATTCGAATATCGAAATTCGAAACAATATTAAAAAATTATAATTTCAAAATTTAAAACAACTTGTTTTGGACATTTGAATTTAAGTATTTGAATTTGTTTCGGATTTCTAATTTTGGATTTCGTGCTTCCAATGCGTAGCATTGTCTGGTAGGGAAGTGTTCCATACGCACTGAAGGTCAAGGCGCGAGCCAGGCTGGAGTGTATGGAAGTAAGAATGCTGGAACGAGTAACCGCAATTGGGGTGAGATCCCCCGACACCGAAAGTCTAAGGTTTCCTGGGCAATGGTGATCATCCCAGGGTTAGCCGGGCCTAAGGCGAGGCCGAAAGGCGTAGTCGATGGACATATGGTTAATATTCCATAGCTTTTGTCAGTTTATAAATGAGGTGACGCATCTTAGTAGTCTCTGCGAATTATTGGATTTTCGTAGGAATATTGAGAACGTGTGGCAGGAAAATCCGCCGCATATCATTCAAGATATTTCTCGAATTTGTCTTCGGACAGAAAAGGGAGATGAGCAAGGTGCCGGGAAAACCCTCTATGCCCGTGTCTCACTTTGTTCGACACGGAATTTTCAATGATCAATTATCAATGATCAATAAATTTTCAATGATTCAATTTTCAATTATCAATTACAAGTTGGTTTGAAAATTAAAAATTATTAAATTGAAAATTGATTGTAAATTGTAAATTGAAAATTGTAAATTCCCTGTGGCGAGCAGCGCGAGACACAGGATCTGACAGAATCCGTACTAAAACCGACACAGGTAGACTGGGCGAGTAGCCTAAGGTGAACGAGTGAACCTTCGTTAAGGAACTCGGCAAAACAGCGTCCGTAACTTAGGGATATGGACTGCCCCCGCCTCGGCGGGGGCCGCAGCGAAAGATACCAAGCGACTGTTTATCAAAAACACAGCTCTCCGCAAACCCGCAAGGGGAAGTATGGGGGGTGACGCCTGACCAGTGCTGGAACGTTAACGGGAGCGGTGCAAGCCAATCCCCGAAGCGCCAGTGAACGTCAGCGATAACTATAAAGTAACGATTGTAGTTAAAAAATTTGGCCAAATGCTGGAAACTCTTTAGAGCCGATAATACCCAAACAGTAATCCGCAAGGATAAGCTGAGTGGTTTTAAAAAATTATCGGATTAGACAATCAGCAGGAAAGGCTGCCAACTATTTTGGCAGAATCCTCAGAGACTACACGCCAAACTTCGATATAAAGATCGAAGATGATATAGTCCGATCTCTATGGAGACATAGAGCTAACACATACATTATGAATCGTTCTAAGGTTGAGATTATCTTGCAAGGTAGTCTCAAGACTGGAACGATTGCATGGTGTGAAGATTGGTAAACGGCAAATTAAGAAAAAGGAAAAGTAACTGCCTATACTATTAAAATAGTATGTCTTAAAACATTCAGCTATATGCTGGAAAATCTGGTGAATCTGGAGCTACTATGGTATAATTATTCCATAGATTATTTAATAAAAAGTTATGCCCAGTAAAAATGTTTCCAGTGTTTTTCAAGGTAAATTTGAAAAACCAGACAATCAGCAGGAAAGACTAAAAATGATTGGTTGGATAATTGGTTATGTTGATGGAGAAGGATGTTTCTCGGTTAGTCTTTTTAGAAACAAAACTACAAAATTTGGATGGCAAGTTTTTCCGGAATTTGTAGTAACGCAAGGCGAAAAAAGTAAAAAATCACTTGAAATTTTATTAAAATTTTTCAAATGTGGAAAAGTTTTCGTGAATAAACGATATGATAATCACAACGAGAATTTATATCGTTATTGCGTAAGATCTAAAAAAGATTTGACTGAAATAATAATCCCGTTCTTTGATAAAAACCGATTGAAAACGGCCAAAAAAGAAGATTTTAAAATTTTTGCAAAAATAGTGGCAATGATGAATGAGAATGAACATTCGAAATTAAGTGGAATGAAAAAAATTGCAAAAATGATTGAGAAAATGAATCATAGAAAATCTTCTAGATTTTTAGAATCCTCAGAGACTAAATGCCGAATTCGCTAATAAGGCGAAAAAATATAGTCCGTTCTCTTGAGCGATCAAGAGTTAACAAAAAAGAGCGAAATTCCTTGTCAGGTAAATTCTGACCCGCATTAAAGGCGTAACGACTTGGTAACTGTCTTAACGAAGAACTCGGTGAAATTGCAATGACGGTAAAGATGCCGTCGACCTGCAGCAAGACGAAAAGACCCCGTGGAGCTTTACTATAGCTTGGCATTGCGTTTGAGTTTATGATGCCTAGAATAGGTGGGAGGCTTTGAAGTCTCGATTTCGGTCGAGATGGAGCCAACAGTGTAATACCACTCTTTGTGAGTTTAAACGCTAACCCTGAACTGTTAAGAAGAAAGAATAAAGAAGAAAGAGATAAGCCAAAAATTTTTCTAAAGAAAAATTTTTGCATATTCTTCTTGATTCTTACTTCATACTTCTTTCTTCTTATCCAGTTCGGGGACAGTGCCTGGTGGGTAGTTTGACTGGGGCGGTCGCCTCCTAAATGGCAACGGAGGCGTTTACAAAGGTAGGCTAGGTCCGGATGGAAATCGGGCCGGTAGTGCAAACGCATAAGCCTGCTTTACTGCAAGACTCATTAGTCGATCAGTCACGAAAGTGGAAGTTAGTGAACCGACCATCGCTCATAGGAGCGTGGAAGATCATCAGATAAAAGTTACCCCGGGGATAACAGGCTGATCCCTCCCAAGAGTCCACATCGACGGAGGGGTTTGGCACCTCGATGTCGGCTCATCGCATCCTGGGGCTGGAGAAGGTCCCAAGGGTTTGGCTGTTCGCCAATTAAAGCGGTACGCGAGCTGGGTTCAAACCGTTAAACAGCTTTTAGTTATTAGCTTTTTAGCTTTTAGATAAAGGAAATTTAACAGTTTGAATCCGAGGAATAAGACATCAAAAACACGGCGGCTATTAATAGTAATATTAATAGTGAAGCTAACTAATTTCGGTAGAATCCTGAGAAAGGACAATACCGAGGGAAAATTATGAACTTTAAAGAGGAGAGCGAAAGATGAACTCCAGGAATTAGCCGAATGGCTCCTGGCATCGTCCATTTTGAAAGCCGAATGGCTTAGGGTTTTTCTGCCCTCCCAATGGAGACTCTCTCCTCCCTTCTTTGAAGTTTGTAATTGCCCGTAGAGACTAAATGTTAGCCATCCATATTTTTTTGGATGAAGTTATAGTCCAATGCACTTAGTAATAAGTGAAAAACATGCGTGAGACAGGTTGGTCTCCTATCTGCTGTAGGCGTTGTTGCTTGAGGGAAGTCTTCGATAGTACGAGAGGACCTTGAAGAACGAACCTCTGGTGTACCAGCTGTTCCGCCAGGAGCACTGCTGGGTAGCTACGTTCGGAAGGGATAACCGCTGAAAGCATATAAGCGGGAAGCCCCGCCCAAGATAAGGCAACGCCAGTGCGAAGCACTGGAAATTCGAAATTCGAATTTCGAAATTCTAAACAATATCAAAATTATAATTTTCAAAATTTCCGCCAAAGGCGGATCAGCCTCTGGCTGACAAAACTAATTCCTATTAATGTTTTGAAAATTGTGATTTTAAAATTTGAATTTGTTTCGGATTTCTAATTTTGGATTTCGTGCTTCCAATGCTTTGCATTGGCTGGTTTCCTGGAAGATTACCAGGTTGATAGGTCTCAGGTGTAAGTGGAGAGATTCATTGAGCCAAGAGATACTAATAAACTAAACATTATCTCTCTTAAAAATATGCTCCGACGCACTAATGAGTTTTTGAACTCATTAGTGGTTCGGAGCTCCGACCTCCGGCTTTGGCCGGAGCGTCGGAGGTTAGCAGTTAGCAGTTTCTAAGAAAGTTGTAGTTGGTTGCAATTAATGGTATAATGTAAAAAGATATGAAAAGATACGACAAATATAAAAAAAGTTTTCGATTTATTTTTACGATATTTTTCGTAATTATGTTTACGGTTGTATCGTTTATGTTCTTTTCGCCTGTGATAAACGCATTTTAATTTAACCTGTTGAATAATTTTTCCGAAGGAAAAATTAAATTTTACCGGAGGCAAAATTTTATTCAATAGGGTAAAAAGCATTATTTTGGCGGTTCTAGCGAAGTGGAAACATTTACCCGTCTTTGGCGGGCCCGATCCTCCGCCAGAGGTGGACAAGCATCCCTTCATTTCTGCCATTTTGTTTCTATAATTCTCGGTGCTTCTAGCGACAGGGTCACACCTGATCCCATCCCGAACTCAGTCGTTAAGCCTGTCAGCGCTGATGGTATCTCTGTTTTTTTCAGAGGAAGAGTAAGTCAGTGCCGAGAATTATGGGTTTTGCAAAATGGCGGAAATAAACTCGGCCGTTTTTGAAAGTAGGACGCCGCCAAAATAATGCTTTTTTGTTTTCTCTAAAAAAATAAGTGGCTCAATCCAAAACTGCTGGAAATTGAAATTGCAGAGTCCCTGTGATAGAATAGAGATATGGAGAAAAGCTTGGCCAAAAGATTAATAATTATTTGTATCTATCTAGCGCTGCTTTTTTTGATTGCGTATGTAATTTATGGATTTTTGAAATCGGATGAGACTTGTTTCGATAAAATAAAAAACCAAAACGAAGAAGATGTGGATTGCGGAGGAAAATGTAGTCCTTGCGGGATAATTAAGGCGCAGAGCCTTTCTGTCCAAAACAGCGGATTTGTTGAAAACGGGAGGCCGAAAGAATATGATGCGTGGGCGATTGTTTCAAATCCGAATAATTCATTTGGCGCCAAATCTTTTGAATATGAGATAAAATTGAAAGGCTCATCCGGAGAAACCCTTGCCCAGAGAAACGGGGCGGGATTTGTGTTGCCAGGAGATAGAAAATATATTGTAGAAAGCAACATATTTTCGGACGTCTCTCCGCGTGAAATTCAGCTCGAAATTAAAGAAACCGAATGGGTTGAGTTCAGCAATTATTATGAAAAGCCCAATCTTGGAATAGTCAGTAAAAATTATCGCCAAGTCAATTCCGGGGCGGGTTTCTCGGAGGCCTCGGGACTTTTGAGGAATGAAACTCCTTATGACTTCAATGTTATAAAAGTCCAGGTAATCCTTAAGGATTTTGGGGGAAACGTCGTAGCGCTTAATTCGACGGAAATGAGGACGGTAAAATCTGGAGAAGAGCGGGAATTTAAATCTCTTTGGATCAATCGTTTTTCTGGAGAGGTCGCCAATATTGAAGCTCAAGCAGAAATAAATATCTTTGAGTCAGAGGCTTTTATAAAAAATGCCGCGGCTGATAAAAAATGAACCGCTTGGTTTTTGGAGCTTGTATATTGCATATTCGCCATGAATAAATTTGTAAAAATTGACTGGGCAATGTTTGTTTCAGTTTTTTTGCTTTTAGGACTGGGGCTTTTGGCTCTTTACGGCCTTTCCTTGGGCGATCAGAATGCAGGAGCAGTTAACTTTAAAAAGCAGCTTGTTTCTTGTTGCCTGGGGATAGTCCTGATGTTTTTTCTGGCTTATTATGATTACAGAGTTTTGGGATCGTATTCAACTAAAATGTATTTTGGGATTTCCATTCTTCTGGCTCTGGTTATTTTTTTTGGGAAAACTGTCCGCGGAACAACGGGATGGATCGGGTTGGGGACGCTTCGGTTTCAGCCTGTCGAAATAGTCAAGCTGGTTATGGTAATTTTTTTAGCCAGTTTTTTGAGCCAGAAGAAAACGCAGCTGAGCATAGCAGTAAGAACGATAGCTTCTATAATTCTGGTCTTTATTCCTGTTTTTCTTATTCTCCGCCAGCCGGATTTCGGATCAGCGGCTATTATTGTCGGGGTCTGGGCAGTAATGTTGTCCGTTTGCGGGTTGGATAGGAAAAACTTAGCAGTGCTTTTTTTTATATTTTTTATTTCAGCTGCATCCGGATGGCTTCTTATAAAAGACTATCAAAAAGAAAGAATTTTAAACTTCGTAGACCCGGGCAGAAATCCCCGGGGAAGCGGATACAATGCTATCCAGTCTATGGTGGCAGTTGGCTCCGGCCAGCTTTTTGGAAAAGGATTCGGACATGGATCGCAGTCTCAGCTTAATTTTCTTCCGGAAAAGCATACGGATTTTATATTTGCCGTAATTTCTGAAGAAATGGGTTTTTTCGGTTCGGCGATTATCTTCATTCTTTTCGGATTTTTGTTTTATCGGATGAAAGAAACTGCCAGGCTTGCCAGGGATAATCTGGGCTATCTGATAACAGTCGGAGTGATGACAATGATTTTTCTCCAGATGTTCATCAATATCGGAATGAATGTGGGAATTATGCCTGTAGCCGGAGTGCCTCTTCCACTATTGAGCTATGGAGGGAGTTCTTTGGTTGTGACTCTGGCTGCTCTAGGTATTGTTCAAAATATTTATTCAAAAAGAACAAAAGATATTCGCCAGCTTGACTAGAGGCCGTGTTGTGCTAGAATCGTAAGACGTATAATATTTATTTGCTTGAGAGACTCCGCCAGGGCGGGGCAGGTAAGGCGAAATACAATGGAAAAAATAGATCTTAAGGCCAAAATCAGGGATGTTTTTGGCAAGAAAGTTAATAAAATGCGGAAAAGCGGCTTGATTCCGGCAGTGGTTTACGGCAAGGGAATAAAATCCATAAGCCTTTGGGTCAATGCCGCCGATTTTAAAAAGCTTCTCAAAAAATCAGGGGAAAGTACCATGATAAATCTGGAAATTGACAAAAAGGCGGGATGCAATGTGATAATTTATGAAATTCAGCGCGATCCGGTTTCTGGCAGCATAATTCATGCTGATTTTTTCCAGGTAAGAATGGATGAAAAAATCGAGACTGAAGTGGAATTGGAATTTATAGGGGAGTCTCCGGCCGTCCGCGATTTGGGCGGAGTGCTTGTGCGAAATATAGATGAAATAGGGGTGAAATGCTTTCCGGGCGATTTGCCGTCCCATATTGATGTGGATATTTCCGTGCTTAAAACTTTTGATGACAGAATTTGCGGAAAGGATCTCAAAATTTCGGATAAGGTGGAAATTGATCTTGATCCGGAAACAGTCGTAGCTCTTGTGGCTCCTCCTCGAAGCGAGGAAGATCTGGGCAAGTTGGATGAAAAAGTTGAGGAAGACGTATCAAAAGTTGAAGGAGTAATTAAGGAAGATACTCCAGCAGAAGAGGGAGAAGGAAAGGCAGAAGATAAAAAAGAGAAGGAATAAATCTTGAAATAAAAAAGCCGCTTTGGTTTAGACTGAAGCGGCTTTTGAATTTTGCATAAATTTGGTATAATAGACGAGTCAAAATAAAAAATTTATCCTCTGCCGTTGTTTCAATAAAATATGATCCCCAGGAGTTCAAGCTGGAAATATGGGATTTTGACGAATCTGTTTTTAAGCAAAAAGGGTCATGTGTCTTTAAGGAAAAACCTTGCGAGATTGTCGAAAACAGGCCGGAAAAAGGAGAGATATTGATGAAAGTGGCAAGTCCGAAAAATGGAATAGTGTCGGATTCCGGAAAGATAGCCAATTTAGTTTTCAGATCTTTGCGGGCCGCTTACCCGGACTCTCCCAATATAAAAATAGACGATATGTCTTCGGGAGTTTATAGAGATTCGCAGGAATTTTTTGGACAAAAAGAAACGGAAAATATATTATCCGAAACGGTTGGAGCCAGGATAATTGCAAATACATCAACTTGCCAGCCGGGGATGTTTTGCGTTGAAGCGGGACATTAATTTATCGAGCGCGGAATTTTTGGAAAGCTATGCGCCATATGAATAAAAAGAAAATAATTTTGTCATTTTTTGTAGCTGCCTTTTTTTTGGCGGATGTTCTTGCGTTTGGCAATAATTCATGGGCGGCAGAAGATGCCGAGGATATTCAGGATAAAATTGACAAATACGAAAACAAAAAAGAAGCGGTTGAGAAGCAGCTTCAGAATGCTCAGGGAAATCTCCAAAAAACCCAGGCGCAGATCGGCACCACACAAAGTTTAATTCAAAAAACCGAAACTGAAATATCGAGAAAGGAAAAAGAGCTGGAAGAAATGGAAAAAAGGATGGAGCTCAATAAGAATTTATTAAAAGGATATTTGCAGGAATTATACTGGAATGATCAAGAACCTCTCACTGAATTGCTTTTAAAAGAAAATGACTTAAATGACATTTCTGAAAATGTTGATCAAATGATGGGAATCAAAGAGAAAATACTCGCCATTCTTGATGAAATTAACAGCTCTAAGGAAGAATCAGAAAAAGCCAAGAAGGATCTCTCTGAAAAAAAAGAAGATCATGAAAAATTGCTATCGGTTCAAAAAGGGCAGCAGTATGAAATAAAAACGGATATCAGCAAAGCTCAATCTTCGCTTTCCGAGCTTAATGCCAAAATAAACAAATTGAGAGGCGAACTTTCAAGTTTATTGGGAAGCTCGGTAAGCTTCAAAAATATTATCGATGCGGCAGGATTTGCCGCCAAGGTTACCGGCGTCAGGAAAGATTACCTTTTGGGAGTTTTGGTGGTTGAATCCAATCTCGGACGCTATACCGGCGGATGTAATTTTAAGGAAAGCCGGATGAGCGGAGCAAGAGCGGAAATATTCAAAAGTATCTGCAAAGAACTGGATTACAATTATCAAAAGCAGAAAGTTTCCTGCCCGCCTTCCGGATATAAAGGAACAGGAGGAGCGATGGGCGTAGCCCAATTTATGCCGGATACGTGGAAAGGATATAAAAGCTCGATTGCTTCCGTAACGGGCCATAATCCGCCTGATCCATGGAGTTTGACTGACGGAGTAGTGGCAATGGCGCTTAAACTTTCCAAGGTCTCCGGTGTGACAGCGCATAAAGAAAGCGCCGAAGCTAAGGCATATTGCGTCTATCTGGCCGGAGGAAACTGGGCGTCTTATTGCGATTCAAAGGGCGTGAATTATGGAGAAAAAGTTCTCTACTGGGCGGATAATTATGAGAAGTTGATGGATTAGTATTTTAGTTGTATAATTCAAGTGCAATAAACCAAATCTTGTTAAATGTCATAGAAAAGATAGAAAAAAAGCTGTAATATTTTGCTTAGAAAAATGAAAATATTGGGAAAAAAAGGAGCCAGTCTCCTTTTTTCTTTGGGTTGATTTTGTTTCCCTCCTAGGCTATATTAGATATAGTCTTAATTATAATAATTTGGCTAATATATGGAAAATTTTGAGATAATCGGCGGAAAAAAACTAGCCGGAGAAATTGAAGTGCGAGGTTCAAAAAATGCTGCAACTCCGATTTTGGCGGCTACCTTGCTCACTAAGGATGAATGCGTTATTTCCAATATCTCCCTCATTGAGGATGTTTTCAGGATGATAGAGATTCTGGAAAGCATGGGAGCGGAAACAAAATGGCTTGGAAAAAGGAAGATAAGCGTAAAGTGTGAAAACATCGACTCGGAAAAAATGGACGCGGAGAAAATAAGAAAATTGCGTTCCTCGATTCTTCTTTTGGGATCGCTTAGCGCCAGATTCGATAATTTCCATCTTTATCATCCGGGCGGGTGCGTTATTGGAGCAAGGCCATTAGGAACACACTTTGATGCGATGCGCAAAATGGGAGTCGAAATTGGCCAGGACGATAAGAAATATTTAATTTCTTCCCAAGGAAGAAAGGCAACAAAAATAGTTTTGCGCGAGATGTCGGTAACGGCCACCGAAAATGCTATGATGCTGGCTGCTGGAATTGACGGAAAAACTATAATAAAAATCGCTGCCTGCGAACCTCATGTTGAAGATTTAGGCAAGTTCCTAATCAAAATGGGAGCCAAAATCAAAGGATTGGGAACTCACACGCTGGAAATTACAGGCACAGAAAATTTACGCGGCGCTAAACATAAAATTATTCCTGATGCCAATGAAGCAGCGACATTTCTAATTATGGGCGTGGCAACCAAGAGTCCGATAATCGTAAAAAACACGCGGGAAGACCATCTGGATCTGGTGCTGGAAAAACTGCGTGAGTTTGGAGCGAACTTCAAAATTGAAAAAAATTCTATCGAAGTTATTCCAGAGGAAAATTTAAAGGCAGTTTCAAAAATTGATACTCGAACCTATCCGGGAGTGCCATCTGATGTCCAGGCGCCATTCGGAGTTCTGGCTACGCAAGCCGAAGGGAAAACTTTGATTCATGATTCGCTTTATGAAAGCCGGTTTAATTATGTAAATGAACTTAAAAAGATGGGCGCAGAGGCGGAAATTCTTGATCCGCATCGGGTAGAAATAACTGGTCCGGCAAAACTAACTGGCCAGGAAATTACCAGCTTTGATCTGCGGGCCGGAGCGACGCTTATCATTGCCGCGCTTTTGGCGGAAGGGAAATCAGTGATTAATGAAATTTATCAGGTGGATAGGGGATATGAAAGGATAGAAAAGAGATTGAAGAAGTTAGGGGCAAATATACGAAGATTGAAAGTCTAGATGTTTTTAAGTTACTGTCCAAATTTCCAATTTCCAATTCCTAATTTCCAACAAAATATCTAATGACAAAATGAGAGAATATTATAATGCTACGAAAAAATTCCACATGAAGTTTAAAATGAAGGGAACGAATAATGAAGAACTGAGTCATTATGGAGATAAAAAAGTTAAGTAATTGTCATCCCGGGCTTGACCCGGGATCCAGTTTGGTATCTTAAACCTTTGCACTAGATTCCCGCTTTCGCGGGAATGACAAATATATGAAAATAGGAATTATTGGTTCAATGCAGTTTACTGATAAGATGTTGGAATACCGAGATAAATTAAATGCATTAGGACATGAGGCTTTCGTGACAGATCTACATAAAGCGATGATCGGAAAGAGCGATGAGGAAATTGAAAAAATAAAGCTTCATCAAAAATACAATATGGATGCGATTCGGGAATTCTGGAATACTATGCAAGGGGCAGATGCGGTATTGGTTTTGAATTTAGATAAAAATGGCATAAAAAACTATGTGGGCGGAAATACTTTAATGGAAATCGGTTTTGCGCACGTCCTTAACCAGAAAATATTTATGTTAAATCCTATTCCCGATATGCCATATTGTAAAACGGAAATAGAAGCAGTTAAGCCAATCATAGTTAATGGTAATTTAGATTTGATTAAATAATTTTTATGTTAGTTAGAAAAATCGGAATCGATCTCGGCACAGCCAATATTTTAGTCTTTGTTCCCGGCAAGGGCGTCGTTGCCAATGAACCAAGCGTGGTGGCAATTTCAATCGCGGAAAACAAGGTTTTGGCGGTGGGAAACGATGCCAAGGAAATGCTGGGGCGCACACCCGATACTATTTTTGCGAGCCGTCCGATGAAAGACGGAGTTATTGCGGACTATAAAATCACGGAAGCAATGCTCAAATATTTTATCAATAAAGTTAGCGGAAAATTCCGGCTAGTGCGGCCGGAAGTGATGATTTCCATTCCGGTAGGCGTGACTTCGACGGAAAGAAGGGCGGTGATCGACGCGGCGGTGCGCGCGGGAGCCAAAGCGGCTTATGTCGTCAAGGAGCCGATGCTGGCGGCAATCGGGGCAGGGATTCCCATTGCAAATGCGGCTGGAAATATGATTATTGATATCGGCGGCGGAACTTCAGAAGTGGCGGTAATATCTCTGGGCGGAATAGTGGCGGCTAACAGTGCCAGAGTCGGAGGAAACAAAATTGATCAGGCTATCGCTGACTATATCAAGCGAAAATACAGTTTAGCGATCGGAGACCGGACAGCGGAAGATGTGAAAAAGAATATCGGTTCGGCCATAGCGCAAGTCAAAGAAGAATATATGGATGTCCGAGGACGCGATCTTACCGGCGGGCTTCCCAAGACTGTGAGAGTTTCGGCCAATGAAGTGACAGAAGCGATCCAGGACGAACTTCGGGAAATTATAAATGCGATAAAAAAAGTGTTGCAAGTTACCCCCCCGGAACTGGCGGCGGACATTATGGATAAGGGAATGGTGCTTTCCGGCGGCGGAGCGCTTCTTAAGAATCTCGACCAGCTTATCACAAAAACCATCGGCGTTCCCTGCTATGTGGCGGACGACGCGCTCTTTTGCGTGGTAAAAGGAATCGGAATCGCTCTGGATAATTTGGAGCTTTACAAGAGGACGATAACGCTTAGTAAATAGAATTTTATAATTTTTGAATTTTTGAATTTTTAAATAAATATAAATTTTTAATGTTTAAAAATTAAAGCATTAAAATATTATTTATAAAATTAAAAATTACAAAATTTAAAAATTATGATAGTTGGTATCGACGCTTCCCGCGCTTTTCAAAAAAATCGCACCGGGATAGAAGAATATTCATATCAAGTTATAAAACATTTGCGAAATAAGCTGGGGAACGACCAGGTTGTTTTGTATATTAAAAAAAATCAAAAATCAAAAATTAAAAGTCAAAATGACAATTCAAAATTAAAAAGTGAAGAGTTAGAAATACCAAAAAATTGGAAAGTAAAAATAATAAAATTTCCCTATTTATGGACGCAAATAGGATTATCTTTGGAGTTGCTGTTTCACCCTGCGGATGTTCTTTTTATCCCGGCACATGTTGTGCCGATTGTTCATCCAAAAAATACAATTGTTACCATTCACGGACTGGAATATGAATTTTGTCCAGAGGCTTATTCTTTTTGGGAACAGTTATATATGCGGTGGTCAATCAAATTTTCCTGCCGATGGGCGAAGACTGTCATAGCCGTTTCTAATAATACCAAAAAAGATCTAATGAGGTTATACAAGGTTCCGGAGGGGAAAATAGAAGTGATTTATGAGGGAGTCAACCAAGAATTTCCAATTTCCAATTTCCAATTTCCAAAAAAATCCCAAATTAAAGAGCCCCATTTACTCTTTATCGGCCGGCTTGAAAAGAGAAAGAATATCGAAGGAATTGTTTCGGCTTTTGAAATATTGAAAGAAAAACATAAAATACTGCATAAATTAATATTGGCTGGAAAGTTCGGTTATGGAGCGGAAAGCATAAAAAATAAAATAGAACATAGCAAGCATAAAGCAGATATAATTTTACCAGGATTTGTGAAAGATGAAGAAAAGGGAGAGCTCATAAAAAATGCAGATGCATTTTTGTTTCCAACTTTCTATGAAGGATTCGGACTGCCGATTCTGGAGGCGCAAAATATGGGCGTGCCAGTTGTTACATCCAACATTTCCTCGCTTCCGGAAGTCGGAGGTGATAGCGTGCTTTATACCGATCCGTATAAGCCGGAATCCATTGCTGATGCCGCTTTCAGGCTTATTAGCGATAAAGGTTTGAAAGATGATATAGTTGGAAAAGGGCATGAGAATGTCAAAAGATTCAGCTGGAAAAAATGCGCGGATGAAACCGCCAGAATCTTGAGGGAAAAATAATAAATACAATGCTTAAACAAAAAAAATCACAGGAAGCTGTGATTTTTTCGCTATAACTAGTTTATATGTGAACTTAGTTTGGTGATATATTATAATGACGAAAAGTTGTGGGTTGTATGAACTTTTAGTATAATATTAACTACTGCTGAGATTATGCATACAATATATCATTAATCTTATTAAACTTAAAAAATCGTTGAAAAAATGAAAATCGGAACACTATGCTTAAAAAAAACTTAAAAGTAGCTTTAGTCCATGATTTTCTCATCCAATATGGCGGGGCGGAGAGGGTTTTGGAAGTGATGGCGGAGATGTTTCCGGATGCTCCAATCTATACTTTGCTTCATGACAGGGAAAAAATGCGAGGAAAGTTTGAAAACCGTCAAATTCACACTTCTTTCCTCCAAAAATTCCCTAAGTTTTTGAGAAAAAGATACCGCTGGCTTTTGCCTCTTTTTCCGGTGGCTCCGGAAACATTCGATCTTCGCGATTATGATCTGATAATTTCTTCATCGGGAGCTTGGAGCAAGGGGATAGTAACTAAGCTTAACACTAAGCATATAGCTTATATCCATAGCCCGATGCGGTTTGTTTGGGATTATAGCGAAAAATATTTGGCTGAAAATAGAAAGGAGAAATTAAATTTTTTTATCCGCCCGCTTCTTACCTATCTTCGCATCTGGGACAAATCAGCGGCGGATCGGCCGGACTATTTGATTGCTAATTCGAAATATACAAAAGATAGGATTGAGAAGTATTATCGAAGAAAGAGTATTGCAATATATCCTCCGGTAGGCAGTTTGTCCCTCATCCGCCCTTCGGGCACCTTCTCCCAAGGGGAGAAGGGGAAAAAAGAAGGTTATTTTCTGATTGTTTCACGGCTGTCGGCTTATAAAAGAATAAACTGTGTTATCGAAGCTTTTAATAAGCTGGAATTGCCGCTGATTATTATCGGTGAGGGAGGAGAGCGAAAACATCTGGAATCGATTGCGAACAAAAACATCAGATTTCTGGGCTGGCTTCCGGATGAAAAAATTTCTAAATATTATGAGAACGCGCGCGCTTTTATTTTTCCAACCGTTGATGATTTTGGAATAGCGCCAGTTGAAGCTATGATGCATGGCGTGCCGGTTTTGGCTATCCGAAAAGGCGGAGCAAAGGAGATAGTTTCTGAAGGAATTACCGGGGAATTTTTTGGCGCGCAAACTGCTGAAGTCGTTGCGGACTGCATCCGGAGGTTTATGGAAAAAGAAAAAGAATATGACAGGCAGGTGATAATCAATAAAGCGCAGGAGTTTAGCAAAGAGAGGTTTAAGAGGGAATTGGAAGAATATATTAATCACATAGCATAAAACATACAACATGTAGCATATTCGGCACAAACCGCTATTTTTTCTTATGTTGTATGCTGTATGTTCCATGTTCCATGAATATCGTTGGCCATCAAAAAATACAAAAAATTTTACTTAGAAGCATTGAAAGAGGCGCTGTTTCTCACGCGTATATTTTTGCCGGGCCTCAGCATCTGGGCAAGTTCGGCGTAGCGCTTGGTTTTGCCGAGAGGCTGGCCGGAAACAGCAGGGAAGTTAATCCGGATATAATCGTGATAGGGCCGGATACGGATGAAAGCAAGGGAATTATCAGAAAAAAGGAAATAAAAATAGAGAAAATAAGAGAATTGCAGCACCAGCTTAGAATGACTTCGCATTTTGGAAAATATAAAATAGCGATAGTAGATGATGCTGACAGGATGAACAAATCTGCTCAAAATGCCATGCTTAAAATTCTGGAAGAGCCGGCGGAAAAAGTGGCAATAATCCTTATTGCCGCAAATCTTAATAAAATTCTGCCGACAATAATATCGCGGTGCGTTTTGAAAAAATTCAGTCCGGTTTCGGAAAGAGAGATAAGAAAAATATTGCCAGCTAATTTAGAAAATGGCGAAGAAATAATTTTTTGGTCATTGGGGCGTCCGGGGCTGGCAAAGGCGCTTTTGGAAAATCCAAAAGAATTGGAAAGCCGGAGAGAAGCCGAAAAGGAGCTGGCCGGACTGCCTGCTTCAAATATTTCTGAAAGATTTTCCTTGGCTGAAAAAATGAGCAAGGATTCTTCGGCTTTAATGGAAAAACTCGGCTGGTGGGTTGTTCTTTTGAGAGAAAATCTAATCGGGCGAAAAAAAATGTTTTCCTGCCCTTCGGAAAAGATATTCAAATTTTTGGAACAAACTCAAAAAAGCGTTGAAATTATGCGCGAAACCAATTCTAATCCCAGGCTGGTTTTGGAAAATTTATTTATGGACTTTTAGCTTGTCCTTATTATGGCGACAAAAAGAAAAATCATATCCATCCATGAGAAAAAGAAAAGCGGAATAACTTGGGGAAGGTTTTTTTATTGGATGGCACTGCTGTCTTTTTTGGGAGTTATGGCCTACGCGCTTTTTTTTGCCGGATTTCTTTCGATAAATCAAGCTGACATTTCCGGCCTCAAAGAGCTCGACAGGGAGGCTGTTGCGGAAGTCGTGAATTCCCATATAAGCGGCAAATATTTGGGATTTTTGGATAAAAACAATTTGCTTCTTGTGAGAAGCGGTTTTTTAAAGAAAGATTTAAAAAACAGGTTCAAAAAGATAGAAAGCGCGGATGTTAGAAAAAAATTTCCCAATGCGCTTTCGGTGTCGATTAAAGAGAAAGAATCAGCGCTGATTTTTTGCGATGGGGATAATTGTTTCGTTATCGACAAAAACGGAACCGCTTATAGCGAAAAAGATTATAGCTGGCCGGAAATAAGGGAGAACAGGCTGATCACGCTTCGAGATTTCGGAGAAAAATCAATAAAGTTGGGAGATGAAATCCTAAGCCCCGGGTATCTGAATTATATTTTGAACATTGAGAACAAAATAAGAGATAATCTGAATGTCGAAATGGCGAAAGAATATGAAACACCCAGCCGAGTGTCGGATGATATCCGCGGAATAACGGCTGAAGGATGGAAGATATTTTTCAATCAGAATGTCGATCTCCAAAAAGAAATCAATATGCTTCGTATAGTGCTTGATGAAAAAGTGGGAAATGAAAAAAGAAAGGATTTAGAATATGTGGACCTCCGGTCGGATAACAAAGTTTATTATAAATTCAAAGAGGGAACGGAAGAAGAAGTGAATAAAGATGAAAGCAGCCAGTCAGCTGAAGAGAAGAAGGTTGAGGATAAGAAAGGGAAGAAGAAAAAGAATTAGTTTCAAAAAGATTGTCATTCCCGCGAAAGCGGGAATCTAGTTGGAAAAACTAACTATTTCACTGGATCCCGGGTCAAGCCCGGGATGACATTTCTAAATTTTCAATTTCAATTTTGAATTTTTTTGATTTCCTCTTCTGTTATGTAATACACAAAAATTGAAGTTCCCACCTGCGCGACGGGCTTGATATTTTGAATCCACCTGTAGGACTCATTGTCCTTTTTTTCTTTGTCATAAAGGCTGCCTTGGAGATAATTGGTCGCGATGGCATACCAGCCGGGTTCAAGGGGGCGGCGCGAATCCCACCAGTCAATGGCTTGTTCTCCAAAATAATATTTGATGTCCGCTCCGCCGAAATAGTTAAGCCGGATCTTATCGATCGGCCCTCTTTCATAATTGTATATGCTGCAATGTGAACTAAAAGAGTTGCCTTTGCATTGATTATATTCATTTATCCATACTTTTAATCTCTTCAAGTCCTGTCCCCAATCGGCATTGGAATCGGTCACATATTTATATCCGTTTTTTGGTCCGCCTGCCGTCTCATTGAAATATGACATATAAGCCGGATGGGCGGAGACGGTGCCGGAAACCAGGAATAAAACCAAAGCGGATAAAATTGTTCCAAAGATCAATTCTGACTGCCTGGAATGCAATTTTTTCCAAAAATCGAAAATAACTTTGGCGGTTAAAATATAAACGAACGGAAGAATGGGAAAAAGGTGCCTAAATCCGATATTAAGATTTCCGGTGATGCTCATATAGGAATAGAGGAAAATAAACATGGAGAGCGAAACGCTGGTAATATTCTCCCGAAGATACTTGGCAATTTTTTCCCAGAATTTTTGGAACCGGTTTTTTGTTTCAGACGACAAGAATTTAACAAATCCAACAATTGATAAGATCAGTGCTGACAGCATAAAAAACAGATTAGCCAAAGGCTCTTTTATGAGAAAGACAGTTGGGAAATAGGCGGGAAAAGCTTTGGCGCTGACTTGTCCCATAAAATAGGCGCCGTTTCCTCCGGCTACTCTTTTGAAAACCATTCCTACTCCCAGAAAATATTCTGCCAATGGCTTGGTCAGATTATTGCTGTCGAGAGCCAAAAGAGCTTTATTGACAATCTTTACTGAAGCCATTTCACTGGCTGGATTGAATTGATAATTAATAATTTCCGCCAGTTTTTCAGTCGGCATATTGAGAGTGTTTACGGCATAAAGCATCCAGACGACGACGATTGAAATGAATCCGGCGACAATGCCTTTTTCCAGATAGTGCCAGACATTTCTTGCGCGAAACAGCAGATTGCTTTCCCTTTTGTCAGTTTTCAATATGGCAAGGGGATAAATGATCAGTACTAATCCATAAACGGGAAACAGCAATACAGAAGAGAATTTGGCT
This sequence comes from Patescibacteria group bacterium, assembly GCA_022711335.1. GTDB lineage: Bacteria > Patescibacteriota > Minisyncoccia > Moranbacterales > UBA2206 > JAKLFF01. Next base: position 33,480 of record JAKLFF010000002.1, on the reverse strand, counting down.
AGCTGGACAAGCCCCAGAAAAATTCCGCCGATGACCACATTTTTCCACGAAGGATTTTTGATGAAGCGCAGGAAATAATAAAAAGAGAAAGCCATAAAAGCGCAGATGCCGATATCGGTGGTGACAAAATGGTTGTGGCCAAGGAAATTGGGATCAAAGGCATAGATGGTGAGAGCGAAAAGACCGGCCACGGTTCCGGAAATTTCCCGAACCCAGCGGAAGATAAACCAGCCGAGGAAAAGCGAAAGCAGGACAATTGGGATTCTCGACCAGAAAATAATCCGGTCAGCGTCATTTCCCATGTGCCACAGGAATGACCGGCCGGCGTCCCATTGGCCGTCGACGGATGCGGTCCAAAATTCCTGGCTGGTGTCGAATTTAAGATCCATAAACTGAAGGGGCAGTCCGGCCAGATCTTTTATCAGCGGGGGGTGTTCGGGATTGAGCCGCATGTCAAAATAATGCATATAGGTATAGCCGGCCGGAATGTGGGCGGTTTCGTCGAAAATAGCGCTGTCCCACCAGGCGTTGATAATGGATACGGTTGCCACGAAACAAAGGATTAGAGTGATTATTACCCGGTAATTTTTTTTGAGAAAATGCGTCATAAGAATTTTTTAATGTCATTCCCATGCAAATGGGAATCCAGTTCCTAAAAAAAGTTATTTCACTGGATTCCCGCTTTCGCGGGAATGACAAGCAGTTATTTTTATTTTAAATTAGTTCATTAAATAATAGCTTAATCCTTTATCATCTTTGATCTCTGAAAAATTTAACTTTGGGAAGCGGGTGGTTAGATAATTAATTATCTCATCATTCCTGTCCGTCATGATGATTTCAAAATTTTTGTTTTGGGGATCTATCTGGCCGGCTTCTCCCGGATAATAATAAGAAATGTTGGACGCTTTCCAGTTGAAAAGCTGGATGGGAATGCGCTGCATAGATTCAACTATGACATAGATATTTTTGTCTTTTGGGACAGTTTTCACATAGCTGGAAATTTCCATGAGGTTTTTATCGAATGATCGGGCAGTTTCCGATTTTTCCGCCCAGACCAAGTGGTATTTTACGGAATTAAAAATTCCTATGCAAAGCAGCATGGCGATAATCAGAGAAGCGGTAATTTTTTTAAACATATAGGAATGCGCGCCGGCTTTTCGGAGGAAATATTCAAAAGCCAAAGCGGAAAAAATGAAAACCGGAGGGAGGGTTCCAATGGCGCGAAGCGCATGCGGATTGCCTTCGGCAGTCATAAATTCCGGAACGAGCATAATGAAAAACCAGGAGAGAAGCAGCGCATAAACCTCCAACCGCTCGCTCCGAACCTTTTTTGCAAAGCGGATAGTCAGAAGATGAAAGAGTCTTCCGACTGCGTAAATAAATCCGAATAAAAATGTAATTCCGGTTATTGGATCAAGAAGCGCATAAGGCGGATAGTTATGGCGCCAGTTCTGATCGCCCCAAATGGTGTATTTTATTATGCTCAAGCTCAAGCTTTTCATGAATGCCTTCACGGGATGCCCCCCGTTTACTTCAGGGTTAAGCACGGAAACATTGCCGGTTCTTGACTGGATATATTCAGGGTGGACATAAAAAGTATAAAGCATCGGGGCCGCGGCAATAGATGTAAAAATTACAAATACCAAAATCAGCTTCCAGTATTCTCTCAAAAATCTTTCCCGCGTAATCATAAAAGTGATCAGCATGACCACCAAAATTAAAGGCGCAATGCGAAAGGCAATATAGGTGTGGAGCCCCAGTCCGAAGATCAAGCCTCCGGCAGCAAAATCCCGCCATTTTCTGGTTCTCAATCCGCGCATCATAAAATAAAAGGAAAAAACCAAAACAGCCGGAAGCGTATTAGCTCGGAAGGAAATTCTCGAAAAATTAATGGCCCAAAAAGCGGTCGAAACCAGAAAAGCGCTGATCAGGGCGAAGCGGTCTTTTTTGTAGAGTTCTTTGGCCAGGAGGTAGGTTCCAAAAATTGTGAGCGTACCGAAAATAATCGAAGGGAGTTTGAGGGTCAAAACAGAAACGCCGATTAATTTGAAACAAACGGCAATTAGATTCATGAAAAGCCCCTCGCGTCCGTTGTTAGCTTCATAAAACCACTGCCAGTTTCCATGCACAAGGGCGTTCATGGCATCAATGCCGTTCACGGCTTCATCCGGGTAGACTCCCGGCGGGGCATTCTCGATATTATAGGCGCGCAGAAAAAATCCCAGCGCGACAATCAGAAAAAGCAGGATATATTTTTTTGATTTTTCCATTTTTGTTTTTTTATCCGCTCATATAATTATACCACACCTGTTTTTGTTCACAATCCGGTTAGCGGGAATGTTGTTTTTGTTGTATAATTTAAGCAGAAATAAAAAGATAAGAAGCAAAATTACAAATTGCACGGTTTTGTTTTATGGCGAGAAAAAAACTCGGCGAGCCGGCAGGAATGGCAGAGGAGGAAATTTTGAAAAAAGATAAGCGCCGAAAAAAATTTGAAGGAAACAATAAAAGTAAAAAGGCTAAAAACAGTCCGGAAGGTTTTTTGGCCAGGGACGAAAAGCTGGCGGCGGAAATCCAACAAGCTCAAACTGGAGAAATAGCGGAATCAGCCGAGAAATCACCCGATAACCGAAAGAAAAATTTCAAGGAAAGAGTCGGCGATAAGTTTGAGAGCATGAAAAAGGGGATGAATGAGGAGGTTTATAATGAAGTTAAAAGCCAATTGCCGGAAGACATACGCGATCTGTATGACAAAAGCGCCATCGAATCTAAAAAGAAAAGTAAGCAGGCGGAAACGAATCAAGAAAAAGACGTAATTCATGATGTCAGTTTTCAAGGTATTTATCAGATTGCTGTTAATGAATGGCTCAGAAAAAACGGCAAAAAATACAATGAACTTCAAGAAGAAGACATAAACAAATTGAGAGAAGAAGCCTGGGAGGAATTCAAAGAAAAATTTCCCGATTTAGCGAAAAAATACGAAGGGTATGAAAAACGGACTGATCGTATGGAGGAAGAACAGAAAATTATAGACGAAGCATGGAAGGAAAAGGCTGGCAGAATAAAACTGATGAGTGCAACAAAAACGATGGAAGATGTGGAGAGAGATAGAGCCAAAAAAGCCCAGAAAGAAATAAACAATACTAAATTTGAAGAACCGGAAGAAGAAACTGAAACTGGAAAATCGAAAAACAAAACTTCGGAGAAAAAAAAGCCCTTCACAGGTAAGAAAAGAGAGGAACCGGAAATTATTGATGCGGAATTTATTGAACACAAACCGCTTGAAATAACTGATCAAAATTGGCGCGGAGAAAGGAAAGAAGGAATAAAAAAATTGCAAAAAGAGCTGGAACAGGCCAGAAAAGATTATCTGGAAATGGATTATAAAAAACGGGGCATGTGGCAGAAAGTCGGCAGATTTTTCGGAGACAAGATTTTTGGAAGAAAAGGAAGGGAGGAAGTTTCCATGAAAGCCGGGGAGAAAACAGGAGATATGATTGTTGATGATCAAGACGTGGTTTATATGCGGGCGCTTTATGAAAACAAGCTCGTTGATCTTCGAAATGCCATGCTGGAAGACGCGAAAGCCAAAGGAATGAAAGCGGAAGATCTGGCGGAAATGGGAAAATTTTTCGAGGTTGAGTCGAGAGTGAACCTAGCGGACGAGCACGACAAGGTTCGGGTGGAAAATTCAGGGAGATTTGCCGGACCGCTGCGGGAAAATCTGGTCAAAATGAACGAATGGTATCGGAAACAGCCGCTCAAATATAAACTGGCAGTCGGAGCAGCTTTCGGACTGGGCGGAGCGGCGGCTAGCTTCGGGTTAATCGCGGGTTCAGCGGCTACGGCTTTAACTATGGCGGCTATTTCGAGGAGGGCTGTTATGGGAGCGATTACTGGGACTGGAGCGAGTATTTTTGCGGAAGGCATGGCGAAAAAAGGAAGAGAGAAAAGAGCGGAAAAAGGTTCAGAAAAATTTGCCAGGGAAGCGGAGAATTTGAGCGAAGAAGAAATAAAAAATAAACTTAATGAACTTATTTTTTCCGCCGATGACAAACTGCAAAGCTACAAAAACTGGGACAAAATCAGGCTGGCTGCGGGCGGAGCCATAGCTGGAATAATCGGAAGCGGCGCTATGGGGGAAATCTTTAAATTTTTGCATAAGACTGAAGCTGGAAAAGCAACCTCTGAAGCGGTTCACAAAATGGCTGGAATTTTAAAAAGTAGCATATCGGAAACTGCGCCCGGCCCGGGTGTTCCAAATGGAGCTGTAGGCGGGGGAAATGCGACTGTCGAATCGGGCGGAAAAGCTGAATCAGCAGTTTTTGGGAATAATGAAACGATTGAAAATGCCGGAACACTTGCTCCTGACAATAATGCGACAATTGAAAAAAACGAAGCTAAAATTTCCGGAAAAACAATTCCCGGATCAAAACCAGAGGTTCCGAAAAATATTAATTTAGAAATTAAAAAGGGCGGCAGTTTTGAAGGGGCGATAATTAAACAACTGGAAAGCGGCGGGACAAACAAAAAAGAGGCAGGCAAGATGGCGCACAGAATGTATCTGGAATATATCAAGAGTCATCCTGATCCAACCGGAAAGGAATATAATCTTGTCCATCCGGGTGCGAAATTGGAGCTAAGCCCGGACGGAAAGCGCATAGTTGATTTTAAGGACAGTCCGCTTTCTGAATGGGACAAGTACCCGGGCGCTAAGGGAACGGATCAGCATAAATCCGGCCGGGCGCCGCGCGCGCCGAAAATAGAAGCAGTTTCTGAAAAAATAAATACTGAAGCTTTTGATTTTGAAAAAACCTACCAGGATTTATCGGGAATGAAAGCGATGGAAAGAGAAATGCTGGATATCAGAGCTCGCGAAAGAGGCTTCGAAGGGTTTAGTTATGGAAAATCAAAAGCGGAGCTTGCTTATCTTGACGATCAAATAGTGCAAAATCAAAACCGAATGAAATTTTATGGAAACCCCGAGCTTTTAGACGGAAAAGAACGGGATATTGCCAAAGGATTCAAGGAAACGCTCGAGGATCTTATGAAAAGAAAGATGGCGCTTGAATTCAAAATCCATGACTGGGAAAGATTCAAGGAACTCAATGAATTATTCTCTGGTTCTACCAGCAAGGTTTTCAACAAGATCGCGAAGCTAGCCTTGTTTGAAGCCGGCGCGCATGAGGAATTTTCCCTGGAAAAGATGGCGGCAGCGGAATACGTTGGCAAGCATCCGAAAGGGAATTTTGGAAAATTTTACAAAGACTGCGTGAAGATTTACGGGAAAAAGGAAATTCAGCCGATAGCTGGAGAGAACATGAAAGAATGGGCCGGGCGAGTGACGAAACTGATCGTAAAAAGAAGGATGATGTCGGAGAACTAAAAATAGCCAAGTCGCACTAAATACGAATAAAACATAGGCTTTGCGCATTTGCATCTAAATTGTTAAAGTAATATTGAAAAAATACGAAAGAATTAAAATTTTCTCAAAATTAACTCGGACTTTGAATTTTATAACCAAAATTTTTCCTCAATCGGCGGCTGCCAATGAAAAATTTTGGATAAAATTCAAATCCTCAAACAGGAATTTTTCGAAAATTTTAACCCTTCAGTAACTCATATCATAATTTTTTATTTTTAAAAATATGCCAGATCAAAATCAATCGCCCGCCGGCGGTCAAGAAATTAAATCAGATTTTTTGGATGAACTGGGGCTGGCGGGAGTTTCCCAGGAAAAAAAGGAAGAACTGCTGGTAAAAATGACCGAGGTGCTTCTCAAAAGGATTTTCATCGAAGTTATGGAAAAGCTTCCGGAATCAGACCAGAATGAGTATGCCAGAATTATTGAAGGCGAGGCCGAACCGGACAAGGTTGAAGCGTTTCTTAAAGAGAGGCTGCCCAATTATGAAGAAATGGTAAAAAACGTGATCGACGATTTTAAGGAGGAAATGAAGCGTTAATTAAATTTAATTAGATTAACTGAAGAATTAAAATTTTCTCAAAATTAACTCGAACCTTGAATTTTATAACCAAAATTTTTCCCCAATCAGCGGCTGCTTAAGAAAAATTTTGGATAAAATTCAAGTTCTCAAACAAAAATTTCTCGAAAATTTTAATTCTTCAGGAGTTTCTAACATTAAATAATCATGCCAGATCAACAAATAAACCCGGAGCCTATTGAGGAAAAAGACGTGAATCTTAAGGAAAAATTTCCAGAAGGAAGCGAGGCTAAACAGCCGGAGGAATTGAAAATTTCTGAGCAAAAAACAGAAAAACCAGCCCTGGAGCAATTGCCCAAGATGGAGCAAGAATCGACGCTGGAAAGAAAAGAAGGAATAGCGGAGAAAGAAGATGCATACGCGAAAATACTTTCCAAGGTGGCGGATGGCAAAACCGCCAAAGACGAGGATATTTCTGCTGATGCTGAAATGGCGATGCGCCAAAAAGACGCCGAAGCCAAAGTGAATAATCTTGTAACTCTGGCGGAAACCAAAGGACTGGCGCATGCGGTAAAAGTGGCGAGGCATATGGAAAATAATTATGTTTTGGACGAGTTCCACGACAAATTACTGTCAGACGAATTGCATGAATTTCTGGCGAAAAAAGGACTAATTAAGGAAATTTAGCGCTTTATTAAAGTTGCATTCAATTTTTTTTGTGTAGTTTTATTTAAAAAAGAAAGTCCTCAAATTACCAATTACCAATTTCCAATAAAATGTCCAATTAAAAATGTCCAAAGATACAAGAATAATTTGGGAATTGGGGTTTTTATTGGAAATTGGATATTAGATATTGGAAATTTTTTATGCCAAACCCTGATCTCAACTCAATCCTAATAATCCTCTCTTTGGTTTCCGGAACTTTCGCTTTGATTGCCGGCGCTTTTATGGTCGCCGGAAGTTTTTTTGGTTTTCGCAGCGAGATAAACCAGTCGATGAACATGGATTTGGAAATCATCCGGGTTTCTAAGACGGAAAAACCGGAGCAGCAGACGCAGGGAAAGAAAATGAATGAAATTTGGAAAGAAGAAATCGGAGCGATGGAACAGCTGTTCACTGCGCTTTCTTCATTGAAAGATACAAAAAGCATGCTCAAACAAATACTTTGGGGAAGGCCGGCGATCAGTTTTGAAATTGCCAACTCTTCAAATTCAGAAGAAATCGTTTTTTTCATGGCCATTCCCAAAAAATTCCGGGAATCGATTGAGAAGCAGGTGCACAGTTTTTTCCCTAACGCGGTTCTGGAAAGATCGGAAGATTATACTATTTTTTCGCCGGGGAGTTTTACTGAGGCTTCAGTGCTTAAGATCAAAAATAAATATACGCTTCCGGTGAAGACTTATGAAAATCTGGAAGTTGACCCGCTAAATGCTATAACCAATGCGCTTAGCAAGCTGGAAACTAAAAAAGAAGGCGCGGCTATCCAGCTGGTTATGCGTCCGGCCGGGACGCACTGGAGAGTGAAGGGCAAAAAAATCGCCCACGAAATGCAGCAGGGAAAGAGACTGAAAGATGCAGACAGGTCAATTATTTCGAAAGCCGGAAAAGGGATGGGGGACGCGCTATATTCCGCTATGTCATCTCCGAAAAACAACCAGCTAAACAATGAACCCAAGCCGGTACAGCTTACTCCCGAGGAGCAGGAATTGGTGAAAAGCATTGAAAATAAATCTTCCAAAACCGGCTTCCATGTCAACATTCGCCTGATTGCTTCCGCTGGCAGCGGAGAAAGGGCCAAAGAAATTCTGGGCCAGTTGGAGAATTCCTTTTCGCAGTTTGAAAACGGCGACATTAATTGCTTCCAGGTGAAAAAAAGAGTGAAAAAGAAAGACATCGCTTATGACTTTATTTTCCGCAATTTCCGCGACGATGAATCCATTATTCTCAACAACGAGGAAATTGCCTCCGTCTTCCATCTGCCTATTTCCACGACCGAAACGCCGAAAATCAAATGGCTGAAATCCAACGCCGCTTCGCCGCCTCTCGATATCCCGCAAGAAGGCATAATTTTAGGTTTCAATGAATATAGGGGTGCCAAAACAGTCATAAAAATTGCGGAAAAAGATCGCCGGAGGCACCTTTATACCATTGGACAGACCGGAACCGGAAAGTCTAATTTTTTGCAGGAGATGGCCAAGCAGGACGCGAAAAACGGCAACGGTTTTTGTTTTATCGATCCGCACGGAGATGCTATCGAAGATATTCTGACGGCAATTCCCAAAGAGCGGGCGGAAGATGTCATTATCTTTGATCCTGCAGATATTGAAAGACCCTTCGGGCTTAACATGATGGAATATGATCCGGCGCGTCCGGAACAAAAAACTTTTGTGATAAACGAGCTTATCGGAATTTTCGACCAATTATACGATTTGAAATCAACCGGCGGACCGATGTTTGAGCAATATATGCGAAACGCCATGTTGCTTATCATGGAAGATCCGGATTCGGGAAATACGCTCATGGAAATTCCCAAAGTCCTGTCAGATGAAAGTTTTCGGGCGATGAAAATTTCCCGGTGCAAAAATCCGACTGTGGTTGATTTTTGGACCAAGGAAGCGGAAAAGGCCGGAGGAGAAGCGGCTTTGGCGAATATGGTTCCCTATATCACTTCCAAGCTTACTACTTTTATTTCCAATGATATGATGCGGCCGATAATCGCCCAACAGAAAAGCACCATCAATTTCCGCGATATCATGGACAATAAAAAAATTCTGCTGGTTAATCTTTCTAAAGGAAAAATAGGAGAAATCAACGCGCGGCTTCTCGGGATGGTGGTGGTTGGAAAGATTCTCATGAACGCCATGAGCCGGGTGGATACGCCGGAGGATCAGAGAGTGGATTTTTATCTGTATATGGATGAATTCCAGAATGTGACGACCAATTCCATCGCGCAGATTCTTTCCGAAGCCAGGAAATACAAATTATGCCTCATCATTGCCCATCAGTTCATCGCCCAGCTCAAGGAAGAAATTTCCAAGGCGGTGTTTGGCAATGTCGGATCGATGGTAGTGATGCGTGTGGGAGCGGAAGACGCCGAATTTATGGAAAAGCAGTTCGCGCCGGTTTTTTCCAAGCAGGATCTTATAAACGTTGACAATTATAGAGGTTTTGCAAAGATACTTATAAATGATCTCCTTTCGAAACCTTTTAACATTTCTTTTTATCCTCCGACAAAAGGCAATCAGGAAGCGGCCAATGCCTTCAAAGAGCTTTCCCGCTTGAAATACGGCCGGGACAAAAGCGTTGTGAGTCGGGAGATTATGGAGAGAACGAAGATGAAAGTGAATAGTATTGCGTAAAAAAGTAAAAAAATATTCCCCCCTCTCCCTTAGGGAGAGGATGTCCCAAAGGGACAGGAGAGGGAAGGAAGTAATGATAAAGATAAAAACAAGATTAGCAGCACAAACCTTGCAAAGAAACAGAAAACTAAGAAAAGATTCTACACCTCAGGAAATAATCCTTTGGTCAAGGATTAGATCCAAAGGATTTAGAGATTTAAAATTTAGAAGGCAATATTTGATAGGAAATTATATTGTTGATTTCATATGTTTGGAAAAAAAGTTAATTATCGAACTGGATGGTTGGCAGCATAAAGAAGAAAATTGGGAAAGATATGATGAAGAAAGAACTAAATATCTGGAAAGACAGGGATTTAAAGTAATTAGATTTTGGAATAATGAAATAAACAATAATTTAGTCGGAGTATTTTTAAAGATAGAATAATTTATTTAAGCTTTTTCCCTCATCCGGCCTACGGCCACCTTCCCCCTAAGGGGGAAGGGGAAATGATTTATAAAATAAAAAAGCCCTTGCAGTTGCAAGGTTTTTTTGTCGTTTTCTACTTAAACTTTCCTATATTTCAATGTTGAAACTTTTTACACTATTTTCACTTGAAACATAAACCACATTATTTTCTTCATCCACTGCGAAATCGTTGGCATTGCCAATCTCGCTGTTATAATACTGCGCGATTATTTTTCCGTCTTTGTCAAGCTTCAAAATTCTTGAATTAACTTTGTCTAAAACATAAAGATTTTCCCAATCCGGCTTAGTGTAGAGCTTGTCGAAGATAACAGGCGTGGCGGTTTCTTCAGGAGCATAATCCTGCTTTTTGCCTCGGAAAAATTTATAAACGCTTTTTCCGTCAGTGACATAAACATTGTCGTTTATAGCCATGTCTTTGGCGCTTGTGAAATCAACCGTATCTTTCAGCCAGTCGGTTTTTTCGCCGAACCCGCCTTCGGCGCGGGGATAGCGGTAAATCTGGCTGTTTTTTACGTCGAGAAGATAAAGATAAGTCAGATACGATCGGGCTGAAATAATGTCAGATCCATCGGGAATGGAGATATTGTTATTCTGAAATTTTCCGGCTGTGGCGCTGAAAGCGGCAATTTTTTTGTCCTTAATGATAAAAATAAAATTCAGATCATCCATCTGTGAAATCAAATCTGCGTTTTGAAATTCCGAAGGCAAGGGATATTCCTTGCTATCTGAAAGCGAAATTATTTTGTCTTTTCCGGCTGCGAAATTTTTTCCGTTAATGCTAACCGGAGACAGGATATTTTCTCCTTGATAAATGCCGGCCAGATTTCCTATTCTTTTCACATTGATATCCTGCTCAAGAGGAATGGCGGAGAGCTGCTCTTCTTGGGGAACTGTGATTTCTTTCGGTTCTTCTTTTCCATATTTGGCTATGAAATATGGAATTATCAAAATCGCCGCTGCGAAAGCAAGCGCGTAAATTTTCTGGCGGAAGGAAAGGCTTTGAAGGATATTTTTTGTCCTGGAAAAACTGGGCATCAAGCGGCCCGGAAAAGCGGCTAAATTATCCCTGAAAGCGGATTTTTTTTGCGCCGGCTGGCTCCAAAATTCCTGAAGCTTATTTTTTTCATCCGGAAATTTTTCAAATTTATTTTCTTCGGGCATTTCAGCGGAAACGGAAACGGAAACGCGCGAAGCTTCTTTTCTTGATTTATATTTTTGGATGATTTTCCCCCAAAGATTGCGGAGAAAACAAAAGGAAGGAAAAAGTATTTTTGAGGCCAGAAAAATTTTTATTGAAAGAAAAACGGATCTTAGAAGCGCAAGCGCTTTTTCGAGCGCGGACATAAATTTCCGGCTGGGCGGGATTTTTTCCTCTTTGATTATGATTTTTGACTGATCGGGATATGGCTTTTCTTCAGCGGCAAGAGATGCGGCAATTTTTTCTTCAAGGGCTTCGGGGCGCTTTCCAAATTTCATTTTGGACAGTCCTGTTTTTGCGGCTTTTTTCAAGGACGCAAAAAACCCGGATGTTCCGCGGGCTATTTTTTCCCGGGGAAACGAAAAATATTCCGTTTTTTCCGTTTGGCTCTCAAGGGAGATATCGCCGTCTTTTATGTAGATATGCCCGGTTTTCTGGTCGACGAACCCATCTTTTGTTTTTTGGAATTCCTCCTTGATTTCTTCAATTATTTCTTTTTTTTCTTCCTGTGTTTTTTTGACTGCCGCAGGGGGAGCGGATTTTTGAAAAGCGGCTTGGCTGAAAGCATTAACAGATGATATTTTCGGCGGAGTCTGAACTTCGAGTTCTTCTTTTTCGGAAATATCAATGACAAGCGCGGCGGCTCTTTCCAGCTCATTGACAAGCGCGGTGTTTAGAAACTGGGCAAAATTTTTCTTGGAAAATTTAAGAGCGCTTTTTTTTATTTCTTCCATGGAAAATATTTCGAAAATTTCAGAAGTAGCCGCAATCAGCTTATCATCCTTTTCCACTCTTCCAGAAATGAGATCCTGGAAAGTTTTGAGCGGATTGGTATCTTGCGCATCTTTTCCGCTCCCGCTTATATTAGTGAGCATTCCTGACCGGAGAAGAAGCATGCAGGCAGAACCGGTTTGGGAAACATGCAGATTATTTTTTTCAAAAACAGCGCAGATGGCGTTTATATTTCCTATCCAGCTTACGCTTCCGTGCGAAGCCAGCCTGGAAAGAGCCAAGTTGGCCTTGTGAAGCGCGGCTTCGAAACTTTCTACCGCTCCTCTTTTGGGCCGGGAAAAATATTCCTTTTTTATTATAGAAACCAGATAATTGACTATATAGGAAGAATCTTCGGAAAAATCAGTAATTTCAAAAATTCCGGCAATTGTACCCAGATTTTCCTGGTAGACATTTTCCGGCTCTGAAATAAATATTTCAATAAAAGGCTTCATTTTGGCATCTCGACACGCCAAAACATCCTTGAACTTTGGCTCAAGGATCGGAATTTTTTTATCATTTTTCTTTTTGGACATGGCCTGTTTTCGCACTCTTATGATTTAATTATAGCAGTAAACCGGCAGATGTAAAAGACGTTTTGCCTGTTTGGGACAATCCTTGATAAAACAGAAAAAAACTGTTAAATTGAGACATAGATTAAGGTGTGCCGAGTTCGTCTAGTGGCTAGGACACGAGATTCTCATTCTCGCAACACGGGTCCGATTCCCGTACTCGGTACTAAAAGTAAAAGTGAAATTATGGAAGCGACGGAACTTCTCAAAAATTACAAAAAGCGGCTGGATGCGTTTTTGAAAGAATATTTCCGGAAGAAAATAAAAGAAGCCGGCGCGTCCGGACCTCTTGCCAAAGAAGCGGTCAAAATGATTGCTGATTTTACGACGGCGAGCGGAAAAAGAATCCGTCCGGCGTTCATCTACTACGGCTATCTCGCAATGGGGGGAAAAGATAGCGATGAAATTGTCAGGGCTTCTGCAAGCATGGAATTGACGCATTCCTTTCTCCTTATCCATGACGATATTATCGATAAGGATGAAAAAAGGCACGGAATAGCGACGATTCACGAAAAATATAAAAAAATTGGAAAAAAGCTGGCCAAAGGAAAAGAAGCGGATCATTTCGGAAATTCTATGGCAATGCTTTCCGGCGACATGGCGGCGGCTATGGCCAACCAGCTTATTTTTACCAGTGATTTTCCGCCGGAAATAATAATTCAGGCGCTTGTCAAGCTTCAGGAGATTGTTTATACGATTGTTCCGGGAGAGATGCTGGATGTCGTTTTGGAATTTCGAGGACATGCGACAGAGAAAGAAATTCTCAAAATGCACGAGGGAAAAACTTCGAGCTATTCTTTCGAGGGGCCGCTCCATCTGGGCGCAGTTTTGGCGGGAGTGTGCGATGAGAATATTTTTAGGAATTTTAGCCGATATGCCATGCCGCTCGGAAAGGCTTTCCAGATCAGGGACGATATCTTGGGCGTTTTCGGCGATGAAAAAAAGCTGGGCAAGCCGGTGGGGTCGGATGTGATCGAAGGCAAGCAGACCCTTCTTGCCATAAAAGCCCTCGAGCGGGGAAGCCGCGAACAAAAAAATGCCGTCAAAAAATATCTGGGAAAAAGGGACTTGAAAAAAAGCGAACTGTGGGAATTTCGAAAAATAGTGGAGGAAACCGGATCATTGGAATATTCGCAAAAACTGGCGGAAAAATTCGTTTCCCAGTCGCTCGAGGCTTTGTCAAAAATTAATTTAAAGAACGAAGAAGCGAAGACTTTTTTTGAAGGGATAGCAAGGTATATGGCAGAGAGGAATGTATGAACCATTAAAATTCCCTCCTCTCCCTTCGGGAGAGGATGTCATGTATTCATGACAGGAGAGGGAGCTTTGTTAGGTTCAGCGTCATTTTACAAAAAGCCCTCTCTGTCTCCGCCAAGGCGGGGACATCTCTCCCAGAGGGAGAGAGGGATACCGAAATAACATGGAATATAAGAGGGTTTTGGTTTTCGGGACATTTGATATTTTCCATAAAGGGCATGAAAGTTTTTTGCGCCAGGCCAGAAAGCATGGAGAATATTTGATTGTGGTTGTCGCCCGGGATAAAACCGTTTGGAATGTGAAAGGGCGGTTGCCAAGAAACAAAGAAGAAGATAGACTGAAGGGGATTAAAAAATCCGAATTGGCAGATAGAATTATTTTGGGAAACTTGAGAGACAAATACGAAGTTATAAAAAAGGTGAAGCCTGATGCCATCTGCCTCGGATATGACCAGGCGGCCTTTGTGGATAAGCTCGAAGAAAAACTTTTGGCGTTTGGCATGGGAGATGTTAAAATAAAAAGGCTGAAGGCGTATCGGCCGGAGGTTTTTAAATCATCGAAATTACAAAAAAAGAATTTAGAATTGTGAATTTGGAATTTAGAATGGGAATATGGAATTTTGAATATAGGAATTCCAGATTCTTTATTCTTGATTCTCATTCAGAATTCTAAATACTAAATTCAAAATTCTATTTTAGTTATGGAAAAAGAACCTACCAATATTCCCAATCACGTCGCTATTATTCCTGACGGCAACCGGAGGTGGGCGAGGGGAAAAGGGATGAAGCCGTGGGAGGGGCACGAAGCTGGAGCGCAAAATTTTGAAAAGCTGATTGAATATTCCCTGAAAAAGGGGATTAACTGCCTGTCTATATGGGGATCTTCAACGGACAATCTTACCAAGCGTCCAATTAGCGAAAAAAGGGCGCTTCTTGATATTTACAGGCGATATTTCGAACGGCTGCTCAATGGAAAGGAAATTTATGAAAATGAGGTCAAAGTCAACATAATCGGCCGCTGGGAGGAGCAGTTCCCGGAAGCTCTGAAAAGCCTGCTTTATGAAATAATTGAAAAGACAAAGCAGTATAAGAAGAAGGTGCTCAATTTCATGCTGGCTTACAGCGGAACGGATGAAATTTTGGAAGCAGTCCGGAGAATAAACGAAAAATATGGCGAAGGGACAAAAATCACTCCAGAAATTTTGAAAGAAAATCTGATGACAGCCAAGATTCCGGCTGTTGATTATCTGGTTCGCACCGGAGGCGAGCCGCACAATTCAACCGGCTTTATGATGTGGGACATTGCCGACGCCCAGTATTATTTTTCTCCGGAACTTTTTCCCGATTTCACGGAGGAAAAATACGAAGAAGCGCTGGAGGAATACGCGAGGAGGCAGAGAAGATTCGGGGGATAATAAAATTAATTATCAATTACCAATTTACAATTTTCAATAAATTTTCAAGCATCAATTTTCAATTTACATTTGCTTGGTTATTGTAAATTTATTGTAAATTGATCATTGTAAATTGTGAATTGCTATGAACATGGAGCAAATTTTTACCGACGACAATTTTGAGCAGGAAGTATTGAAATCAGAAAAACCCGTGCTGGTTGATTTCTGGGCGCCCTGGTGCGGACCATGCCAGGTCATGATTCCTATCATAGAAGAACTGGCCAAGGAAATGGGAGAAAAGATAAAAATAGGCAAAATGAATGTGGATGAAAATCACGCGACATCTGAGAAATACGGGATTATGTCTATTCCCAGCATAAAAATTTTTAAGGACGGACAGGTGGTGAAAGAATTTATGGGAGTGCAGAGCAAAGAAAGTTTAAAGGAAGAATTGGGAAAAATCAGCTGAGTTAAGAAGATTGATTCATTTTTGGTTTTTTGTTAAAATATGCTTATGGAAGAGAAAGACAAGAATGTAAAAAATGAATATGTGACCAAAGGATATCTTGAGGAACAGCTTGGCGAGCAGGCGAAGGTTATTATTTCTGCAGTAGATGAAATGTTCGGAAAACACAAAGCTGAGATCAATGAAAGATTTTCAGGGGTCAATGAGAGATTTTCAGAGATCGATGAAAGATTTTCAGGGGTCAATGAGAGATTTTCAGAGATCGATGAAAGATTGGAAGAAATAGAATCAAATCTTGGAAAAAAGATTGATAACATTCAGGCTTTAATTGACGGCTATGTTAAGGCTCAGGAGGATTTTAAGCAGGAGTTTGTAATTATGAAGGAAGAAGTAAGGCAGATGAAGCAGATTTTTAAGGAAAAACTCGGAGTTGAAATAAGAGCAATCTGATTTCCGGGTTAAAAGTGAAAAATTATAAGAATAAGGTTTTTTAAGGTTTCATTTCTGCCCCTTTGGGGCAGTTTTTTTTGTTTTTTTTGGAAGTTTTTTGTGGTATAATAGAACAGTAATTTTCAATTTACAAATTCACAATTTACAAAAAATTTACAATTATCAATTCACAAACCAGAGCTTGGTTGAAAATTCCGCGCAGGTTCAGATTTGTAATCTGAACCGTATAGTTAACTAATAAAGCATAATCTGTAAACTAAAATGAGCAGGTTACAAACCTGCTCCTGCATAAAGGGTGCTTGGTTAAATTCAGAAAACCATAAGTTTAGCGCCTTTTTGCAAAGAACCCTCTCTGTCCCCGCCAAGGCGGGGACATCTCTCCCGAAGGGAGAGAGGGAAATACAAAAAAATAAAATTTAAATTCCTACTCGCCTGCTTGCGGGAGAGGATTGAGGTGAGGGTAAAATTAAAAAATTGTTTCAACATTCAAAATTAAAAATTCAAAATTGACCACCGATGAAAAAGTTTCTCTTGCCTACAATTAAAAAAGATTCATCCTCTCCCTTAGGGAGAGGATGTCCCGAAGGGACAGGAGAGGGAAAAGACAATAAAGTTTCCTCCCTCATCCGGCCTCCGGCCACCCTGCCTACCGGCAGGCAGGCTTCCTCCCAAAGGGGGAAGGGGATGCTTTTTGTGTTTTTATTTTCTCTATTTTTCCTGCTTTTTGTTCCATGTTCCATGTTTCATGTTTCATGTGCCCACGCCGCAACTGAGTTCGTCTCCATCGTCGACACCGGCGGAGCGTCTGAAAAGCAAAAAACCCGCATTTACGCGGATTTCTTGACGAGCACCAACCTGGTGCGAAGCTCAGGATTATCACCTGTCTATAATACTACCAGACTTGACAATATATGTCAAATTGAATCTTATCCACAGAGCCGTGGAGGTACGGGGAATTGAACCCCGGGGCTCATGGGTGATAATCCTGAGTCCGCACCAAGCTACCCCCACGGCAAGTATATTATAACACAAAAATGAGATTTTCTAAAATTATATTTACAATTTTACTTATTATTTCAGGTTATTTTTGTTTTGCTGGTAAAGTTTACGCAGCAACCGAATTTGTGAGTATCGTCGACACCGGCGGTGCCTCTGACTCCGACTATTCCACCCTAAGCTCCTGGGAAAATGCCATCGGCACCAATCTCACCGCGCCGGATACTTTTGTTTTCTCCGGAACTGTTACCGGCACGGCACCTTCAGACGGCGCTCAAGTAACGCTTTACCGTTCCGGAGCATCCACGGGAGTAGGAGCGACAGTGGTCCATACGGCCAAAGCCGGAAGCCAGATTATGCTCAAAGGCGTCGGCAACACCAGCCCGGCCTATTACCAGGCCAGCGACGAATGGCGGATCGATGCTTCCAATCTTTTCCTCCTAAGCGGCACCGCTCCCGACCAGCCTCAAGTGACGGCCAAATGCCGGGCGACAACTGGGACTGCCGACACGACTGCTGTCACCATCAACGGCTGGGATACTGACTCAACTCACTATATAAAAATCTGGACTGATCCATCTGAAAACTATCGGCATCAGGGGAAGTGGGACACAGGGAAATATCGAATGGAATTAGTTGCGTTATATGGAATACAAAATTATGAATCATTCGTTAGGGTTGATGGTATTCAAATAAAAAATTCCTATACGACAGGAAATACGGCTCGAGTTATTTTTAATAGAGCACTTAGCGGCTCCATAGATACAAAAATAAGTAACTCTATTATAGTCGGTAATTATTCCGGGGGAGCTACGAGCGGTCGTGGTTTGGAATTTTGGGGTGCAGGGTCGGCATGGAATAATATTATATATAATGTTAATGGACTTGGTATTGTTGGAGATGGACAAGTCGGACCTGTTTATGTGTACAATAATACTATATATAATTCTGGCTGTGGAATATATAGGGTGTCAGGGACATTGATTGCAAAAAACAACCTCTCCTACAACAATACCGACAATTACTACGGCACCTTCGTAGCCGGATCTGCCAACAACCTCTCTGGTCCTTCTTCTGATTCAGATATTGCTAGCACTACTGCACCCCAAAACGGCGTTACCGTCACTTTCGCAGATGTTTACAACAACGATTTCCACCTCGACTCATCCGACACCGGAGCTAAGAATAACGGAACAATCCTTTATGACTCTGGAGATGATTCCAATCTCAACTTCACCACTGACATTGATAACGAAGCTAGAAAAGATGTCGCCGGATCTTGGGATATTGGAGCCGATGAAAATGTAGCTAAAATATACAGATCTGTCGGAGCCGGAGCAACCAGTCCCTTGGCTTGGGGCGGAACCGCTGATTCCAGTTATGGCAATATGACAATCAGTGGACTCATTGCCACTTTCTGGCGACCTCTTCCTGACAATGTTGGAGTAGGAGACGCTCTTCAATATGACCAGGATAACACTGGAGGCATAGACAAAATAGTTTTCATAACGAAAAGAATTGATTCTACCCATTATTCAGTCAGAAAATCAGATGGAACAGCACCGGATGCCACAACATCTCTTCCTAATTCAGGATGGGGAATTTATAGATCATATATAAGCTTATCTAATGCTGAAGCTGGAACGGAAAATACGGGAATAAATGATACAGTGGAGAACTTCGATACTTGGTCTGGTGGAAAAGACCTGACAACCAATAATGAACAATGGAACATTGCTTGTTATGGAAATGGGACAACGGCGGATACGACGGCCGTTTCAATTGCCAGTTGGACGACAACGGCGGATAATTATATTCGAATTTTTACACCAACAAGGACGGATGAGGTTGGGACAAGCCAGAGGCATCAAGGGAAGTGGGATACGAGTAAATATTATTTGCAGGTTACTGATAACACTGCTTTTTCTATAGGCATTAGTCCAGGTAATGGCTTCACTCGTATTGACGGAATTCAACTGATGTCTGCAAGCCCCACCGCTGATGGTAAAGCTGTTATTTATTTAACAGGCAATATCGATGATAGCAATTTTGTCTATGTGAGTAATAGTATATTAAAAGGAGGGAATTCGAACTCCTATTATCAAAGAGGTATTAGCTTAAATACAAGCAAATCAAATTTAAAAGTCTGGAATAATATTATTTATGATATTTATCCATTAAATGGTAATTCTGGAGGTATTGTGATAGATCAATGTGCTAACGTATATGCCTATAACAATACTATTTACGGAACTTATTTTGGAATTTACAGAAATTCGGGGACGGTCTTAGTAAAAAATAATGTTGTACAAAGTTCAACGACTGGTTATTCTGGAACTTTTGATTCCACTTCCACTAACAACCTTTCTGACCATGCCGACGCACCAGGATTAAATCCTCAAAATACCAAAACAGTTTCTTTTGTGGACGCGACGAACAAGGATTTTCATTTAGCGCCAGGAGATTCTGTCGCTAGAAACATCGGCGCGGATCTGAGCAATGATTTGTATTTGCCGATTCAAACCGATATCGATTCTTCCGGATCAACAGACGGAAAATCCTGCGACTCGGTTTATCAGGATGCATGCCTCACAAGACCGCGCGCCACATCTTGGGACATTGGCGCGGACGAACTGATTACCAAAATATACCGCTCTGTCGGAGTCGGAACCACTGCCGCTATCATTTCCGGAACTAGCGCATCTATTTCTCTCACAATTTCAGGCAACACCGGAACATTTGCCACATTTCCCACCAGTGCAGATTTTGGAGTGGGAGATGTGATTCGCTATGACTCTGACAATAATGGATCATTGGATTCCACCGCTTTCATATCTGCTATAGATTCAACAGCTAAAACCGCGACGCTCCAAAATTCAACCGGTGGAACTGCACCACAGATGGTGGTGGGAGATTTTGATTGGAAATTATATCGAGCCTACACTTCTCTTTCAGGTTGGGATGGCGGAACGGAAAATACCGGTATCGGAGTAACTTACGATTCCGGAAACCGAGATATTGCAAGCAATTCAGAGCAATGGCATGTGGCACTTTATACTCCAAGCGGAAGTACAACTCCGGATACAACAGGCATAACAATCAATGGTTGGACAACGGCGCAACAAAATTACATAAAAATTTACACTCCGACTGCGTCCACTGAAGTGACTGCATCGCAAAGGCATCAAGGGAAATGGGATGAACAGAAATATCGGATGGAAACAAGCGACAATGGTGGCATTGCAATTTACGACGAATTTGTAAGAATAGACGGTCTGCAAATAAAAATAACAGTTACTAACACCAGCGATCGTCATGCGATATTTAATGCAGTAAACAATGCCAGTTCTATGATGGAAGTATCTAATTGCATATTAAAGGGGAATATTACTTCAGATGATACCGGTTCTGCCGGAGTTTCAGCACAAAGCGCGCCTTCCCATGATTATAAAATCTGGAACAATATTATTTATGGCTTTACTGTTGCTTCTTCACAAAGTTGCGGCATTGCCCTGGCCGGAGCAGGCGGGTCAGACATGTATGTTTATAACAATACTCTAATAGGCAATGACACGGGAATTTTTGCACATAGCGGAACGACAAGATTGATCAAAAATAATCTTTCTTATGACAATAAGACTGATTACTCGGGAACATTCAATTCTGCCAGTTCCTATAATATTTCCAAAGACGCTACTTCTCCAAACGCTGAGTATCAAAGCAAGACTGTTTCCTTCGTCGATCCAACAAATTATGATTTCCACCTCAGCTCGTCTGATGCAGCGGCTAAGAACGCAGGAGTTGATCTAAGCCAAGACTTATATCTGCCAGTAAGCTCCGACCTTGACAGTCAGACGAGAATTTCCAATTTCCAATTACCAATTTCCAATCAAATCCCAAGCCCAAATTCACAATATGATATTGGTGCAGACCAATCAGCCAATGCCATATACAGAAGTTTGGCTCCTTCCGCCACCGGATCCATCGCTTCTGGCACTAACCCGGCGAACTCCATGATCATTGCCGGAACTTCTGTCACATTTGGCACCGCTCCCGGAGACACGATTGGAGTCGGTGATGCCATTCAATATGACTCTGATAACAATGGATCGATTGATTCGGTAGCTTTCATATCAGGAAGAACATCAGGAACTGTTTATACTATTCAGGACAGAACCGGCGGAACGCCGACATCTACCAGTGCCACTGATTATGACTGGTCAATTTTCAGATCTTACACATCTCTTCAAAATGCCACCGGATCATCCACCGGCGGAACAGAAAACACTGGCCTTGCTGATGCCGTGGAACATTTTGATATCGACTGGTCAGCCAGTCACGGAAAAAATATTTATACCGCCAACCAGCAGTGGAACGTGGCGGCGTATGCCAATTCAACGACAGCGGATTCAACAGCGACGATTATTTCTGGATGGACGACTTATCCAACGAATTATCTAAAAGTTTATACGCCTTATGCAACCACAGAAGTCGGAACTAGCCAAAGGTATCAGGGGAAGTGGGATACAAGCAAATATTATCGAACAATTGCTGCTGGAAGTACAAGCATATCTGACTATACGAGTTTTTTTAGAGTTGAAGGAATACAAATACAAATAACCTCGACAATTGACTCATATACTAATGGAATTTATCTTTATAACACTCCTGGTTCAGAATCGGAATTCCAAATTTCCAATAATATTATCAAAGGTGTTTTATCTGATAGCGCTGATCACATTTATGGAATAAGAACATCAACTATAGACACAAATAGAACAAAAATCTTAAAAATATGGAATAATCTGGTTTATGACTTTGTTAATGGTTCCAGTTCAAGCATCGAAGCTTTACAAATTTATTCAACCGGATACAGCGTTTATCTGTATAACAATACTGTTTATAATTCTTATTATGGGTTTCGTCGCTATGGAGGAACAGTTTACGCTAAAAATAACATCGCGCAAAATTGCACAGACGGATATTATGGCACTTTTGATGGGTCTTCTGATTATAATATTTCCAACATTGCTGGCGATACGACCGGAATTTCAGCGTCATATCGAAATGGTCTTGCAACAACAGTAACCTTCGCGGACTCTGCCAACAAAGATTTCCACCTAGCTTCAACCGATACATCAGCGAGAAATTCCGGCGCAGATCTTTCCGCTGATGCATATCTTCCAATTACCACTGACATCGATGGTCACACTAGACCAATCGGAACGAATGTTGTCGACATCGGCGCGGACGAAGGAGCCACTGCCATATACTATAGTGTCGGGCAATCCACCTCCACCGATTTCAAGGTTGCTTCCAATGTTTCTGTTTCCGGTTATACCGCTACTTTTGACACCGCTCAAACCGGCAACATCGGAGTCGGTGATATCGTCACTTATACCGGCGGATCCTGCACCATATCTGGAAAAACTTCAACTCTCATTTGGTCTTGTCAAAATGTTACCGGCGGAACGGCTCCCCAAGTTTCAGGAGTAGCTGTGACTTCAATCAAAAGAGCTTTTGCTTCTCTTAATTCTTCCATTGGAGGATCCACTGCTCCCGAATTTCTAAATACAACTGATCTAAAGGCTAACAACTATCAATTAAACATTCCCTGCTATATGGACTCCGGCACCCAGCCGGACACAACCGCGGTCACAATTCAAGGCTATACCACTGCTGTTCCAAATTATATTAAAGTCTATACACCCTCGAACACCACAACCGAAGCCAACCAATCTCAGAGGCATCAGGGGAAGTGGGATGAGGGGAAGTATAAACTAGAGGTAACAGCTAACTACAGTCACGTTATTGACATAGGCGCTTTGAATGTAAAAGTGGATGGATTGCAAATTAGCACAACTAATAGTGGAGGAAATGCGAAAGGAATAAATGCTAATACGGGCAGTACAGTTGAGATAACTAATAATATAATTAGAGGTATTCTCAGCGGAACTGCGGCAAGTGCTGCTGGCATTGGAGATGGTTCCGGGTCAACTGCCTCAAGAATATGGAACAATACAATTTATGGTTTTGTAAATGGTGCAAATAGTGCTTATGGCATATATGAATATGCAGGATGGACTTATGGTCATTATGTTTATAATAATACGATTTACAATTGCTATATTGGTATTCAGAGAGATGGGGGCATAGTTGTTGCAAAAAATAACATTGTTCAAAATTCAACAACTGGTTATTCCGGCACTTTCGATTCAACCTCTACTAACAATCTTTCCGATCATGCTGACGCACCAGGAACAAATCCGCAAAACTCCAAAACAGTCACTTTCCAGGATTCTACCAACAAAGACTTTCATCTCGGCATCGGCGACACGGCCGCCCGGAATTATGGCATTAACATCGGCACCGGTTCCACCGAACCATATCTGGTGGTCACCTCCGACATCGACGGCAACAACCGAAACACAGATTCCCGCGGTTATGACATCGGCGCGGATGAAGCGGCAACTGCCATATATTATAGCGTTGGGCAAAGCTCCAGCGATCTCAAAACTGGTTCTCCTACTCTTTCCATAGACGCGTCTGGAAATGGAACATTGGACGTGGCTCAAACTGGCAATATGGGAGTCGGAGATTATATCGAATACGGAACTTCACCATATGCCAAAGCCTATATTACCGGAAAAACATCCAGTACCGTTTGGACGGTGCAAAGCGCCACTGGAACAAGTTTAGGCGTGGCGACAACCGAACCGGTCAATTCCATAAAACACAGCTATACATCTCTAAACGGAGCCATCGCCGGAGCCTCCGGTTCGACTATGATGAATACGACCGATCTCTACACTAACAATCTCCAACTTTCCGTTCCCTGCTATATGGATTCCGGCACCGCTGATACATCTACCGTTACTATCAGCGGATACACTACATATAGTACGAATTATATAAAAGTGTATACACCCACCAATACAACAACTGAAGCTAACAATTCGCAAAGGCATCAGGGGAAGTGGGATGAGGGGAAATACAGGCTGGAAGTTGCAGGAACAGCTATTATTGCTAGTTCAGATTACATAAAGTTAGATGGTTTACAGTTGCAAGTTACATCCGTAGACACAGATTATCGAGATGCAATATGGGCAGGAGATGTAAACCATCATCTTTATATATCAAATAATATAATCAAAGGTGTTTTAAGTGGAACTTCGAGTTCTTGTTATGGGATTACATTAAATTGGGCATCAAATTCAAAAGAAAAAAAAGCGCTGATTTGGAATAATATATTTTATGGGTGGAAAAATGGATCTTATAATAACGCAGCTCTTATTATAAATTCGACTTGGAGTTCAGTTATTGCATACAATAACACGGCGTATAACAACTACCTCGCATATTCAAGCTATGATACAAATGATATTTTCAAAAATAACATTGCCCAAAATAATACTACAGATTATTCGGGAACATTCAGTGCCTCGTCAGCTAATAATATTTCATCCGATGCGACCTCTCCCAACCCCGGTTCCACTGACTGCGGAGGACATAGTTGTCGAAGCCAAACAGTCAATTTTGTCGACTCCGCCAACTACGACTTCCACCTCGCCGAAAATGATTCTTCAGCGAGAAACACCGGAGCGGATTTGAGTACAGACGCTCAATTGAGCGTCTCTACGGACATTGACGGCAATTCCCGCCCCTCTCTCGGCACATTCGACATCGGCGCGGATGAAGGTTCTACATATATATACTATTCCGTCGGCCAAAACACCTCTGATCATAAAACTCTTGGTGTTGGCGGCAGCGCTCCGACGATAACCTTATCGGGTTACAATGCTACTCTTAATGTCGCCCAAACTGCCCCCAATATGGGAGTGGGCGATCTCATTACCTACACTGGAGGAAGTTGCTACATCACCTCAAAAACCAGCGACGACAAAATGCACTGGAATTGCCAAAACGCCACCGGCGGAACCGCGCCGCAGGTTTCGGGAGTTTCTGTGACAAGTATTGCGCATGCGTTTGATTCATTAGGCGGAAATACTGATTTAGGAGCATTATCTGCTAATTCCGGCCAAGGTGCTAAAAATTCTTCGCATCTTAATACTTCTGATTTGTATTCCGGAAATTATATCCTAAACATTCCTTGCTACTATGACAATGCGGCAGATACATCTCCGGTTACTGTCAATAATTGGACTACGGCAGCTAACAATTATATAAAAGTCTATACTCCGACCAATATTTCAACTGAAGCTAATAGCTCGCAAAGGCACAATGGAAAATGGGATACGGGCAAATATTATATGAATAATACTAACGCTGGCTTGTATATTTACGATAATTATTTTTGGATCGATGGAATACAGCTCAAAGTATTGGGAAATGATTCTGGATGGCCGGTCATGATTGAAATTAACAGTTTGAGCCCGTATGATAACAAAATTAAAATATCGAATAATATTTTACAAGCCGATTATTCAGGAATGGTTACATACGGCGGGAATGCAGTATCTACAAGCTGGGGAAATCAAAATGTGCTTAATATTTGGAACAATATTATTTATGATTCAGTCAAAAGTACGCATTTTGGCGGATTATACATTACTGGAGGAAAAAACTATGTTTATAATAATACATTTGCCAATTTGAACGGTGGAATTTATGTTGGTGCTGGTTCTGCTATTGTGAAAAATAATATTGTTCAAAATGCTGATGACGGATATTCTGGAGGTTTCGCATCTGGTTCGGATTACAACATTTCCAATGTTTCGGGAGATACCACTGGCGGAGCGCATGACAAAGACAATACTACTGTCACTTTTATCAGTTCTACTGACAAAAATTATCATTTATCTTTAAATGATAGCGGAGCGAAAAACCAAGGCATAAAACTGGCTTCTTATTCCGACGACAGCAATTTAAATTTCACTACCGACATTGACGGAAATTCCAGAACCGGGGATTGGAGCATCGGCGCGGATGACGGCCCGTTTGTCGAAGCTCAACAATCGAAAAATATCGACACCAATGAAAGCCTCAATTCTGGACTTGTTGGTTATTGGTCTTTTGATGGGGACGATATGAAAGGGATCGGCATCGGTGGAACGGCTCTTGATAAGTCCGGAAACGGCAACGACGGAATCCTTAGCGGTACCGCGCCCGGTCCGACAGCAACGATTGGGAAAAGAGGGCAGGGGATGATTTTTGACGGAACGGATGATTATGTGAATTGTGGAAGCGGAGCGTCTTTGGATGATTTGCATACAACTGGCGGATTGACAATTTCAGCTTGGATAAAACCCGAAACAGCTGGCGAAGGGGAGCTTGGTCGCATACTTGATAAGGATAGCAATTTTTCTGGCTATTGGCATTTAGATGTTTATGGAAATAATAGTAAAGCTCTGCAATTTTTAAAGGACGGATCAACGGATTTGCTGGCTCGTTCGTCTAATGGGGTTATTAGTTTTAATAAATGGCAATATGTGGCAGTGAGCTGGGATGGATCCACCACAGCCGCTAATGCTCATATTTATGTTAATGGAGTCGAAACAGGATATGCTGTTCAGACAGATGGTGTAGGTTTTCTCTCGGATAGTTCTTTAGCAACTCGTATTGCTGCAAATGGGGCAGCAACAGCAGGTTTTGCTTTCGACGGTTCTCTCGACGAAGTTCGCATATATAACCGCGCGCTTTCGGCGGATGAAATCGGTCGGCTATATCGAATGGGACAGGTGACGATCGACAAGGATTTGGGGAATGCGGTGATAAAGAAATGATGTGCAATTACCAATTATCAATAAACCAATTTACAATAAATTTTCAATTTAACAATGACAAAATTTTCAAATAAATTCGATCTTGAGGAAAGAACATCCAAGTTCGGTTCGGAAATTGTTAGATTTTGCAAAAAACAAGAAAAAGACTTGCTGATGAAACCGATTATAAATCAGCTGATCCGTTCCGGAACTAGCGTTGGTGCCAATTACTGCGAAGCCAATAATGCCAGTTCCAGAAAAGACTTTAGGAACAAGATATTTATTTGTAAAAAAGAGGCGCAAGAAACGAAATATTGGCTAAGAATTTCTTCTGATTACCTTAATGAAAGCCAAAGAGAAAAGGCCAGGAAACTATGGAAAGAATGCCAGGAATTGACCATGATATTTCAAAAAATTGTAAACACGCTAGACCGCAAACAATGATCAATTACCAATGATCAATTTTCAGTGAATGACCAATTATAAAATTTTTAATTGATCATTGATAATTGGTTATTGATAATTGAATGGCAATTGGTCTATTGGTAATTGATAATTGTTTATGATGACGTCCGCGTTTACAGCCGCGTCATTAGTGCGGAAGAAGTCGGCGACCTCTACCGCCTCGGCCACGCCACCATCAAAGAATAAAAAACATACCCTCCTCTCCCGCTTGCGGGAGAGGATGCCCGAAGGGCAGGAGAGGGGAAAAAATAAAAATCATGATTTTCTACAAAGCAAAATCAAAAAAATTATATGTCTACGTGGATGAATCAGGGCAGGATACCAAGGGATTGATTTTTGTCGTAGGAATTTTAGTTTTTGAAAAAGAAAAAAGCGCGCTGATGGAAAAACTGGGAAAAATTGAAAAGAAAAGCGGTAAAAATAATGTAAAATGGAATAAATGCAAATATGAATTCCGCAAAGATTATATCGAAAAAATCGGAAGTGCTGACATTTTTAGAGATAAATTATTTTTCGAAGTATTCAGTGACACGAAAAAATATATAGAATTGACTTCATACGCCACTGCCAAAGCTATTCTAAAAAAAGCAAGTGATAATTATAAAGCGACAGTTTTTGTGGATGGGTTAAAGAAGAAAGAAATAGCGATTTTTGTCAGAGGACTTCGTGCGCTTAGAATAAGAACAAAGAAAATCAGAGGGGTTAAAAAGGATGAAAATAATGCATTTATCCGTTTAGTCGACGCTTTATGCGGACTAGTAAGAGATGCAAACGATGGACAAAAATGGGCAAGCGAAACCGTTTTAAAGCTAAAGCATAGAAAAATAGCAGACGAGCTCTAAAAAACACAAAACCCCCGTTTATAGGGGGAATTGCCTATCTCGATTGCTCAAGAAACCTGCCATACGGACAGTATTCGGCAAAATATTTATTGTGCAAACCCCCGCCACGATGTGAAGTGTTACCTTCTGGCCGGGATTCTTATGTGACGTAATACTACCACAGAGGTCATTTTATGTCAAATACTATCGTTTGCTGATGTCCGCATCTACGACCGTGCATTATCGGCGCAAGAAGTCGGGGATTTGTATAATGCGGGGAAAGCGACTATAAAAGAATAGGCTCGGACAATGATCAATTTACAATTCACAATTTACAAAAAATTTACAATTAAACAATTTACAAATATCAGTGGAAGACAAAAATAAAAAAGAATATGATTTGACCAAAAGAACTACTAAATTCGGCGAAGATGTTATTGTACTTTGCAAAAGCATTAAAATCGATATAATTAATAAACCTGTCATTAATCAGCTGATAAGATCAGGAACCAGTGTAGGTGCAAATTATTGCGAGGCGACAAACGGCAGTTCTAAAAAAGATTTTAGAAATAAGATATTTATCTGTAAGAAAGAAACACAGGAAACAAAACACTGGTTTCAGCTTCTGGCTAAATGTAATCCGGAAAAAACGGAAGAAATAAGAAAATTATGGAAAGAATGCCAGGAACTTATAATGATATTTCAAAAAATTGTAAACACATTGGATAAAAGGCAATGATCAATTTACAAATTTACAATTTACAAAAAATTTACAATTATCAATTCACAAACCAAAGCTTGGTTGAAAATTGTAAATTGAATCTTGAATATTTATTGTAAATTGTAAATTGATTATTGATAATTTTTATGAATCCTATAAAGATGTCCAAGAAATTAGGCGGGAAGATTGAAGTGAAAAGCAAAGTGAAGCTGACCAAAAAGACTCTGCCAATTTTGTATACGCCGGGGGTGGCGGAAGTTTCCAAAGCGATTGCAAAAAATAAAAAGCTTTCCAAAATTTATACTATCCGGAAAAACACCATTGCCGTTATTTCCGACGGGAGCGCGGTGCTCGGTCTTGGAAACATCGGGCCGGAAGCGGCTCTGCCGGTAATGGAGGGAAAATGCCTTTTGCTAAAAGAATTGGCCGGAGTGGACGCTGTTCCTATCGTTTTGGCAACGCAAGACACGGAAGAAATAATAAAAACGGTGAAATATCTCTCTCCGACTTTCGGCGGAATAAATCTGGAAGATATTTCGGCTCCGCGATGTTTTGAAATCGAAGAAAGGCTCAAAGCCGAACTCGACATTCCGGTTTTCCATGACGACCAGCATGGAACGGCGATCATAATTCTCGCCGGCCTAATCAATGCGGCGAAAGTTGCTAGGAAAGATATTGAAAATATTAAAATCGTAATTTCCGGCGTGGGGGCGGCTGGAATTGCTACGGCCAAACTGCTTCTTCGCTACGGCGCCAAAAATATCATTATGGTCGACAGCCAGGGGATAATTTATGAAGGAAGAGACGGCCTTAATCCGGTGAAAAAAGAAATCGCCAAAATCACCAATCGGGAAAAAAGAAAAGGCGGGGCGAGGGAGGCTCTGAAAAACGCCGATGTTTTTATCGGCGTTTCGGCGCCTAATATTCTCACGGAAGAAGATATAAAACAGATGAACAAAGACGCGGTTGTTTTTGCCATGGCCAACCCGGTTCCGGAAATAATGCCAGCTTTGGCCAAAGCCGGCGGAGCGCGCATTGTGGCGACGGGAAGATCCGATTTTCAAAACCAGCTCAACAATGTCCTGGTTTTCCCGGGAATTTTCCGGGGAGCGCTGGACAATAATATCAGAAAGATAACCGAAGAACATAAGATCCGCGCGGCCAAGGCTTTGGCCGGATTGATAAAAAAGCCAACGAGTGGTAGAATTGTGCCAGAAGCGCTGGATAGGCGGGCAGTGAGAACGGTAGCGGATGTATTTAAGAAGAAGTCTCTACGAACTACGAAACAAGAATAAAAAATCCCAAATCCAAATCTCAATGCCAAATAAAGCTCCAAATAAAAATAATACTTATGATTTGATAGAGCGAACAGCTAAATTTGGAGAAGATGTCATCGAATTTTGCTGCAACCTTTCCAAGAATGAAATCAACAGGCCGCTCATCAGCCAAATAATACGGTCGGGAACCAGTGTTGGAGCAAATTATATGGAAGCTGATGGCGCAGTTTCAAAAAAAGATTTTGAAAATAAAATCGGGATATGCAGAAAAGAATCAAAAGAAACTATGCACTGGTTCAGAATGATTGCAAAAGCCAATCAGGACAAAAAAGATAAGTGCCGAAAACTTTACAAGGAAGCGCAGGAATTTGTATGGATATTTTCTGCCATAATAAACAAGTCAAAAAATAAAAAATAGTTGGAATTTACAGGTTGGGATTTTATTGGATATTGAGATTTTGTAATTGAGATTTAAAAATATAATTTTTAGATTTACAAATTCGTATATTCGTACAAATTTGTAGTTCGTAGAGAACCCATGAAGATTTACAAACAAAAAATAAAAATCCAAAGCACGACTCAGATAGAATTTATTGATATCACCAATCAGGTGGAAGAAGTGGTGGAAGCTTCGGGGATAAGAGAGGGGCAGGTTCTGGTCTACTGCCCGCACACGACGGCTTCAATCGTGGTCAACCACAACGAGCCGATGCTGATCCAGGATTTTATGACCATCCTCTATCGGCTTGCGCCGGTGTCCGACCGATATTCGCATGATCTTTTCGAGCTCAACAAAGCTACCAAGTCTGACGGGCGGAGCAACGGCCATTCGCACTGCAAAGCGATACTTCTCGGAGGAGTGAGCGAAACCTTGCCGATTGAAAAAGGAAAAATAATCATGACCGAACGGCAAAGCATCTTTATCACGGAAATGGACGGAGCGAGGACTCGGGAAGTGCTTGTGCAGGTGATAGGACTTTAGTTTTAGAATCCTGAATTTAGTATTTAGAATTTAGAATGGGAATCAAGAATAATGAATTTGAAAAAATTACAAAGTTTACTGATATAGCGGCTTGGCAGGAAGGACATAAGCTTATAATCGGGCTCATAAAGGCAACCAGGCTCAATAAGTTCGAGTGTTGATTCTGTATTCAATATTCTGATTCTAAATTCCAAGTTCATAATTCTAAATTCTATTTCAATGGGCAAGCTCGCGAACGATTTGATTAGAAAAGGATATCTCAAAAATGATCTGATTATCGACGCGTTTTTTGAAATCAGCCGGGTTGAGTTTGTTCCAAAAGAATTAGAGAAAGAGGCGGAGGCGGATATTCCGCTGCCAATCGGATACGGCCAGACCATTTCCCAGCCCGCGACGGTCGCTACCATGCTTGAGCTTCTCGAGCCCGAAAGAGGGCATAAGGTTCTCGATATCGGTTCCGGATCCGGATGGACCGCGGCGCTCCTTTCCTACGCCGTCGGAAAAGAAGGAAAAGTGATTGCGGTGGAAAGGAATGCGAATCTTCTGGAATTTGGAAAAAATAACGCGGAAAAATTCGGCTACGTTTCAAAAGGAACCGCCGAATTCATATGCGCTGACGGGAGCAAAGGATATTCCCCCGAAGCGCCTTATGACCGGATTTTAGTTTCCGCTTCAGCCGAGTACGTGCCCGATGAACTTAAGGCCCAACTAAAAATCGGCGGAAAAATGGTGATTCCGATCCTGCACAGCGTTTGGTATCTGGAAAAAAGAGGGGAAGATGATTTCTTGAAAGAAGAATACCCGGGGTTCAGTTTCGTGCCGCTTATTATCAAATAATTTACAATTTTATAATTTTCTCTTCGTCCTCTCCCTTCGGGAGAGGATGTCATGTACTCATGACAGGAGAGGGAGCTTGGTTAGATTCAGAAAATCATAAGTTTCACGAAGAACCCTCTCTCCCCCGCCTAGGCGGGGGTATCTCTCCCAAAGGGAGAGAATGAATGCTGGAATAAATTCAAAAATTTTAGGCACTATTTGATGAAGAAAAAGATAATATTATCATCAATCATAATAATTTGTCTGCTCGCCGCAGGTCTTTTTTATTTCCGCTATCAGGTATATTATTCCCATGGAAATTATAAAAACGAAAAAACTTTTGAGATCAAAAAGGGCGAGGGGAATGGAGAAATCGCGGCCAAGCTGGCCGAAGAAGGATTGATATCGGGAAAGATATATTTCCACTACTATTCAAAATACCAGGGGATCGTCAACAAGATTCTTCCGGGAATATACAAGCTGTCCGGCAATATGTCCATTCCCGAAATCGCGCACACGATCACCAATCTGCAGGATCTTCGGATCAAAGTCACTTTTCCGGAAGGCTGGAACTCCAAGAAAATGGCGGCGCGCCTCAATGAAAACGGATTGCCGGGAGATGAATTCCTAAAGCGGATAAATGACGCCGATGCGTTCCGGCCGAAATATGATTTTCTTGCTGACGCGAAAATCTCAAATCTCGAGGGTTTTCTTTTCCCCGATACTTATTATTTCCCTCCGGATTCTGACGGGGAAAAAATAATAAAACTGATGCTTAATGATTTTGGGTTGAAAGTTGATGCCGATTTGAGAGAAGATATCCAAAAACAAAATAGGACATTGAAAGAAATTATCACTATGGCGAGCATAATCGAGATGGAAGTGAAGAGCGAAGAAGACCGGAAAGTCGTGAGCGGGATATTTTGGAACAGAATTGAAAAAGGCATGCCTCTCCAAAGCTGCGCCACGCTGGCGTTTGTTCTGGGTGAGAATAAAAAGCAATATACCTATGAGGATACGCAAATCAAATCCCTATTCAACACTTATCAAAATGCCGGGCTTCCGCCCGGACCGATCGGAAATCCGGGGCTGGCTTCCATTGAAGCGGCGGCTAATCCAAAAGATACCGGCTATTTTTATTTTTTGAGCGACCCGGAAACAGGGAAGACGGTGTTTTCCAAAACGATTGATGAACATAATGCCAATAAGGACAGGTATGGGCTGTAAGCCATAAAAAATATATAGCATAAAATCCCCACCTCTCCCTTAGGGAGAGGTCGCCCATAGGCCTATGGGCGGGAGAGGGAAAAAACTAAAGATTTTCTTCCTTCATCCGGTCCCGCCAAGGCGGGACCACCTTCCCCCAAAGGGGGAAGGGGAATATAGCTCAGTAAGCCCAGCAGGGCTTTTTTTGCCTCGTGGAATACCGCAAGGCGGTAGCGTCTTTGCCGCTATCCCACGGCGGCTTGACTTTTTGGCGAAAATCTGCTATACTGAAATATCGTACCTGAAGAATAGGATTTCGCTTATTGTATTATATAAAGCAAATTCTAGCTATCCTTTTCAGAATTCCGGGCGCGAGTTCCAAAGCAAAAAAGCCCTCCTTATTTTTTGCGAGTAGGTAAAATGTATTTTTTCGGGATAATTCCTGGAAAGATGCTCCCTTGCGAACGGAATTGTGGAAAGGAAAGCTATAAAACATGGAACATGGAACATAAAACATGGAAAAAGCTCATTTAACATTGACCTCGCTTTGTCATTCCCAACTTGATTGGGAATCCAGTGAATAAGCCAAAATATCAGACT